>CAZCBC010000072.1:4151-11663 GCA_964496775.1 uncultured Oscillospiraceae bacterium
GCCCAACATGACGGCGGAAGCACCGGCAGCGATAGCTTTGGCGATATCACCGGAATATTTAACGCCGCCGTCGGCAATAACGGTGATGCCGTGCTTGACTGCCTCATTGGCGCAATCCGCCACGGCGGTAATCTGGGGCACGCCTATGCCTGCAACCACCCTTGTGGTGCATATGGAACCAGGGCCGATACCTACCTTGATGCAGTCTGCGCCGGCGCTGATCAGGTCGCGGGTGGCGGCGGCGGTGGCTACATTGCCCGCAAAAAGCGTGATGTTGGGGAAGGCGTCGCGAATCTGCTCCACTGCCTTCAATACACCCATGCTGTGGCCATGGGCAGTGTCGATGGAAATGACATCCACCTTGGCGTCTACCAAAGCTTGCACCCGCTGCAGGGTATCGCCTGTAATGCCAACGGCAGCGGCGCACAGCAGGCGGCCATTGCTGTCCTTGGCGCTGTTGGGGTATTTGTGGGCTTTTTCAATATCTTTGATGGTAATCAGCCCCCGGAGGTGATAACCGGAGTCCACCAGAGGCAGTTTCTCAATGCGATGAGCGGCGAGGATTTTTTTCGCCTCTTCCAGCACGATGCCTTCGGCAGCGGTGACCAGGTTTTTGCTGGTCATCACATCGCCTATTCTTTTGCTGTCGTCTGTTTCGAAACGCAAATCCCGGTTGGTTAAGATGCCTACTAATACTTTGTTCTCATCCGTGATGGGCACACCGCTGATGCGGTAGCGGGCCATAAGCGCCTTGGCGTCGGAAACAAGATGGTCGGGGGATAGATAAAAGGGGTCGGTGATAACGCCATGCTCGCTTCGCTTTACCTTATCTACCTGGCTTGCCTGCTGCTCAATGGACATGTTCTTATGAATGATGCCCAGACCGCCCTCCCGGGCGATGGCAATGCCCATACGCGCGTCGGTAACGGTGTCCATGGCGGCGGACATCAGCGGAATGTTTAGCTTGATTTTTTTCGTCAGCTGCACAGACAAATCGACGTCCTTGGGCAGCACCTGGCTTTTGCGCGGCACCAACAGGACGTCGTCAAAGGTTAAGCCTTCACGGATATTATCTCTTAACATGGCATTTCCTCCCGATTGTTTTGGTTATTTTATAGAGGTTGACAAGGATTGTCAACCTTGATTGTCCGGTGGAAAGAAAACATACTTCAGATTGGTTCTATAATAGTAATATAAGGAGATAAGGGCCAGCACCACGCCAAGCCACAGAAGATACAGATGCAATGGAAAGCCTATGCGTGCAAAATGCTCATGAAAATAGCAAAGCACCAGAGACACAAACAGGGTAAACTGGGCGATTTTACCGATGCGCTTGCTGTAGACGACGACATCACGCTTCAGGAGAATCAGGGAACCGATACCCATCAGGAGTTCTTTAATCGTCAGAATGATACAGGCTGCCAGAGGGATGATGCCTTTAATAACCAGGCCAATCATCAGGCAGACCACCATCAGCTTGTCTGCCAGAGGGTCCATCAGCTTGCCAAAGGCGGTAATCTCGTTATTTTTTCTAGCCAGGTAACCGTCCAGCAGGTCTGTTGCCCCGGCTGCCAGATATACGATAAGCGATTCAGTCATTTTGTCCTGCATCATCAACACACAGAAGAAGGGAATCAGCAATAACCGCAGAATGGTGAGCACATTGGGTACATTCCAGACCATTTTCCCCTTTTGGGCCATTCTTACACCTCCCATGATGTTCGCGTCATTATACCACATTCTTCGCACAGAGCACAATCGCCGGAAACTTGCAATTCAGAGGGGAAGCCGTGTTATACTGTTAAAAAAGACGTTGATGGTATGCTCCAAATACATGGGTAAATAACGGAGGGAGGTTCCATGTTCCCACTTTGTATCATGACACTGACAGATGAAGACCAGCGTGCATTTATGGAAAAAGTCTATTTGAACTATTATCGGGATATGCGTAATATTGCAATGGGTGTACTACATCATTTGCAGGATGCAGAAGACGTTATTCAGGATACTTGCATTGCATTATGCAAAAAGGCGCCTATGTTGATGGATATGGAATGTAACACTTTGCGCAGTTATATTGTTATAAGTATTAGGCATAGGGCGATTAATTTGCTGCGCAAGCGTGGTGTCCGCCCAGAATTGTTATGGGGTGAAAGTGAGTATCTGGATAGCCTGACTGTACCCTGTGCCTCTGTGGAGGAAGATGTGTTTTCTTCTGTTGAGCAAAGTGCAGTTACTGGGGCTATTGCACTGTTACCTTGCAGGGAACGTAGCTTGATGGAGATGAAGTATATCCTTGGGAATACCGATGCAGAAATTGGGGAAAAACTTGGCGTGAAGCCGGTAAGTGTACGGGTGTTACTTACGCGTACTCGTAAAAAGCTGCTGGATGTATTGGAAGAGGTGCAACATGAAGACCTATTATAATGAATCAGAGCATATGCTTACCATGCAGGCGCTTAAAAAGCAGTTGGGAGAAACAAAATTAAAAATCGCTCTCTTGGAAGCTGCCCTTAAGGAAGCTGAAGCGTTATCTTTGGAAAATGAAAAGAGTGCCGAAATGGCACCTAATCCTTCTACCATTGCAGCTATACACCATGAACTGAATCGATTAACAAGAAGAAAAAGGCTGCGCTTTCTGCCAAGGGTGTTGCGGGTAGCGGTAGCGTTGCTACTGATAACTTTTATCAGCCTTGGTACTGCCTTGGCTGTTTCTTCTGACGTACGTGTTATGGTGATGAAACTTTTATACCGCGTGACCCCCCAATATACTGAAATTAGTTTGGTTCCTGATGAGGCGACATTTTTCAATGTGCCTGCCCAGTGGGGAGGGGAGTATTATCCTTCGTATATACCGGAGGGGTATAGGTTCTATGGTGCATATGGTGTGCAATCCATGCAAGATGTGGTTTATATTGCAGACAATGATAGAACACTCATATTTAGCGAAAACGATGCAAATGTGGAAGCTAACATTGACACTGAAGGCTACGAAATATCAGAAGTAGAAATTAATGGACAGAAGGCAATGTTGGCTTATAACGGCGAAAAGAGCACAATTGTGTGGAATCAAAACGATAAAATTCTGCTAATAACGGTTACGGAGTTACCTGAAGTTGTAATAAAAATTGCTCAAAGTGTTATCAAGATAAAATAATTTTTAGAACATGTAACAAATCCCCTTTCTTTATTGTCTTAAGTAGTAGAGACATTAGAAAGGGGATTTTCTATGAAGTTGAAAATTTGCTTGTTTACTGTGCTTATGTTGGTGTTTTTCGGCCAAGTGGTATTTGCTGAAGCGGTACCTACTCCCGATCCGGACATGGACAACACCATGTTGAAGTATCAGACCAAGTACGATGAAATATATCAGCAGTTCAAGAATCAACTAACCCCTCAGCAACAGTTCGCTGGCAACTTTCTCCACGATTCCTTGCATAATGTGGGGGACTATGTTCCAAAGAATGTGAGGGAGAAGATTGAAAACCTTGACTCCCTTGAGAAGTTGCAAAGTTTTATCAATGAAGGCTATGTGTGCCCAACAAATATGACGGAGGAAAAATATCCGGAAGCAGTAACCATGGCCCGCAGTGTAGCTTCCAAATTTGGGTTGGAAGCACCACCTTACTACTATGTGGAAAAAAGCGATACTGCTCCAGCGGATGGACAGGTGCAGCCGGTGTGGCGTGTTCTCTTTGGTGTCATTGTTGAAGGGGCTGAAGAGGTGGAGCGCAATGGCCCGGAAAGTCAGATGGAGGTGATGCTATATGGGTTAGACATGATTCCCGCCCGTATGGTACTGGAAAATACCTACTCTATACCTAACTGGGAGTTGATCTTGGATAAGGATGCCTCCGGGAAAATTTACTGATGTCGTAAAAAATATTATAAATGAGCGTATGGCCATAATGACCATACGCTCATTTGTAATAGGGTAATTAATTCACTGTGCCTCCTTCTTCCTGGTGGATGGTTTGCAGGCGGAACCCGTCTTGGTCGTCTACATCTACCTGCAAAACATCGCCGGGGGAAAGGTCACCCTGCACGATGGCACGGGAAACCAGGGTTTCTATCTTGCTTTGCAAAAGCCGCTTCATGGGCCGCGCCCCGTAGGTGGGATCATAGCCCTGAGCCATCATGCGGTCGATGGCGGCGTTGGTTAATTGCAGGCTCAGTTCTTTTTCTTTCAGGCGGCCCTGCAGCCTCTGAAGCAGCAGGTCGATGATGTCCCGCACATTGTTCCGGCTTAAGGGTGTAAAGAATACCGTTTCATCAATACGGTTGAGGAACTCCGGCCTGAAGGTGGAGCGCAGCAGGCTGTTGACCCTTTCCTTAGCATGTTCGGTCAAAGTGCCGTCCTGCTCGATACCCTCCAGTATCTGGGTGGAACCTAAGTTGCTGGTCATAATCAGAATGGTGTTTTTAAAATCCACCGTTCTGCCCTGGCTGTCGGTAACGTGTCCATCGTCCAGTATCTGCAAAAGAATGTTAAACACATCGGGATGCGCCTTTTCCATCTCGTCAAACAGAATGACGGAATAGGGCTTGCGCCGCACTGCTTCGGTTAACTGTCCGCCTTCCTCATAGCCTACATAGCCGGGAGGGGCGCCGATGAGGCGGCTGACAGAGAATTTTTCCATATACTCGGTCATGTCAATGCGAATCAGCATTTTTTCATCATCGAACAGGTTTTCTGCCAGCGCCTTGGCTAATTCTGTTTTACCAACGCCTGTGGGGCCTAAAAACAGGAAGCTGCCAATGGGGCGGCGCTCGTCGGCAATGCCTGCCCGGGAGCGCAGAATGGCATTGGATACCGCCGTGATGGCTTCGTCCTGGCCGATGACCCGCTTATGCAACTCTTCGGGCAGATGCAGCAGCTTCTCCCGGTCGCTTTCCACCAGCTTGTTGACGGGGATTCCCGTCCAGCGGCCTACGATGCGGGCAATCTCCTCTTCTGTGACCTTGTCCCGTAAATAGGTGGCCTTTTCCTGCGCAGCGGCATGCTCTTCCTGTTCCTTCAGCTGCTGTTGCAGCTTGGGCAGCAAGCCGTATTTTAGTTCCGCCGCTTTGTTCAAGTCATAGTTTCGCTCTGCCGTAACGATATCGGCGTTCACTTGCTCCAGCTCTTCCCGCAGTTTCTGCACGCGGCCGATGGCGTTCTTTTCGTTTTCCCACTGAGCGGTCATTTCGGAGAACTGTTCGCGCAGGTTGCTTAACTCTTCCTGCAATTCATGCAGGCGAACTTTGGACAGGTTATCTTGCTCTTTTTTAAGCGCTGCTTCCTCGATTTCCAGCTGCATGATTTTACGCCGCACCTCATCCAGTTCTGCGGGCATGGAGTCCATTTCGGTGCGAATCATGGCGCAGGCTTCGTCCACCAGGTCGATGGCCTTATCGGGCAAAAAGCGGTCTGTAATGTAGCGGTGGGACAGGGTGGCGGCGGCAATCAGAGCATTATCCTGTATTTTAACGCCATGGAACACTTCGTAGCGCTCCCTGAGTCCCCTCAGGATGGAGATGGTATCCTCCACCGTAGGCTCATCCACCATGACCGGCTGGAAACGTCTCTCCAGCGCCGCGTCCTTTTCGATATACTTGCGGTATTCATCCAGGGTGGTGGCGCCGATGCAGTACAGTTCTCCCCTGGCAAGCATGGGTTTTAACAGGTTGCCCGCGTCCATGCTGCCTTCCGCCTTGCCTGCCCCGACAATGTTATGCAGCTCATCAATAAATAGCAGGATTTGCCCGTCGCTCTTTTTGACTTCCGCCAGTACGGCCTTCAGGCGTTCTTCAAACTCGCCGCGGAACTTGGCGCCGGCAATCAGCGCCCCCATATCCAGCGAAAAAATGGTGCGGTTTTTCAGGTTATCCGGCACGTCGCCCCGGATGATGCGCTGGGCCAAGCCTTCAGCGATGGCGGTTTTACCAACGCCGGGTTCGCCGATTAATACCGGGTTGTTTTTTGTTTTTCGGCTTAAAATACGGATAACATCCCGTATCTCGCTGTCCCGCCCGATGACGGGGTCGAGCTTTTGCTGCCTTGCAAGCTGTGTCAGGTCATCGCCGTACTTGCTCAGCGCGTCGTAGGTATCTTCCGGATTATCGCTGGTCACCCGGGTGGCGCCCCGCACAGCGGATAAGGCGTTTAGAAACTCATCTTTGCCGATGGAAAACTGCTTAAAAATGCCCTTTACGGGATTATCTGCATGCTCCAGCAGGGACAGGAACAGGTGCTCAACAGAGATATACTCGTCCTTCATGCGTCCGGCGATGGCGGCGCTTTCCCGCAGCGCCTTGTCCATGTCCTGGGAAATATAAGTTTTTCCCTGCTCCTGGGCAGCGCCCCGTATACGGGGCAGCTTTTCCACTTGGGCAATGGCAGCTTTGTGCAGGCTTTGGGCGTCTTTGCCCATCTTCTGCAGCAGCTGCGCAATCAGCCCTTCGGGCGCTTCCAGTAAAGCGCTCAGCAGGTGAACCTGCTCTAACGTTTGGTTGCTATATTCTGCGGCCAGTGTTTGTGCCCTAACCAGGGCTTCCTGACTTTTTTGTGTATATTGATTTCCGTTCATACGCTCCTCCTTCAAGGCAAAGAATAACTGACCTTCTTTGACCTTCATACTTATTATAGCATGATACCGTTTCCTGTCAAGGCATATCATGGCTTTTTTTATAAATATTTGCACAGGTATCTTACTTGCAGCAAAAAGGCCTTTCCCTTGTATCAGACCTATGGATTTGTTATAATTCGTACACCAATGGGGGAGGACAACGTGATGACCACATGGTTCACTCAGAAGCGAAACAGGTTTACCATCCTTTTGTTGATGGGGTTTGTTTTTGTTCTTTTCCGCTTTGAAGGCGTGATGGACGTTATCCAAAAATTGATGGCTGTCCTGTCGCCTTTTTTTGTTGGCGGCGTGATTGCGTTGTTAGTCAACATGCCGATGCGATGGATGGAAAGAACATTTTTCTTTTTTCGCAAAACGCCTCTGCTTCGCAAGCTGAAGCGGCCTGTTTGCCTGTTATTGTCCGTATTGTTAGTTGTGTCTCTCATTGTGGTGATGCTGGTCGTCATCATTCCCGAAGTTAAAAACGCGATCGAAAGCATCATCGTTGTGTTGCCCGATGCGGTGCGGCAGGCTATCGACTGGGTTAACAACCTTGGTGTGCGTGTACGCGCCAACCTGGATTTATCCGTCCCCGAGCAGGGGGATGTCAGGGAGCAGGTGGAGGCGATCTACCAATACCTGGTGGGCGGCATCTCCAGTTCCACCGGTATTCTGTCTTCCGCTGCCAATATGATGATGGATGCCGTGATTGGCCTGGTGTTCGCCGTTTATCTGCTGTCTGGCAAAGAGAAGCTGCTGGCCAGCTTCCGTCAGTTTACCGCGTCTTATCTAAAACCTAAGACAGACAGACGTCTTCATCATGTATTGCGCTTGCTGGTCAGCACCTTTTCCGACTTTTTTGCCGGCCAGTTGCGCTATTTGGGTCACGGCGGCGGCGACGGGA
>CAZCBC010000073.1:0-11616 GCA_964496775.1 uncultured Oscillospiraceae bacterium
GGTAGAACGCAGCCACAGAGAAGATCAGAAGCGCTTCTACAGCAAACGTACTTTTACTCAATAAACGATTTTGCCAGGCAGCTAGCTGCCCGGCAAACAAGGAGCAATCAACTACCCATGAGACCTCTTGCCTTCCTCTCTCCTAATGAGTTCCTTAAAAAACACACTGTCCAATATGTTTGACAAACCTACATTTTTTAGATCTTTTTTCCCTTTTTTCACTACTTTTTCCCGCAACACCCGCCCATTTGGACTTTCAGGGATGCATTACGCCGGGGGATACATCGTCCTCTCACATTTGCAATTGTCCGTGATTTATGCTATCATTTTCTTTAGAATTGTTGAAATGAAACTTTTCTTAAATTGCCGAAAGGAAGTAAATGTGTATGACCACAATCCATGTATTATTGAAAGAAAGTATGAGCAAAGGCGGTAATACCCGTCTGCGCAAAGAAGGATATTTACCGGGTTCTATCTCCTGCAAGGGCGAAGAATCAATCAGCATTGCTGTACGGTACGACGAGTTGAAGCGCGCCCTGGCCGAAGGCGGCATGTCCGCTGTGCTTAAGTTGGAAGACGAGAATGGAACCGCATACCACGCCATGGTGGGCGATGTCCAGACTGCTCCCCTGACACAGGCGCCCTTGCATGTAGATTTCAAGCGGGTCTTTATGACAGAAGAAACGCGCATCAACGTCGCGATCCAGCCCATCAATCGCGAGCCGCTGGACATTGAGCGGTTGGAATTCCTGCAGCATCTTGATCAGCTTTCAGTTCGCGGCTTGCCCGCCGATATACCTAATGTAATCGAAGTTGATATTGGCAATATGCGTGCCGGCGACAATCTCTATGTCGCAGACATTAAGTTGCCTGAAAATATCACGACCGACACCGAGGAAGATCGCCTTGTCTTTACCGTCAGCACACCCCGGGTCTATGCCGCGTTGGAGGAAGCAACGGATTCCGAGGAAGCTACCCAGGAAAACGTATCGACTGCTGCCGAAGAAGAAAAGCAGGACTAAGATTACAATCAAAGCTTTCATGCCGCCACGTATGCAAAACCGGGGCGGTTTTTTATTGCCAATGAAATAACGGTGTCCTTTGGCGCATCTTCTGGACAAACATGTATGAATATTCTATAATGGCAGGGAGAAAATTCAGGGGGGATATTTATGAAAAACATTAGAGCAGGTATGATTGGGTGTGGCGGTATTGCCAACGGGAAGCACTTGCCCTCCATCAAGGCATTGGGCGGCATCGATTTGGTAGCTTTCTGTGACATTATTGAAGAGCGCGCTTCAAAAGCAGCAAAAGAATATGGCACTCAAGATGCCCTTGTGTTTACAGACTATAAAGAACTTTTAAAGCTGGATTTAGATGCTGTATACGTATGCACACCTAATAGAAGTCATTCCTATATTACAGTCGATGCGCTGCACAGCGGCAAGCATGTTATGTGCGAAAAGCCTATGGCCATCAATACCCAGGAAGCACAAAAGATGCTGGATGCCGCTAAGGAGACAGGTAAAGTATTGACCATCGGTTATCAGAACCGTTTTCGCCCGGACAGTCAGTACCTGAAAAAGGCCTGCCTGGGCGGAGAATTGGGTGACATCTATTTTGCACGGGCAAATGCCATACGCCGCCGCGCCGTGCCTACCTGGGGCGTATTTTTGAACGAATATGAGCAAGGCGGCGGTCCGTTAATTGATATAGGCACCCACGCTTTGGACTTAACATTATGGATGATGGACAACTATCGTCCCAAGTATGTCGTTGGCGCTACTTATCATAAACTGAACAATGATAAGGACACGGGCAATGCCTGGGGCGACTGGGATTGCGAAAAGTTCACCGTTGAGGACAGCGCTTTCGGCTTTATCATGATGGAGAACGGAGCTTCCATTATGCTTAGCAGTTCGTGGGCGCTGAATACCTTGGAGGTAGAAGAGGCCGCTACTGTACTCTCGGGCACCAAAGGCGGCGCGGATATGCATGATGGTCTGCGCATCAATGGTGTTAAACACGGACGTCAGTATGTAGAAAAGCCTGATCTGGTGGCCAACGATGTAGACTACTACTCCGGCAGCAATGAAAAGCCCCAGGTGCTGGAACAGCGCGCCTTCCTTAACGTTGTTCGTGGAGAAGGGAAACTCGTTGTACTGCCGGAAGAAGCACTGATGGTCACCCAGATACTTGACGCCATTTACGAGTCTTCCAAGACAGGAAAACCCGTGTACTTTGACTTGCCCGACGAAAAAGAGGTGTAAGCCATGCTGAATGTCGCCTATCAATTATATTCCGCCCGAAACGAAGTTGAAAAGGGCATGCTGCCCGTGTTGCACGAGCTGGCCGCCATGGGCTATAACGGCGTTGAGTTCGCGGGGTTCTTTGGGCATACTGCCACAGAAATCAAACACATGCTGAAAGAAACCGGGCTGAAGGCCGTTTCCAGCCATGTGCCCGTTGCAGATTTAAAGAGCCGTTTGAAAGACATACTCCATTTTCATAACGAAATCGGATGCGAGTATATTGCCGTGCCCTATCTGGAAGAGGCGGACCGCCCCGGACAGCCAGGCTTCGCCGACATGATTCGCATGCTATACAAGGTTGGCAAAAAATGCGCGGAAAACAATATCCAATTATTGTATCACAACCATGATTTTGAGTTTGTTCAGGTTTCCGGCATGTATGGCTTGGACTTTATGTATGCAGCCGTGCCGGAAAAATATCTGCAAACAGAAATTGACACTTGCTGGGTTCGGTATGCAGGCGTAGATCCTGCAGAATATGTTTTGAAATACACAGGGCGTTCCCCTGTGTTGCACCTGAAAGATTACAATGGCGTACACGCGGAAGGCTCGCCCTATGCCCTGATTGGTTTGGATGATGAAGCGGATGCTTCTTCCTTTGAGTTCCGCCCATTTGGCCATGGCGTGCAGGATGTAAAAGGAATCCTGCAGGTTGGTGTTCAGGCAGAAGTGAAGTGGTTCGTCGTTGAGCAGGATGAGTCCGGCAGCCTGCCCCCCCTGGAGGCTGCGAAGCTTAGTCTTCAGTCTATTAGAAATAACTCATAAAGGTAGGTTAAGATATGAAAAAGTGGCGTGTTGGTATTGTCGGTGCCACCGGAATGGTGGGACAGCGTTTTATTGGTTTGCTTGATCAGCATCCTTGGTTTGAAATTACCGTTTTGGCCGCAAGCAGCAGCAGTGCCAGCAAAACATATAAGGATGCGTTGGGAAATCGTTGGGCGATGCCCTTTTCCGTACCCGAAAACATCAGTACATTGACTGTGATGGATGCCTCTGATATCCAAAGCATCAAACCTCTGGTAGACTTTGTTTTTTGCGCAGTTTCCATGCCGAAAGCGGAAACCCGGGAATTGGAAGAAGCTTACGCAAAAATGGATATCCCCGTGGTCAGCAACAACAGCGCCTGCCGGATGGTAGCCGATGTACCTATGGTTATCCCTGAGGTAAACGCAGACCACCTGAGTGTTTTGGAACAGCAGAAAATCAGGCTGGGGAGCAAGAATGGATTTATCGTTGTTAAGCCTAACTGTTCCATTCAAAGTTATGTACCTGCGCTAAATCCCCTTCGTCATTTTGGCATCAAAGCGGTCAGCGTATGCACATACCAGGCTGTTAGCGGCGCAGGTAAAACGCTGGAATCCTGGCCGGAAATGCAGGATAATGTAATCCCCTACATCGGCGGTGAAGAGGAAAAAAGCGAGCAGGAACCCCTGAAAGTATGGGGCACCGTCAGCGAGGATCATTCCGCCATCCTGCCTGCTACAGCCCCTATCATCAGCGCACAGTGCCTGCGGGTTCCTGTCTCTGATGGTCACATGGCTGCCGTCAGCGTTTCGTTTGAAAAGAAACCCAGCAAGGAAGAAATTCTACGTATTTGGCAGGAGGTTGAAACAGAACCCCAGAAGCTGGGGCTTCCTTCCGCCCCCAAACCTTTCCTTCAGTACTTTGAAGAGGACAATAGACCCCAAACGAAACTTGACCGGGATATGGGGAACGGTATGGGCATCACCATTGGCCGCCTCAGAGAAGATCGGCTGTTTGACTATCGCTTTGTATGCTTATCTCACAACACGTTACGCGGCGCAGCAGGCGGCGGCTTGCTGACAGCAGAGCTGCTTTGCGCCAAAGGTTTCATACCAAAGGGGGAATAACCATTGAAGAAGATTCTTTTCACCGGCTGCGCCACAGCATTGGCAACGCCTTTTACTGATAATGGAATTGATGAGCAGGCGCTTCGAAAGCTGGTTAATTATCAGCTTGAAAACGGCGTATCTGCCTTAATTGCCTGCGGCACAACAGGGGAACCCTCCACCATGTCGGAGCAAGAATGGGCACGCACCGTTGAGATTGTTGTGGAAGAAACAAATCAGCGCGTGCCAGTTATTGCGGGAACCGGCGGCAACAATACCGCCGAGGTTATCCGCAGCGCAAAGAAGGCCGAACAACTTGGCGCAGTCGCCCAGCTATGTGTTACGCCATACTATAACAAGACAACCCAGCAGGGATTAATTGCCCACTATACTGCCATCGCCGACAATACAAACCTGCCTGCTATCATCTACAACGTGCCTTCACGCACAGGTCTTAGCATAGCACCTGAAACGGTAGGCACCTTAAGCCACCATGAAAACATTGTGGCAGTAAAGGAAGCATCTGCCGACTTAATTAAGTTAGGCGACATGATGCGTCTCAGCGGTGAGCGCTTATCCTTCTATTCCGGCACCGATGAGGTGGTGGTGCCGCTGATGAGCCTGGGCGGACTGGGGGTTATTTCTGTTGCCAGCAACGCTGCCCCGGCATTGATGGTTCAGATGACGGATGCAATGCTGGCGGGTGATGTCAAGACCGCCGCCGCTTTGCAGTTAAAACTTCTTCCTTTCATCCATGCGCTGTTCAGCGAGGTAAACCCGATCCCCGTAAAAGCCGCACTCCATAAGTTGGGCATTTGTCAAAATACAGTCCGCCTGCCCCTTGTACCGCTTAGCGAAAACAATACCCGTGTTCTACATAAGGAAATGCAGAGTTTGGGGTTGGTGCCATGAAAAAGTTATTGCTTTCGGGTGCCTGCGGCCGCATGGGCCGGAACGTTGCAGATTTAGCCGTAGAATATGGTTTTGAGGTTGTCGCAGGAGTGGATCCTCTGGGGAAGGCGTATGGAGAATTTCCCGTATACGCCCACTACCATGAAGTTGCTGAAGCAGCGGATGTATGCATTGACTTTTCACTGCCCTCCGCTCTGCCTGCATTGTATGAGCATCTGGAACAGTATCCTCTTCCGGCAGTATTATGCACGACAGGGTATGGCGCTGAGGACGAAAAACTGATTGCTCTTTTGTCACAAAAAATGCCGGTTTTTCGTAGCGCCAATATGTCTATGGGTGTGCATGTGTTAAAGACCCTCGCTGCATTGGCAAAAAAGTTGCTGCCCGAATTTGATATCGAGATTGTTGAGAAACATCACAATCAAAAGGTAGACGCCCCCAGCGGCACTGCCCTGCAATTATTAAACGCTGTAAAAACAGAAGAGACAATTCCCCAGTACGGGCGTACTCCTCAAGACGGCAAGCGCCGTACCGCAGAAATAGGCTTGCACGCTGTCCGGGGCGGTACCGTCGCTGGCGAGCATGAGGTTGGCTTCTACGGCAGCAATGAGGTGCTCACGCTGACGCACAGCGCTCAAAATCGGGCAATTTTCGCAGCTGGAGCCTTGCGGGCAGCAAACTTTCTGTTAGATAAGCCCAACGGTCTATACACAATGGACGATTACATGGCACAGTTAAATAAATAGTTTTGTCTTGGCCGCTTGCTTTTCAAGCGGCCAAGCTTGTGTTATAATATGTATATGGAAAGTGGGAATAGCAAAAGCAATATGCGCGTATGCGGCATCATAGCCGAATATGATCCTTTTCATAATGGTCACGCTTGGCAGATTGACCAAGTAAAGCGTCAACTGGACGCGGACTATATTGTTTGCGTTATTTCATGCGGATTTTCGCAACGTGGTTCACCCGCCATGTTTTCCAGTCATACCCGGGCCAGGATGGCGCTTGAGGGCGGAGCAGATTTGGTATTGGGCATGCCTTATGCCTTTGGAACTGCCCAGGCTAATCGGTTTGCTATGGGCGGCGTTGGTATTCTGCACCAGTTGAAGATAGTAACGCACCTTTCTTTTGGCGTCGAGGAAAGCGCTTTACCATTTTTGCATCAGGCAGCCGAGCATGACTTAGCCAGCCATCCCCTCATCGCGCAGAAGTTGGAAGAAGGGTGTTCAGTAGCCCAGGCAATGGGTCAGGCATTGTTGGAATGGATGCCCAATGCCCGTCCTGCTCTAATCAATGGTCCCAATTTTATTCTGGGTTTATGCTACCTTAATGCACTGAAACTGCTTGATAGCCAAATGCAGCCCTGTCCTATAAGCAGAAAGGGGCATTATCATGATACCGCACTTCATACATTGCCATCAGCTACGGCGGTAAGGGCAGCAGTCGTGCGCGGCGACTGGGCAGGCGTTCAAAACTCTGTCCCTGAAACCACCTATTCCATCATCCGTTATGCCACCATGCAGGATGCACTCCACCGGGAAGAAGCGCTGGACAAGGTTTTGCTTGGCAAGTTGTTGATGCTAAAACCCCATCAACTTGAAAATATACCGGAAATCAGTGAAGGGCTGGAGAACAGAATCCTCGCGTGTTCCAAAGAAGCGACCAAACGAAAAGAATTAATATCCGGAATTAAGACGAAACGCTACCCTTATACCCGTATCAGCAGGGCGCTGAGCAACATTTTAATGGAATTAACGGAAAATGAAGTCCCCTCCTTCCCCCACTACGCGCGGCTGCTAGGTTTCCGCAAAGAAGCAGGACCTTTACTGAAATCCATCGGTAAAAGCGGCTTTCCCCTGATCAGCCGCCCCTCCAAATCTTCAGATATCATGCTTGCCTCGGATATGCTAGCGGAACAGTTCTGGTCTCTTGGCGCAGGCTTGTCCCCCGCAAGCGCATATCGAGAGCAAGTCATCATCCTATAAAGAAAGGCGTGAAAAAATTGAGAACCGTTACTGCAAGTCAAATTACAGAAACCGTGAAGGATCTCTTCTTGGACGCAAATCGCAACATTGGCAAAGATGTTACTGAGAAGATGCTCCAATACCAGGCTACGGAAGCTTCTCCTGTAGGACGCACAGTTTTGGAGCAACTGCTGGAAAACCAAAGAATCGCGGCAAACGATAAGGTTCCTCTTTGTCAGGATACCGGTATGGCTGTTGTCTTTGTCGATATCGGTCAGGATGTGCACATTACTGAGGGCGACTATGAAAGCGCTATTAACGAAGGGGTATGCCAAGCGTATCAGCAAGGGTATTTCCGCAACTCCGTTGTAGGGGAGCCGCTCTTCCATCGTACCAATACCAACGACAATACGCCCGCTGTAATCCATACCCGCATTGTTCCGGGCGATAAGGTGCATATTCTCGTTACGCCCAAAGGTTTTGGCAGCGAAAATATGAGCGCGCTGAAAATGCTTGTCCCCGCTGACGGTATTGAAGGGGTAAAGAGGTTTGTACTGGAAACTGTAAAAAAAGCAGGGCCCAATCCCTGCCCGCCCATCATCCTGGGCATTGGCATAGGCGGAACCTTTGAAAAGGCAGCCCTTATGGCTAAGCGTTGCACCACCCGTCCGCTGGACCAGGACCATCCTGACCCCAGGTACGCGGAATTGGAAAAGGAACTGCTGCAAAAAATCAATGCGCTGGGCATCGGGCCTGCCGGTATCGGCGGTAATACCACGGCGCTAAAGGTCAGCATCGACTATGCGGCAACGCATATCGCCGGGTTGCCTGTTGCCGTCAACATCTGCTGTCTTGCTGCCCGCCACGCCGAACGCACAATTTAAGGGGGATTGACGAATGAATGCGATTCATATTCAACTGCCGCTGGACGATGCTGTAATCAAAGATTTGCGCGCCGGTGATTCGGTTTTGCTAAGCGGTTCGCTTTACACGGCACGCGACGCCGCGCACAAGCGTATGCTGGAAGCCCTGGGAAAGGGTGAACCCCTGCCTTTTGATATCAGGGGACAGGTAATTTACTATGTAGGCCCTGCCCCGGCAGGTCCCGGATATGCCGTGGGTCCCGCCGGTCCTACAACAAGTTACCGCATGGACGCCTATACGCCGCAGTTGCTGAAGCTGGGGCTGAAGGGCATGGTTGGCAAGGGCAAGCGCTCACCCGCCGTTATTGACGCCATAAAGGAGCATGGCGCCGTCTACTTTGGCGCAACGGGGGGAGCTGCTGCGCTGATAGCAAAGAGCATTGTAAAATCTGAAGTTATCGCCTATCCTGATTTGAGTTCGGAAGCCATCCACCGTTTTGAAATCAAGAATTTTCCCGCCATTGTACTTATCGACTCTCAGGGGAACAACCTCTACGAGATAGGTCCGGCACTGTACAAAACCATCGATTTGTGATAGGATAAGCGCACTTTATTGAAAGGGGAGCGCGCATGAGGAAAAGGCCTGTTCATCGTTTGCTGGCAATTTTTCTCTGCGCGCTTCTCTTTTTTCCTGTCCATGTTTTTGCCTCCGACGCCTATGACAGCAATGTGCCCGGTAACCTGACGACCGACCATATCCGCGGCGAAGCAGCCATCCTTGTCAACGCAGATACCGGTGATGTGCTATTTGAAAAAAATGCCGACGAGCTGCACTATCCCGCTTCAACCACTAAAATCCTGACTGTCCTGCTTGGCATTTTAATGGGTGATATGGAATCCACCGTGGTTACCAGCCCAACAGCTGTTAATTTAGGTGAAGAAAACGCATCAACCATCCCACTGGAAGTCGGTCAGGAAATTAACTTTAAAGACTTATTGTACGCTACCATGGTCTCTTCCGGTAATGATGGTGCAAACTTGATTGCAGAAACCATCTCCGGCTCCCAGGAGCAGTTTGCCGCCCTGATGAATGAAGCAGCCTATAATTACGGCTGCTTCAATACGCATTTTACAAATGCACATGGGTTGCATAATGATTACCATGTTACCACGGCGCGCGATTTGGCAATTATTGCGCAGGAAGCCATGGGCAACGAGGTGTTTCGCGAAATTGCTGCATTGTATACCTACACACTGCCACGAAACAACATGAATAAGGGCCTTAAGCTGACATCCCGGGATAATATTTTCAAATCCCGCTCCGAAACGCCAGAAGACCAGCAATACTACTACGAGTATGCGACCGGCATCAAAACCGGATATTACTCCTTAGCAGGCTATTGCTATGTCGGCGCTGCACACAAGGATGGCATCAACCTGATTTCTGTCGTGCTGAAGGGAACCAGTTACAAGCGATGCTTTACCGACAGCATCCGTATGTTTAACTATGGTTTCAGCCAATACATCAGCACCAGTGTGGAAGAAATTTATCAGAAAAACCCAAAGGTTATCGACATCTCCGGTTTCGCGCTGGACGATCCCAATTTAGGCAGACTGCAACTGGAATTGCGCAAACTGGATCCCGCCGCCGATGATCACATCATCGGCCTTGTCGGCGAGCCAGATTCCCACATGCAGGAATACAATAGCCGCACACAGTTTCAGTTTACCAGAACACTGGAAGCCCCTATCAATGCCGGGGAAACCATCGGCACCCTGACCTATTCCCCCTATGATGGCAGCGATCCGGTAGAGTATGAGTTGGTTGCCAGCCGCTCGATCGGGCGGCGCGCGGCCATCGCACCCAGCTTGGCTGAAATCCTGCAATTTGCAGAAAACGATCCCAATCCCTTCCCCAAATTCTCGGTTGAGTTTTTATTTCTGATGCTGCTGCCGGTGCTTGCAGTTGCCTTGGTAATGTTCCTGCTGTTCAAGCTTTTTACCCGAAAGCGCAAGCCCAAGTTAAAACAAAAACGAAAGTACACCACCAGATATTTCCGATAAAACAAGCAAAACTGCCAGGCTCCATTGATGAGAACCTGGCAGTTTTGTACTGATGTGAAAATAGTAATGATAAATAATTAGGAATGCTGAGGGAAGTTCTTTTCGTAGATAAGGCGCAGGCCTTTCAATGTCAGCATGCCGTCTATGTGGTCGATAGCCTTGGTTTCAGTGGTAATCAGATGGGCAAAGCCACCGGTTGCGATGACCTTGGTCTGCTTCTCCCCTATTTCTTCTTTGATGCGCTCTATAATGTACTCCACCTGTCCGACATAGCCGTATATCATGCCCGATTGCAGGTTAGCAATGGTATTGCGGCCAATGACATTCGGAGGTTTAACCAACTCGAAATGCGGCAACTTGGCTGTACCGGTTACCAGCGCTTCACTGGCAATGCGGATGCCGGGGCATATGCACCCACCCTGGAAGGAGCCGCTTTTGTCCACCACGCCGAAAGAGGTGGCAGTACCAAAGTCAATAAAGATGCAGGGGCCGCCATAGTTGGTATACGCCGCAACAGCGTTGCAGATGCGGTCGCTGCCCAATTCACGGGGATTCTCATATTTAATGTTAATCCCTGTTTTAATGCCGGGGTTGACAAAAATGGGCTCAATGTCGAAAAAGTCACGGCACATGTGGTCGATGGTATAATTGACTGTCGGCACAACGGAGGAAATAATGATTCCACTGACAACAGATAAGTCCACCTTGCTATGGTGAAACATATCTTCCAGGGTAATGCCGTATTCGTCACTGGTATACTGTCTGTTGGTGGAGATTCGCCAATATTGCTCCATTTTGTTTCCGTCAAACAGCCCGGTCTTGATGTTGGTGTTTCCAATATCCATCACAAGAATCATTTTTCTTCTCCTTCAGGCAGTAATTTCGTTTTGCGCACCGCAAAAATAATGGGCGGTACCAGCAGCGCAGCGGCCAGAGCTTCCATGCCCCCTGCCAGCATTCCCGTTCCCAGAATGATGGCTACTACCCGACTTGTGTCAAGATTAGTTACGGTATAGAAGAACCACATCGCTCCCAAATACATAACGGTATTGGTTAAGGAAGCGAGGGCCGCAGCAATCACAGGCGCTATCTTCCGTGGGTGTAAACTTCGGTACAATACATGTGCCGCAACAGGTACCAGCAGGCGGGGAACATAGCACATGAGGATTGCCAGAACAGGAGAAGCGGCGAAGAGAGTGCCCGCCAGCAGGCTGGGGGGTGTCATTGACATGCCAAGCATGCTCATCATGCTAACCGTGCCAAAGGCAAATCCAAGCAAAATCCCTGTGGGAAGCCCCATCAGGAGGGTGCCGGTAATCACCGGAATAGATAGAATGGTAATGTTGATAAATCCAAGAGGGATTAATCCCAGAGGTGTTAACCCTAATATAACTACCAGAGCAATAAAGAAAGCCGTAAGTGTAGTGCGCCTAATCCGTTTTGAATTCATATTCTTTTCCTCCGTTCAAGTTCGTATGATACCTGACGATATATGTAACAGTTACCAGTTCGGTCCTACATGGTACCGACAGCGAAAATTATAACAAAGTATGTCCCTTGTTGTCAAAATTTAAAAAGCGGGGCACATGCCCCGCCCAGTTTGTCAAAAAAGCCACCCTACGTGGTGGATTTTTTAGTATAATCATTGTGG
>CAZCBC010000074.1:0-3226 GCA_964496775.1 uncultured Oscillospiraceae bacterium
CCCGGGAGGCGGCGCGCCAGGCCCAGCGCACCAAGGTGCCGGTTGTGGGCAATCTTTTATCCTTTGAGGAAATGTGCGATGCCTTAACGCGGCACGGGCAGGCGCTGGTGCCCTGGGAAGAGGGCGGGCAAAGCCTTCAGCAGGCATATACGGGGGCCCAGGACATCGCCCTTGTCATCGGCCCCGAAGGGGGTATCACCCCTGAGGAGATTGAACAGATGCAGGCAACCCCCGTCACGCTGGGGCCCCGCATCCTGCGCGCCGAAACGGCGGGCCTGGTAGCGGCGGCAGGCATTTTTCTGTTGTCGGGGGACATGGCATGAAGCGGGTCGCTTTTTGTACCCTGGGCTGCAAGGTAAACCAGTACGACTCGGAAGCCATGCTGGAAAGGTTTCTGCAGGCAGGCTATACTGCCGTGGACTTTGAGGATAAAGCCGATGTCTATGTGGTGAACACCTGCGTGGTAACGGGCACGGGGGAAAAGAAAAGCCGCCAGATGGTGCGCCGAGCCCGCAAAAACAATCCCCTTGCCCAGGTGGTGGTGGCGGGCTGCATGGCCCAGCGGGACGCTGAGAAGCTGCTGGAGGATGGGGTGCGCCTGGTGGTGGGCAACGCCCGGCGGGACGAGGTGGTGGCCCTGCTTCAACAGGCAGAGGAAGAGGACGCCTGCATCGCCGCCGTAACCGACGTGCGCGCCATTCCCTATGAAAACCTGACCATTTCCGGCCACATGGGCAAGACCCGGGCGGTGCTGAAAATTCAGGAAGGGTGCGACCGCTTCTGCACCTACTGCATCATTCCCTATGTCCGGGGCGGCATCCGCAGCCGGGCGGTGGAGGAGATAGAAGCGGAAGCCCAGCGCCTGGCGGACGCCGGATTTCAGGAATTGGTGCTGACCGGCATCCATTTAAGCAGCTACGGCCGGGATTTGCAGGGCGAAACCCTGTTGGACGCCATTGCCGCCGCCGCAAAGCCGGAGGGGGTGAAGCGGGTACGCCTTGGCTCTTTGGAGCCCGTCATCGTTACGGAGAATTTTGCCCGGGCCCTTGCAGCGCAAAAGAAGGTGTGCCCCCAGTTTCACCTGGCGCTGCAATCGGGCAGCGACACGGTATTAAAGCGTATGCGCCGCCGCTACACGACAGAGGAGTTTCGGTGCGCGGCCAACATCCTGCGGGAGCATTTCCCGGGCTGCGCCCTGACCACCGACGTGCTGACAGGCTTTCCCGGCGAAACGGAGAAGGAGCATCTGCAGACCCTTGATTTTGTGCGGGACATTGCTTTCAGCCGCATCCATGTGTTCCCCTACAGCCGCCGCAGCGGCACCCCGGCGGCAGACATGCCGGGCCAATTGCCCAACAAAGCAAAGGACGAAAGGGCGCGGCAGCTGATTGCTTTGGGGGAGGAGTTGGCAGAGCAGTATGCCCAAAGCCTGCTGAATACCCGCCAGCAGGTGCTCTTTGAGGAAGAGGAGGAGGGTGCCGCCGAGGGCTACACCCCCCAGTACATGCGGGTCCAAAAGGCCGGTGCCAGGGCGGGGGAGCTAAAAACCGTTTTTTTAACAGCGTACGAAAACGATATATTTACCGCGCAAGCGGATTGAAATGAATTGAGATAAGGAGGCTATTATGGATTGCGTGTTCTGTAAAATCATCGCGGGGGAGATACCGTCCAACAAGGTGTATGAGGATGAGCATTGCTATGCATTTAAGGACCTGAACCCCCAAACCCCTACCCATGTGCTGATTGTGCCCAAAAAGCATGTGGCGGGCCTGAATGAAACGGAGTTTCTGGCCGACGAGGCGCTGGCCGCCTGCCTGCGCGCCGCCAACAAGGTGGCCAAGCTGGAAGGCTTAACCGAGGGCTACCGCCTGGTGTCCAACTGCGGCCCCCACGCCTGCCAGAGCGTCAGCCACCTGCACTTCCACGTGCTGGGCGGACGGCAAATGGAAGGCCAGATGGGATAAACAGCGCAGGAGGCAGTATGTTTAATTGGTTAAAAGGACGGGTATCAAATGCAGTATATTTCATACTCCAGATAGTTGCCCTTGTCATCACTGTTGTCCCGTTTCTTATCTTGAAACTTCCGACGATGGTCGTGCTGATTGCGTTCTTTGTTTTCAGCATACCCCTTGTAGGCATGATTGCAAACATCGCGATATATGCCTTGGCTTTCGCGGAAGCAATAAAACAACCATTAGACACGACGGTGATTGTTTTCTATGTGGTGCTTGCAGTGAATGTCATTCAGTTAGTGGTGTCATTTATTGCCGCCCAGTCAGACAAAAACAAAGAAGAAAACAAAGCCCTTTAGTGTCCAGGTCTATGGTCAGCGTATCGCTTGTTGCGTGACAGATTGGTATCTGGTGATGGAGGAGCAAAAAACAAAAAACGCACCCAAAGTAGGGCGCGTTTTTTTACTTTCGTTAAAAAAGTCAGCGCGCCCTTAAATTTCCGGGAAATGCCGTAATTTGGGCGCACTGAAAATAGGCGTTGGTTGTTATACTGCCCGGGTGCGTACCATGCGGATGTTCTTATACTGGCTTAATTCGTTGACGATGTCGGCATAGCTGGCGCCGTGGGGCAATTGCAGGGTGTAGATGTTGATGTACAGGTTCTGCTTGCCCTGCTCCCCTTCCAGGGTTTCCACGGTAAAGTCCACATCCAGCACCTGGATATTTCTTTTGGCAAAATATTCCTGCAAATAGGCAAAGGTTTCGGTGCGGTGCAGGAAGCGGATTTCCACCTTGCGCCAGTGGTTGACATGGATGATGCGCTGCAGGAACAGCACGCCCATCACGATGGCCGCCGACAAAAGGGCAAACAGATAGTAGCCAAAGCCGCATAAAAGGCCGATGCAGGCCACCATCCACACG
This sequence comes from uncultured Oscillospiraceae bacterium, assembly GCA_964496775.1. Taxonomy (GTDB): domain Bacteria; phylum Bacillota; class Clostridia; order Christensenellales; family Aristaeellaceae; genus DTU024. The sequence continues at coordinate 2,874 of CAZCBC010000074.1, forward strand.
CTGGCGGCGGTGGTCAGCCCGGCGATGCGCTTCTGGGACACCATGATGGTGCCGGCGCCTAAAAAGCCGATGCCGCTGATCACCTGGGCGCTCATGCGGCCCAAGCTGATGGCGATGCCGTCGGTATTTTGCAACGTGGACAGAATGGTGTCGGACAGCAGGTTTTCCAGCAGCGCCACAATGGCGGCGCCCAGGCACACCAGGGTGTGGGTACGCATACCGGCGGGACGGTTTTTGTATTCCCGCTCCAGGCCAATTACGCCGCCGATGATGGCAGCGGTAAATACCCGGATAATCAGTTCTAATTCGCCCAAGGGCCGGGGCTGTGAACGAGTCATGAATATCAACCTTTC
>CAZCBC010000074.1:3236-11402 GCA_964496775.1 uncultured Oscillospiraceae bacterium
TAGGGACCGCTCTGCGGGAGATTGTCTGATTAATGCATTGATATTAATTGCTTCCGCCATCGTACTGGGTTTCCTGGATGTGTTTTTTGTTCTTAAAAAAGTATTATAGCACATAATATGCGCGGATACCATGCCTTGATGTAAACAAACTACGGCTTAAGGCAAAAAAAGTACAGGGTATGGGGTGCTTTTTGTCCGGCGTGTTGCTATACTGAATGGACTAATTTTGGAGGTGAACCCTTTGCAGTCGTTCCAAAACGGCGTTAAAAAAGCCCTGCCGGTGTGCATCGGCATGATTTCGGTGGGCATTTCCTTTGGCCTGGCCGCCCGGCAAGTCGGCATGACAACGCTGGAAGCCGTGATGATGTCGCTAATCGTGGTGGCGGGCAGCTCTCAGTTTTTGGCCGTCAACATGCTGCGGCAGGGCACCTCCCCGCTGGTTATTGTGGTGGCTACTTTCTTTATCAACATCCGCCACCTGGTAATGAGCACCTATGTCATGAACCGCCTAAAGGGCACGCCCCTGTATAAGAAGCTGCTGCTGGCCTATGTGGTGTGCGACGAGAGCTTCAGCCTGTTTTCCCTAAGCCGCAAGCAGGAGGATGACGCCGCGTACCTGGGCGGCCTTAATACATCCCTGCACTTTTCCTGGGTGCTGGGTACTTTGCTGGGCGCCATGATGATGAACCTGGTGCCGCCCCGCATGATGGATGCCCTGGGCATCGCCATCTATGCTACCTTTATCAGCATGCTGATGCCCAGTCTGCAAAAAAGCCTGCGGATTGTAACCATCGTGGTGTTTACCGCCTTTGTCAACACCCTGCTCAGCCAGACCATGCCGGGGGGCACCGCCATTGTGCTGTCCATGCTGATTGGTGCGGGCTTTGGCACCCTGCTGCCCGAAGAAAAGAAACCAAAGGGGAAGAAAGTTAGATGAACATCTATATCCTGATTTTTCTAATGATGCTGGTTACCTACATCCCCAGGGCCCTGCCCGCCCTGACCAGCGAAAAGATGAAGCTGAGCCCCTACTGGGAGAAATTCCTGGGGCTGATTCCCTATACCGCTATCGCCGCGCTGATTTTTCCCGGCGTGCTGACGGTGGACCCTACCCGCCCCGTCATCGGCCTGATGGGCGGCATAACGGCGGCTGTGGCCTCCTGGTATAAGCTGCCCGTGGTGCTGGTGGTAGCCCTGGCCGTGGTGGTGGAGCTGCTGATGTATCTGGTGGTGTAATATTTTTTCCGATTTTGTTTCCGGCAGGCAAGCGCCTGCTTTTTTATTGGGGATATTTTTTTGTTTCTGCTATGGTGATTGTTTCCTGTGGAATGCTTGCATGTTAATAATAACCGTAAATATTCCAGGATAAGGGACTGCTTTCAGTTGTGATGAATGGTTGACAAGGGGCAGATTTCCTGCTATCATACTGATTAATCAGTGATATATCAGCAACAAGCAGTCATTTCCTCTTTTTGTTTTGAACGACAAAATCTGTTTTTCGTTATATTTGATGATAAATGCATGCACATGCATTGAATAATAGAGGAGGAACAGCATGATAACCAATAACCCTAACCCTGTAGCCGAGATTGTGGATGTAAACCGCGCGCAGATTGAGCACCGCGCCACCTGGATGGGCCTGATTTACGACGAGCTGGTCAAAGCCGGCGTCGATGCGGAACCCATCATGCGCCGCGCTATTTTCCGCACGGGCAAAATCCACGGCGAAAAATTCAAAAAACAGTGTCCCGACCCCAACAACTGTACCGACTTTAAAAACGCTTTCCTGGGCGACGAAAGCAGCGTGGGTCCGCAGTCCTTCAACATGAAGAACATCAAGTCGGACTATGACAATGTAACCGTTAACTTTAACTACTGCGCTCTGGTGTCTGCCTGGCAGAAGCTGGGCTTTGACGATGAAACCTGCGCCCTGCTGTGCGACATCGCCATGGACGGAGACCGGGGCATTGCCGAAGCCATGGGCCTTACGCTGGACCTGCAAAAGACCATCGCCCAGGGCTGCGCAACCTGTGACCTGCATTTCCACAAATAAACATAAAAAAGGAGAAGAGTATGAAAAAGTTAGTATCCGTATTGCTGGCCCTGGTGCTGGCACTGTCCCTGTTCGCGATGCCCGTATCTGCTGCAAGCAAGGGCGTTATCAAGCTGGGCGGCCTGGCGCCTCTGACGGGCAACTATGCCGAGTACGGCAAGGGCTTCCAGATTGGCTGGCAGATGGCCATTGATGAAATCAATGCCGCCGGCGGCGCCAATGGCTATATGTTCGAAATTGATGTCAAGGACTCCCAGGGAGACCCTGTTGTTTCCTCCACCATGGCGACAGCCTTTGCCGAGGACGACGACATCATGGCCATCCTGGGTGACTTTACTTCCGGCGCCTGCAAAGCCAATGCCTCCATCGTGGACCGCTACGGCGTTGTGCAGCTGTCTCCCACCGCTTCCGCCCCCGACTACGCAGCGATGAGCCCCTTCTGCTTCTCCATCATGGGCAGGCAGGACGGCGAAGCTCCCTACCTGGCCACCTATGTGCTGAAAAAGTACCTGGGCGTCAACAAGGTAGCGGTCATCCGCGTAGACAGCGACTGGGGTCTGTCCTGCTATGAAAACTTCAAGGCACAGGCTGACATTGAAGGCCTGGAAGTGACCGAAGAAAAATACAAGTCTGACGAGACTGACTTTAGCTCCATCATCACCAAGGCCAAGCTGAGCGATCCGGACGTGCTGGTTGTTATGGACCAGGGCGCGGCCGTGTCCGCCATCTTCAACGCTGCCGACGCGGCGGGCTGGGATGTCAAGCACGTGGCCCTTGGACCGGGCACCTCCGAGCAAGTGGTCAGCCAGCTGATGACACCCGACAACATCATCGTGACTTCTCCCTTCTTCTTTGACCCGGAGAACGCGGAACTGACCAAGTGGAAGGACGAGTTTACCGGCAAAGCGGGCTTTGAGCCCACCGTGCATCCTGCCTGCGCGTATGACACCATGTACCTCATCAAGACGGCCGTGGAAAGCATTGGCGATGGCGAAGTCACCCGCGATGCCATCCGTGCCGGGCTGCAGGATTTGGAAATGCAGGGCATCACCGGCCGCATCAAGTTTGAGCCCGCCGGCGACATCCAGCGCGACTACATGATTTGCGGCGTGGAAAACGGCGAGTGGAAGGTGCTGGAAGGGTTTGACTACGTTAACCAGTAAAAAGAAATCACCGCATTGATAGACAAGTGACGAAGCGGGGCGGGCTGTTCCGCCCCGCTTTCCCTTACGGCAAGGAGGGCGCATGGAGTATTTTCTCAACCAATTGGTGAACGGATTGTGCCAGGGGGCCATCTATGCGTTGATGGCCATCGGGTACTCCGTCATCGTAGGCGTGGTGGGCATGGTAACCTTTGCCTATGGCGAAATCATGATGATCGGTGCCTTTGGCGCCTATTATGTTTTCCAGTTCGTAGGCGTTAATTTGCCCCTGGCGCTGCTTGCGGCATTTGCCAGCTCCTTTGTGCTGGGCATTATCGTATACAAGCTGTGCTACGAGCGTTTCTTCAACGCTCCCCGCCATATTTCCCTTTTGTGCACCATTGGGTTCAGCATGCTGATTAAAAACCTGGTACAGATTGTGTTTGGGCCCGAGACCAAGCCGGTGCTCAACATCATTGACAACCGCACTTTTACCATCCCTCTGGGCGGCGCTGTTTCCATCGACCTGAAACTGTTGCAGATTGTGGTGATGGTGCTGGTGGTCGTATTGGCTGTTACCCTGACGCTGTTTTTTAACCGCACCAAGTCGGGCATTGCCCTCAGGGCAGTTAGCCAGAATAAGGACGCTGCCTATCTGATGGGCATCAATGTCAAGCGCACAGCCATGATGGGCAACTGCATCGGCTGCGGGTTTGGCGGCATCGCGGGCATTCTGCTGGCCATCTATTACTATTCTATTTCTACCACCACCTGGGGAGGCTTCAGCATGAAGGCGTTTTCCGCTTCGGTATTGGGCGGGCTGGTGGATTTGCGCATGTCGGCGCTGGGCGGTCTGTGCATCGGTGTGGCGGAAAACCTGGGCATTACCATTTCGTCCGCCACCTTCCGTGATGTATTTGCCTTTAGCTTCCTGATCCTGATGCTGGTTATCCGTCCCCAGGGCTTTGCCAGCAAGAAAGGCAGCAGGGTATGAGCAAATTAAACAAGCTTTTCCACAAATACGAGGCGCTGGTGTATCTTCTGGTGCTGGCGGCGCTGTGCGTTGTGCCTTTTGCGCTGCCCAAAGCAGTCTATGTGCGCTATGCCTGCAACATTCTGATGTACGCTACCTTGGCAGGCTCTCTCAACATTATTAACGGCTATTCGGGGCAGACCTGTCTGGGGCAGGCGGGTTTCTTCGCCATCGGCGCATACACCATGGCTGCTCTGTCCACCAAGTTTGGCGTTAACTTCTGGCTGCTGCTGCCTGTTTCAGGGCTATTGGCAGCATTGGTGGGCCTGCTGGTGTCGCTGCCCACCCTGAAGCTGAAGGGGATTTATCTGTCCATCGTTACCCTGGGCGCGTCGGAGATTATCCGCATCATTGCGCAAACCTGGACACCCGTAACCGGCGGCGCCATGGGCATCAAGCAGATTCCCTACCCGGAGTTGTTCGGGCTGGATACCTTCAGGCCCAAGTATTACTACTTTATTTTTCTGCTGATTGGCGTCATCTTCCTGTTTATTACCAGAAGGGTGCTGCATTCCCGCGTGGGCCGCTCCTGGATTGCTATTCGTGAGGATGAAATTGCCGCCAAATCCCTGGGGGTGCAGACCAGCTTCTATAAGTCCCTCAACTTTATGTACGGCGCCTTCTGGGCGGGAGTTATCGGCTGCGCCTACGCGCCCTTTGTCAACTACATTGAGGCGTCCCAGTTTACCACCGATACGGGCTTTAACGTGCTGGCCATGATTGTCATCGGCGGTCAGGGAACGCTGATAGGTCCCATTGTAGGCAGCACCATCGTCACCCTGCTGACCGAGTCCCTGCGCTTTCTGGAAAGCTGGCGCTATGTGATATACGCCGTGCTCATCATTGCCATGATGTGGCTGCGTCCCCAGGGCATCGCCGGGGCGTCCAACTCCATCCTGGCGGGGGGCAAAATCAAGCGCAAGAAGGAAGCGGCAAGCGCGGAAGGAGGTGCGGAAAATGGCTGATACAAGACAACCTTTGCTGGAGGCCAAGGGCATCTGCAAGTACTTTGGCGGCCTGAAGGCCGTAGAGGAAGTGGACATGCAGATTATGCAGGGGGATATCTTCGGCATCATCGGTCCCAATGGGGCCGGCAAGACCACCTTCTTCAACGTGTGTACCGGTATCTATCCGCCCACCAGGGGCAAGATATTCTTTGAAGGGGAGGATATTACCGGCATCAGCCCCGAGAAGGCGGCGCAAAAGCGCATTGCCCGTACCTTTCAAAACCTGCAATTGTTCAAGTTTATGACGGTGCTGGACAATGTTAAAATCGGCTGTCACATCAAGACCAGCTCCAACCTGCTGGACGCGATTGTGCACACAAAAAAGTATCACCGCGACGAGGAATACGCCACGGAAAAAAGCCTGGAAATCCTGCGCAGCATCGGCCTGTACGAATACAGGGATACCAAGGCGGGCAACCTGTCCTACGGCATGCAGCGTAAGGTGGAAATTGCCCGGGCACTGGCGCTGGATCCAAAAATATTGCTGCTGGACGAGCCGGCCGCCGGCATGAACCCGCCGGAAACCCGCTCGCTGATGGAGTTTATCAAGATGCTGAACCGGGAAGGCTACACCATCGCCGTGATTGAGCATGACATGAAATTTGTCATGAATTCCTGCAACCGCATTTTGGTGCTGAACTTTGGCAAAAAGATATTTGAAGGCACACCGGATGAGGTGAAGGTCAACGAGGAAGTGCAAAGCGCGTACTTTGGCCGCGGCCTGGTGGCGGGGGAGGCATTGAAATGAAAGAGCTGCTGAAAGTTGAAAATCTTACCGTATATTACGGCTATGTTTCCGCTCTGCAAAAAGTCAGCATCCAGGTAAACGAAGGGGAAATTATCACCCTGATTGGCGGCAACGGCGCAGGTAAAACCACCACGCTGATGTCCATCTCCAACCTGGTGGAAAAGACGGAAGGACGCATTGCCTTTAAGGGGCAGGATATTACCCGCATGGCGCCCGACAAGATTGTTAAACTGGGTATCAGCCATGTGCCGGAGGGACGCAAAATATTCCCCCAGCTGACGGTGTACGAAAACCTGATTGCCGGTACCTTTGGCAAGCCCGGCATCAGCAAGGAGCGTACCCAGCAGCTGCTGGAAAGGAACTTTGCGCTTTTCCCCAGGCTTAAGGAGCGCACCAAGCAGGCGGGCGGCAGCCTGTCGGGGGGAGAGCAGCAGCGAGCGGCACTGGCAAAGGTTCTTTTGGCAGAGCCGGAAATACTGCTGCTGGATGAGCCTACAAAAGGCCTTGATAACTATTTTAAGCAGAGATTGGCAAGGATACTCAAAAAATTGACAGAGAACGGAGTTACGATCATAATGGTCTCTCATGATGTTGAGTTTTGCGGGAAATACGGAGATGTCTGCGCTATGTTTTTTGACGGAAACATCGTGACTACAAATACCCCGAAGCGTTTTTTTTCCGGCAACAGTTTCTATACTACCGCAGCTAATCGCATGTCCCGTCATATATTTGAAAATGCTGTCACAGTAGAAGATGTTGTAAACCTATGCGAAAGCAACTTAAATGCTAATGATCCCGGCCGGGAGTCTAAACGTAAAGCAGAACAGGGCAAGGTGCAGAAATGAAAAGACGAGGAATTATCACGGCAGCACTGTTTCTCATCGTTGTACCGATCACGGTGGTCGGCGGGATAGTTTTTCTTGATGACAGGAAGTACTATTTTATCAGTTTGCTTTTAGTCATCTACACAATGATACCATTTTTCTTAAGCTTTGAGGGGAGGAAGCCGAGAGCCAGAGAAATCATTGTCATAGCAGTTCTTACAGCGATCACCGTCGCAGGGAGGGCCGCTTTTTTTATGGTGCCCCAATTCAAACCGGTAATAGCATTAGTTATAATTGCGGGAGTTTGTTTTGGCGGAGAGTCGGGTTTTTTGGTGGGTTCTATGTCGGCCCTCATCTCCAACTTTTTTTTCGGCATGGGGCCGTTTACTCCCTGGCAGATGTTCTGCCTGGGACTCATCGGTTACATGGCCGGAGTTTTAGCTCATCAGAGCTTGCTTAAAAAGACGAAAGCCTCCCTATGCATTTTCGGAGGGCTTTCTACGTTCTTTATATATGGCGGCATAATGGACTTAAGCTCTGTTTTGGCATGGGCCGGGAATATAACAAAAGAGCTGGTGCTCGTTACCTACACAGCGGGACTTCCTTTCAATCTGGTGCACTCTGCATCTACCGTCATATTCCTGCTTCTCTTGGCAGATCCTCTGATGGAGAAATTAGAGAGGGTCAAGATAAAGTACGGCCTCATCTCAAACTGAGCTAATATAGACCCTTGGCACCCGTTTCCCGATCCGGCAAACGATCTCATAATTGATGGTCCCGGTTTTTTCCGCAATTTCGTCGGCAAGGATGGTGTTATTGCCCTGAGTACCGATAAGCACCACCTCGTCATACTTTTTCACATCAGGGATATCAGTTACATCTGCCATACATTGATCCATGCAGATATTTCCCACCAACGGCGCGTATTGGCCGTTCACCAGCACGCGGCCTTTCCCTGAAAGGAAACGAGGATAGCCATCGGCATAGCCGATCGGTATGGTGGCGATAAGGCTTTCCCGTTCGGTTATAAAATGCCTGCCGTAGCTTATGGATGTTCCTTTGGGAACTCTTTTAAGAAAGACGATATTTTCTTTGAGGCTCATAGCCGGCTTAAGCTCGATTATGCTTTTATCAACCTGGTCGGAAGGATAACAGCCGTAGAGTATGATGCCTGGACGTACTGCATCAAACCAGGCCTCGGGGATTTCCATAAGGGCAGCGCGGTTTGCATGGGTCCTGAAATTGATGGGGACTCCGGCTGCTTCCAGATCCTTATAAAATCGATCCTCGATTTCTTTTTCATCATGGCCGATGGACATCAGCTCGGCCCGTGTGGCCTCGTCCTGTGGAAAATCCCGC
>CAZCBC010000075.1:0-9225 GCA_964496775.1 uncultured Oscillospiraceae bacterium
CATATTTTAACAAAAATTAGCCCGGCTTGCTTGAATTTTTAGAGGTCACCATAATTTAAAAAGATATACTTTTTATACAGAGATTCTTATTACACATGGACCAGAGTAGCCAAGTCTGAAAGAAATCGATTTAGATGCAGTTCGAAGAGCGGGAAGGATTTCTTGTTTAATTCTTGTGTTGGACATTTTTTCTACAATATCAATTGCACTAATAGCTGCTATTACCTGACTGGAATAGTCTAGAATTGGAACACAAACACATCGGTATCCTTCCTCGCATTCCTCATCATCAATAGCATAACTTTGTTGACCGACTTTTTCAATTTCTTTCTTTAATTCACTCTTATTTGCGATTGTTTTTTTGGTTAGAGGCTCAAGTATTATACCGTCGAGAATTTTATCTCGAGTAACTTGATTCAAGGAACTGAGCAAAATCTTACCTGACCCGGTAGTGTAGAGTGGGGCATCGATACCAATCCTTTTGAAGGTTCTTAGGTCATCATTTGGGCTATCAATAAAATCCAGATACACCAACCTTGAATCCTGAATGATTGCAAGGCTGACTGCTACCTTATGTGTAACAGCAAGGTCTAGCATAAATTCGTTAGCAAAATTCTTAAGTGTGAAGCTGGACTTTATTGCATCACCAATTTTGCATATGAGCCAAGTTGCACCATACTCTCCAGAGTCGTTTTTAAAAACAAATCCCTGACTGGCAAGGCTATTTAAGTAGCGAATCGTCGTTGACAGGGGAATCATTAAATCGTCAGAGACTTTTGTCGGCTTCACAGGCATCTGCTTATTTGCAAGGTAATCAAGTATTCCTAATAATCGTTCATCTTTTTGCTTTGAACCAACTTCATAAATCATCTCATGCCAACTCCACATAAATAATAATGTGAGTGTATCTCGCTATTCATAAGTTGTCAAATGATAAAATGAAATCAAAAAACCAAATATGAAAATATAAAACAAAATACGAAAATAGTATTGACAATATGAAAATAAAGCATTATTATATAAAAAATAGATTTCATTTCATATTTAGTTTTATCTGCGCTGATTCTATTACAATAAAAGAAAGAGAGGTTTATTTGGCAAATAAAAAAGCATCAGCGTATAAGAAAAAGCAACAGTCCATATTAAAACATCATATTTTGAAAGGAAGCACTATGGAAACCATTGATAGAAAAAAATATTGTGCAGGTGGCGAGTGGAAGGCATCAAAGACGGAAAAGTGGCTAACTGTTACAGACTCCAGTACTGGTGAAGCGATAGCAGAAGTCCCATGTTGTACAAAGGATGAGGTACTTGATGCGATCGCCTCAGCAGAAAAAGCTTATCCAAGTTGGTCTTCCCTTTCCCTTGCCAAAAGGACTCAAATGTTGTTCAATTGGAGAAATATACTTCTTGAGCATTTAGATGAGCTGACGCTGCTTTGTTCAAAGGAATTGGGAAAAAATATGAATGAGTCCAGAGGCGATATCCTGAAGGCGATTGAGCCTACTGAATTTGCTTGTGGGATTCCGTATTTGATGCAGGGCAATTGCTCTCTACAAGTTACAACAGGATTTGACACTTCAACATATCGAGCGCCTTTGGGTGTTGTTGCAGGCATTGTGCCATTCAACTTCCCGGCAATGATTCCTTGGGGGTGGGTTGTACCCTTGGCTATCGCTACAGGTAACACTGTTGTCCTGAAAGTTTCAAGCTTAACACCATTGACATCAATGAGAATTATGGAGCTTTTCTATGATAAGGGCAACTTTCCACCGGGTGTAGTGAATTTAATTACATGTAGTCGAAATGAAGCTGAGCTACTACTTACTGATCCTCGGGTGAAAGCAATCACGTTTGTAGGATCCACTGCAGTTGGTAAACACATCTATTCCACTGCTGCTGCGCACGGCAAGAGGGTACAGGCATTGTGCGAAGCAAAGAATCATGCGCTTGTATTAGAAGATTGTGATTTAGAAAGCGCAGTAAATGCTATTATCAATTCTACCTATGGTTGTGCCGGTATGCGTTGTATGGCTTTACCGGTAATTGTTGTACAAGAAAGTATTGCTGATGCGTTTGTGCAAAAGTTACTACAGAAAGCAAAGGCTCTAAAAGTAGGGGCGGCATATGATCCTGATACCCAATTAGGACCGGTTGTTAGCAAAGAGCATAAAAAATTCGTGACTGACTGGATTGCAAAGGGAGTTGAGGAAGGCGCACAACTTATACTTGACGGCCGTGAAATTGTGGTGGATGGTTTGGAAAATGGTTACTTCATTGGACCGACTATTTTTGATCATGTTAAGCCAGGTATGAGCATTGGGGATTTTGAGGTTTTTGGACCCGTTACTTTGATTAAACGTGTGAAGGACTTTGATGAAGGCTTATCGCTAATGAACAAGAATCCCTTCGCAAATGGTAGTGCTATTTTTACACAGAATGGTTACTATGCCAGGCAATTTGAATTTTTGACGGATGGTGGCATGGTAGGAATAAATGTAGGCATTCCCGTACCTACTGCGTATTTCCCTTTTTCGGGAAACAAGGATAGTTTCTTTGGGGATCAACACGTTCTGGGTATTGACGGTGTGAGATTCTATACAAGGGCAAAAACCGTTACGAAGCATTGGTATGACGAGCATTCCAAGATGAAGACAATTGATACTTGGGAAGGAACTGTGGAAAGGGAGTAAAATAATACAGGAGGAAAATGTAATGAAAAAGACACAAGTTTCTACTACTTTGGCACCGGCGCCTGCCGGTCCATACTCTCAAGGGATAATTTCTGGTGATTTCGTATTTGTCTCTGGACAACGTCCAACCGACCCAGCTACAGGCGAACTTAAAGAGGGAATTAAGGCCCAGACAGAGCAGGTAATAAATAATATTGAAACTATTCTATGCCAGGCGGGCTGTTCACTTGAAGATATTGTTAGGAGCACGGTGTATCTATCGGATATTGGTTACTTTGCCGAGATGAATGAAGTATATGAAAAAATGATTCCTACACCTTATCCGACACGCTCAACCTTTGGTGTCCAACTACGTGGTATTCTTGTTGAGATTGATGTAATCGCAAGGAGACCTATGTCAGATAAATAACAATTAGCATTTGATATGGAGACAGTAAGTCAGGAATAATCTGTAAAAACTTTAAATTTACTCATTCATTATGAATTGTGTGAGAAAATGAATACATTAGAAAGGAAGGCCATACAATGATAAACACTACGGAAAATTTGGAAAGAAAATCCAAGTGGTTTAAGAGTTCATATGATGCGATCACCTTTATATCAGGACTTATATTATCATTATATATTCTGCTCGACTATGCTTTCAGTTTCTCGCCAGCACTTCCAAAGAGGGCGCTTGTTCTTGCCTTTTGTCTTGCTATTGTTTTCCTTGACCCAAAAAAGAAAAAGGACAACGAATCCTCCATTGGTAAAATAGCACATATTATCTTGGCAGTTCTGGGAGTTGCTTCCTGTCTATATGCAGCCATCTTTTGGTGGGATATGTCTATGCGTCCGGCTAACCCGAACCTTGCAGACACAATTTTCTGTATCATTGTAGTTCTTGTTGTGCTAGAAGCATGTCGCCGCTCTATTGGTAAAGCGCTTGCGTTTGTCTGTGTTGCTTTCTTACTCTATGGTTTCTTTGGAAACCTTATTCCAGGCAACTGGGGGCACAAAGGGTTTACCATTAGGCGTTTTGTAGATATGACATATATGTATGCAGATGTTGGTTTATGGGGCTCTTCCATGAGAACCGCTGTTGAGATGGTTATTGTCTTTATTGTTTATGGAGCCTTACTTCAGGATCTAGGTGGCGGGGACTTCTTTATCAAGTTTGCTAATGCAGTAGCTGGGAAATATAAAGGTGGCCCTGCAAAGATTGCAGTAATTAGCAGTTCATTATTTGGTACAATAAGCGGAAGCCCGGTTGCTAATGTGGTTGGGACGGGCACTTTTACAATTCCGATGATGAAAAAGACAGGGTATAAAGCGGCGTTTGCTGGAGCAGTCGAAGCTACGGCATCCACAGGAGGACAAATTATGCCGCCCGTCATGGGGGCTGCCGCTTTCCTGATGGCAGACTCTTTAGGCATGCCCTATTCAAAAATTGCGACAGCAGCCATTATTCCAGCACTTATCTTCTATTTTGGTTTGTTTGTTTCTGTCCATGTAACCGCATTGAAACTTGATTTAAAGGGATTAGAGCCTGACGAGGTACCAAGCTTGCGAACCTCATTTAAAGAAGGTTGGCATTTTTTGCTAAGTCCCGCGTTACTCATTTATCTGTTGGTTGTAAAACAGTATTCTGTTGGTTTTTCCGGTTTATTCTCTATCATCGCTATGATTGTCATTTATTTCATTCAAATACTTATACAAAAAGGGGGAAAACAAGGACTAAAGGATGGTTTGAAGAATGTGATTAGATGCTTGGGTAATGGTGGCAGGTCTGCGGCTTCAATTACGGTAGCTTTTGCAGCCACAGGTATTGTTATTAGTGTTCTTGGAGTAACAGGCTTAGGTGTGAAATTATCCGGTCTTCTAGTTGATATTGCTAATGGTAATTTGTTGCTGTTAGCGGTATTGACAGCAATAGCTTCTATAATATTGGGTATGGGGCTGCCTACTTCTGCTTGTTACCTAATTGTTTCTGTTACTGCTGCACCTGCGTTAATTGCTATAGGTGTTCCTCCCTTGTCTGCTCACTTCTTTGTACTCTATTTCTGTGTACTCTGCGTTATTACACCTCCAGTTGCGCTTGCGTCTTATGCCGCAGCAGGTCTAGCAGAAGCCTCGGTTATGGAAACATCCATGGAAGCAATCAAGCTAGGACTTGTGTTATTTATAATCCCCTTCTTTATACTGATTAGTCCCGCATTCCTATTAGTAGGAGATGTGATGACCATTATTCGAGTTGGCTTGGGGGGCATTGTGGCTAGTGGAGTAATCGCCATTAGTTTGCAAGGATACTTTCTTAGCGAACTTAATCTTGTGCAAAGGGTAATACTTTTTGCCGGTGGTTTCTTGTTACTTGATCCCGGACTCTTGACCGATATCATAGGGATTATCTTAATAATTGTTGGACTTGGTTGGTCGTATATGGAAAAGAAAAAATCACATCTAAATCTACAGAGCTAACAAATTTAGTGTAAATATTTACCTTCATCAAAGAGCTAAAGAGTATCTAATTCATCCTATTAGAGGACGTAAAACCCTACGCAAGACGAGTGATGGGAGGTGAGAGAGTAGTAAAAGTTGTATCCATAAACTCTATGACTTTCCGGAACACTTTACTATAGCGAACCAATGAGATTCACATAAAAGAAAGAGGTATATTATGAAAAAGTTATCACACACCGGCAAGCAAAGAACTTTGATTGTAGCATTAATGATTTTTGTTCTGATATGCTTTTCAATTACTCCATCATTAGCATCTACAACCAGCGGTGTTTCTTTGACCATGGGTACAGGTGGCACTGGACAGGGGCTTTATGCAATGGGAGTAGCCATTTCTAATGCTATCCGACACAACACAGACTTTCAGATAACTGCACAAACAACAGCTGGTTCTGTAGCTAACGTAGCTTTATTAGCTCAGGATGAAGTTGATATGATTATTGTTTCCAGCGGTGACAGTGATATTTTAGCTTCTGTTCCTGATGCAAGACTGCTTTATGTTGCTGCTCCCTACGCAATCCAATTTGGCATGACTGTTGGCAGTGAATACGCAAGTATAGAGAGTATGAAAAGTAGCCGCTTCGCTGTACCAACACCTGGCACAGGTGGCTTTACTTCCACAAAGGTGGTTCTAGATGCTTTAGGGCTTTCTTTTGATGACTTCAATACATCTTATATGTCAGTTGCTGATGCAACGGAAGCATATAAAGACGGTAAAGTTGATGTTATGGGACAAATTTCTACAATACCGCATCCGGGTTGGTATGAGGTCTCTGTAACAGGCAAAGGAATTGATATTTACCAATTCACTGATGAGGAAATGACCAGGATCATGGAATTCACCAAGGACTACTCCCCGGTGATCATTCCTGCGGAGACTTATGGTGGACAGACTAAGGACATTAAGACACTAGGTATATGGGGCCGTGTTGTATGCACCGCCGAGATGCCAGATGATCTTGCGTATGCGATTGTGAAAGTTATGCATCAAAACCATGATGAATTAGTTCAGGGATATGGTCAAATGAAGGATGCAACGCTTGAAAACACTTTAGAACTTGCCCAGATTAGTGCTATTCCACTACACCCAGGTGCAATAAAATACTTCGAAGAGATAGGGGCGCTGTAAATACTATAGAATCAATGATAATTGTAGAATAATAAAAAAGATATACGCATTGCACGAAAAGAGGTCAATATGAAAATTATTAGTGTTGAGGCAATACCGTTCAGAATTCCCATGAGGAAAGAGGTGGGAACACTAAAATCCGCAGTTGTTACTATGAATTCTGCTGAGCATGTATTGGTGAAAGTAAATACTGCTGGTGGATTTTCAGGAATTGCGGAAGCGCACGAACGACCGACAATATATGGAGAAACCCAAGCTTCCATAACCAACATTATCAACCGCTATATAGGTCCGGCAATGGTTGGAATAGATGTACGAGATACCCAAAAGATTTTCAATGTAATTGACCGTTACGGTGCAAACTATACTGCAAAGGGTGCATTGGATACCGCTGTGCATGATGCGCTTACTAAGATGCTCAAAATCCCTATGTATAAATACTTTGGAGGTTGGGGTGAACCTCAAGCCAGAGTTACTGCTCCGATTTCACTATATCCAGCACAGGAAACCGCGGAAAAGGCCAAGGAGATGCAGGATAAATATGGTATTAATAGTTTCAAGCTCAAGGCTGGCTTAGATCCTGTGCGTGATGTGGCAACGGTTAAAGCTGTCAGAGAAACCTTAGGACAAAGCACATTTATCTATATTGATGCCAACCAGGGTTACACTCCTGATGTGGCAATTAAGACAATCCGGCAAATGGAGGCATATGACATTGGATGGGTCGAGGAGCCTGTCCAAAAGGATGATATCCCAGGTAAGTTGAAAGTTAGTCAGAATATTAATGTACCAATTTTGCTGGACGAGAGTGTTTGGACAATCCGGGATGTCATGAACAACATAAGAATCGGATTAGGTGGTGTAATCAGCATCAAGGGTGTTCGAACTGGATGTGGCAGGTCTAGACAGATTGCTTTAATCGCTGAGGCAGCGAATATTCCCTGTATAACTGGAACAGGACGTGACTCTTCGTTAGGCGCAGTGGTGAATGCACACATCGTTGCTGGCTTTAAAAATGTACTAATGGGTGAGTTAAGTGACTTCACTGTGTATGAAGCATCCATAATCAATGAGGAATTGAAGATTACGGATGGAATGCTTACATTACCAGAAGGTGATGGACTTGGTGTGACCCTAAACGAAGACGTCCTTAATAAGTATAGAATAGACAAATAGGAGTTCTAATTATGAGTTATAAATATACAAGAAATGAAGCAAAAGAGTACGCATGGAACCATCTAAAAGGTGTGTGGGCTGCTACGTTAACGCCCTTTAACGAGGGGGACCTATCTCTTAATGAAGATGGTTATCGCAAAAACTTCCGCCACTGGATAGATGACCTAAATATTGCTGGCTTTTTCGTTGGTGGTAAACAAGGAGAATTCTTCTCTATGTCCATGAACGAACGAAAAAAGGCAGCTGAAATTGCGGTAGAGGAATGTGACGGAAGGGCTGGTGTGATGATATCGTGTTCCGATGAGAATATTGACCGCGTCATCGAGTTGGCCAAACATGCTCAGTCCATTGGTGCTGACTATGTAGTAATCCATACGCCTGTATTCTACTTTGGTGCGAATACGGAAGAGACGATTTATCAATACTATAAATATATTAGTGAGCAAGTTGATATGGGTGTAGCGCTATGGAACCAACCACCTGATTGCGGATATACTCTAAGTCCGGAATTGTGTATGCGAATGGCGGAGTTGCCTAATATTGTGGCCATTAAGTACAGTGTTCCTCGCGAAACATATGTTCAATTGTCAAAGATGGCAGGAAAGAAGCTGATTGTCAGTAGTGCATCCGAAGATGATTGGCTTCGAAACATTCTTGAACTCAACTGGCAGGTTTATCTATGTTCGACGCCTCCTTTTGTTCTGCAAACGAAGAATGATCAGCGTATTAATGAGTATACGAGACTTGCTTTCGATGGTAATGCTGAAAAGGCTCAACAAGTTCGAGATTCTCTTGATGTGGCGCGTAAAGCATTTAAGTCTTCAAGGCCGACAGGAAAACCGCAAGCACATCAAAAGTACTGGCAGGAATTGCTTGGTCAGGTTGGAGGTCCGGTTCGCAGGCCGCTTCTTCAATTGACGGCAGACGAAAAAGTGTCAATTAAGAAGGCTTTTGATGAATCGGGGCTCAAACTTTAAAATTACATATGGGCCTAAAAGGATTCGTGGGAAGAAAAATGTAAACTATCATGCTTGGCAGGCACTCTGGAAATTAGGGTGCTTGCTATATTTATCTTGAAATTTGGTCCAGCGTCATAGCAAAACCGGGGATAAATTCCGCCATAAAATCCTTTACCTCAGGCAATTCAATGGCATTAATGCTGCTGAGAATACCAATCTGCGCTTCGGCGAATTCGCGGTTACCCGCCTTGCTTTCTTCCAGACATTTTATATACGCGCAGATGCGGTCGGCGGCTTTAACAATGCGCCAGGAGGGCGTACTTTCATCGGGGGAAATAAGCGGTATATAGTGAGGACGCAAATCTTCCGGCAACATGCCCAAGAGGCGCTGCGCTGCGATATCGGTTATTTTATTGTATTCGGCCTTAATGGCTGCGTTGTTGTGCTTGATGGGCGTGGGCAAATCTCCGGTGATGACCTCGCTGGCATCGTGGTATAAAGCCAGCGCCATAATATGTTCTGGATTATAGCGCTTATTGTGGCGCTGATTGCCGATTACCGCAATGGCATGGGCAATCATAGCGCATTGCATGGCATGTTCCATATCATTTTCCGGCAGGGTATTGCGCATCAAACCCCAACGCTGAATAAACTTCATGCGGGATAGATAGGCGAAAAAATGAAAAGCCACTATTTGATCTCCTTTTTCTTTTGGATGTTTTTTTCAAATCCCAGTTTTCAAAATAAGCGAGAAACTCAGCTGCATAATCAT
>CAZCBC010000075.1:9235-11348 GCA_964496775.1 uncultured Oscillospiraceae bacterium
AGTATTTTCATACCCAGGCGGCATATAATTTTGCTTTACCCAGTGGCCGTCAAAGTCGTGTGGATATAGATATCCCTGTCCATTGCCCAATTTTTCGTGCCCAATATAATGCGTATCCCTCAGATGTGGCGGCACGGCGCCCAAATCGCCTTTTTCAGCATCGGCCTTGGCCAGGTTCATTGCCATGACAACGCTGTTGGACTTGGGACTTTCACACACCGCCAGTATAGCCTGGGTTAAACTAAGCCTTGCCTCTGGCATGCCGATTAACTCCAATGCCTGGGCAGCTATAACGGCCTGCACCATGGCATCTGGGTTTGCAAGACCCACATCCTCGCTGGCGTGGGCAATAATGCGTCGGGCAAGCATGCGGGGATCAGCCCCAGCATACAGCAGTCTTGAAAACCATAACAAAGCGGCGTCGCTGTCGGACCCCCTTAAACTTTTGCAAAAGGCGGAAAGCATATCATAAAAAACGGTTTCATCACATCGCACAACGGGTTTTTGAATGCTGTCTTCTGCGATGGGAAGGGTGATGTGAATGCCGCTATTTTCTGTGGGGGTAGTCAGCACGGCCAGCTCCAGCGCGTTTAAAGCCATTCGGGCATCGCCGTTGGCGACTCGAACAATATGCTGAAGGGCATCATCATCTATGGTGACATGCATGCTTGCGACCCCACGCTGCGGATCAGCAAGGGCCATGCGCAGCGCTTTTTCTACATCTTTGTTCTGCAATGGTTCAAATGCAAACAGACGGCAACGGCTGACGATAGCAGGAGTCATGGATATCATGGGGTTTTCGGTGGTGGAACCAATGAAGCGGATGGTTCCTTCCTCAATAGCGGGTAAAATGCTGTCCGACTGTGCCTTGTTCCAGCGATGACATTCATCCAGCAGCAGGTAGGTGCTCTTGCCATACATCATCTGTCGATCCTTCGCTTCCTTGAGCACCTCGCGCACATCGGAAACACCGGATGTGACGGCATTCATACGAACGAAGGCGGACTTGGTCATCTGGGCGATGACATGGGCCAAGGTCGTTTTGCCGCAGCCGGGTGGGCCGTAGAAGATGCTGCTGGTTAGCCGATCAGCCTCAATAGCACGGCGCAAAAGTCGTCCTTTTCCAATTAGGTGTTCCTGCCCGAAGAACTCATCCAAATTGCGGGGGCGCATCCGGTCGGCTAACGGCCGGGAGCTTTCGTTGGAGGTGGATGCAAAATCAAACAGCGTCATTAGATTCTCCCTGAAAAATCAAAAGGCTACGGTCCTTTTCGTTAAGTGTGTATCTGCACTGCGCACCCTTTAAGGCGCAGGACAGATGAACCAGAGCAATGCCTGTATCCAGGCTGTTAAGGCTGGGAAAAGAGACCCGTAAGGTAGAACCAGCATAATCAAAACGCCAAGGCTGACGATTGATTGCAGAAGGAGCATTCCGCACAGCCTCCGCCGCCTGATATGCCCATAATGGCCATGTTGCGGGATCATTTCGGCACAAATCTTTCAGCGCTTTGCGCCGTCTGGCGAAGGTGTTGTCTTCTGCCAATCCAAAGGGGATGATGGCCAGAATCTGTTCTCCTTCATAAAGGGGGATGTTACATGCGCTTCTTCGGAAATTTCCGGCTACCCAGCAGGTGGCGACACCCAAGGCGGTTGCTTCCAGCACAAAGGCTTCGCCTGTAATGCCCGCAAGAGTTTTATAATCTTTTAAGCCAATATCTGCAATGACGGCAGCATATCGGGTGACACCCGAAAAGGAGGAGAAGAAGGGGACAGGTATCAGCAGAGGAGTATCTTCCCTCACCTCGCTTAACACAAGGCGCGTTCCTTTTAGTGCGAGCCGTACAGCGGCGTATTCCAAGGCGCTAATGTGGGACGTATCAGTGTCCACCTTAAAATGACGGCAGCTATACCGCAGCGGTATGGCTTCCATCCATTTTTCTCTGTCTTTTAGGCGATATTGACCGCCCCAATGTTGAAGCAGCATAAATCCCTCCTTAATAAAAGTGTACCATAGGTGCAGAAAGGTTTTCAAGGAATAATATTTGTGGGCTGATGGCTTTTGTAGGTTTGTCAAACATATTGGACAGTGTGTTTTTTAAGGAACTCATTAGGC
>CAZCBC010000076.1:0-11260 GCA_964496775.1 uncultured Oscillospiraceae bacterium
CTTCCGGCCCGGCGATGCGGTCACGCGGGGACAGTTCGCCAAGATGGCGGTCAATGGGCTTGGCGTTGACACCGCCGCCGATAAGGGCTGCCGCTGAGGCAGTATGATGCGGCGTACGGAAGGGGCGCACCGTCATCAACCCCGTACCCGGGGGCAACAGCCCTGCCGCGCTGTAGATGCGGGTGGTTTCAAAGGCTTCTTCCTGGGTCATCTGAGGCAGGATACCGGGCAGGCACCGGGCCAGCATGGTTTTGCCGCTGCCGGGCACCCCAACAAACAGCAGGTTATGTCCGCCTGCCGCTGCCACTTCCAGCGCTCTTTTGGCTGCATGCTGGCCGTAGACCTGGCTTAAGTCCATCTGGGATTGCTGCCGCTGAAGGCACTCCTCGTAGCTTTTCTGATGTTGAGGAAGTATGGGCATCTGCCCGGACAGGTGCTGCGCCGCCTCGTGCAATGTTTTGGCGGGGTATACCTCCATGCCCGTTACGGCAGCAACCTCCGGCGCGTTCTGGTAGGGCAGCAGCACCTTGGTGATACCCCGCTCCCGGGCGGAAATCACCAAAGGAAGTACCCCCTGCACGGGGATCAGGCGGCCATCCAGAGCCAACTCTCCAATCAGCAGGGTATCGTCCAGGCCGTAGGTTTTCAGCTGCTGCGTGGCCTGGATAATGGCAATGGCGATGGGCAGGTCAAATACCGTGCCCTCCTTACGCAAATCAGCAGGAGACAAATTGACGGTGATATGCCCATAGGGCATGGCGAAGCCGCTGTTTTTCAGCGCCGCTGTCACCCTGTCCCGGCTTTCCTTGACGGCGGTATCAGGCAAGCCCACCATGGAGAAGATAAATTGGTTTCCGCCTGACACATAGGCTTCCACCGCTACAGGTTCACCCTCAATGCCCACCAGGGCGAAGCAAAGCGTACGAGCTAACATCGTCTTTCCCCTTAATACCAAATACCCGGGAACCAGCGCATCAGATCCAGCCACCAGGTGGCGACCCGCATGCCGCTGACGTAGGGATAAAACCCGACAAACAGCACCCCCGCCAGAGCCATCAGGGCGTAGGATACATACCTGATACGGCTGCCGAAGCGATCTTCCAGCACATCCAGCAGATAGGAAGTAGCCAGGATAATGAAGGGCACCGCCGGGAAATAATGGTAGATATATGTACCCCTTGGCACCAGAGCCCAGGGCAAATATTGCGCCAGAAAGGCAAGAAAGATGAGCCCCGGCCGCATGTCATGCGTCTGAGGATGGCTTGCCTTAAGAGAAAGCAGGCCGATACGGCGGCGCAGCAATATGTAAACCACTGCCAGCATTGCAATCAGCCCTGTCCACCAGACAGCGGGATTGCCAAAGGCAAAGATGGTGCTGCCCGTGTTGCCGATGCGGCTGGACGAATAATACCACATGGGTTTTTGCGATATGGGCCACAGATACCAGGGAGAATAGTAGGGGTGGTCCATCCCCAAGCCCGGCGTGGCGTGATAACTTAGCATATGTTTGCCGGATTGAATGACCTTTGCTACGGTAAGCCCGCCGGGGGTAGCCGTATAAACTGGATAGTAGGATATGTAGTAGATACATAACGGCACCGCCACAAAAAACACCAGACACCAAAGCAGCGTATGAAGAGCGCGCTTTTGCCAATCATGGGCCGCTGCCGCAATTTCCGGGGGCTGCTCCTTATGTAAAAGGGCATCCTGCGCTGCCCTGCTTTGCGACAAGCGTCTAAAGAAAGACCAGAAAAACATGATGCCCAGGCCTGCCCCGGCATAGATGCCTGTCCATTTGCTGGCAATGGCAAGCCCCATAAACAGGCCGCTTAACCCAAGGGACACCAGCGTCTTTTTAAAGGGAGTATGATGATAGTCCAGCAAGATGTACTTAAACATATAGTAGGTAGCCCAGATGATGAACAGCGTGACGAAGGAGTCAATGGTGGCGATGCGGGTCTGGGCAAAGTGCATACAGTCAAAAGCCATCATCAGCATGGCGAGCACCGCCGCGTGGCGGCGCTTGATAAACAGCCGCCCCATCAGGTACATGCCGGGCAGCATGAACACTCCCGTCAAAGCCCCCGGCAAACGCCAGCCAAAGGGCGTCATGCCGAAGATGGAAATGCACAGCGTCATCAGCACCTTGCCCAGCGGCGGATGGGTGGTTTCATAGATGCTGCTTGGCTCAAGGCCTTTTAAGGCGTTCAATTGCTCGTAGGCGGTGCGGGCATGATAGATTTCGTCAAAATACATGGAGTTATACCAGCTGGGCTTAGAAAGAAGGGTATCCTGCTCGTCAAAAAGCGCGGCGCCCTTTTCGCTGAGCAGAGTGGGTTGCAGGTACTCCCCCTTTACGCTGTCCATAAACTTCATTTCAAACAGCGTCAGCCCGATGTTATCAGCAGTAATCTTCACATAACGGCCTGTATGTTCCACGTGGATGCCGGTAAACTTATGGGGATCATCCCCTGCCTGGGGGGTATTCTGATATTTCCAGGCAAAGCAGGTGCCCGGCTTGACATCGGCAGGGGTTTGCGTCATATCATCCAAGGTGTCCCCGGTGGAAACGGTAAACAGCCACTCATTCCAGTGGATGCCGGGGTAATAAACAATGTTGAAGGTACGGCTCTCTCCAAGGTCCACCAGCACCTCTTCCGACATGTCGCCGGACACCCAGGCGGACTGCGGCGCTACGGTGGAGCCCAGATTGAAAAGCGCCAGCGCGCCATACAGCAGGGTAATCACCAGAATAATACCCCAGTCTGCGCGGGTTATCTTAGGCACCTGATAGGGATGCTTTAGTTGCTCAAGGGCCTTGGATGCAGGTTCTTCCGTTTCTTGTGCAATCTGTTCGGGCACAGGCAGGGGGCTTACTTTGTATCCCTTGTCGGTAAACACAAAGCCCAGGTACAGAGCATAGCCCGTCATCACCAGGCTGAGGGCAGAAAGCACATATTCCAGCATGGCAGAATCGCTGGCAATCCCGTGCAGAGGCGCATCCAGATGCCCCTCCACACCGCCAATGCGGGTTGCACGGTCCAGCACCACGCCAACGTTCAGGAACACAACCAGTGTCAGCAACAGCATCAGAATCAGGATGCGTTTATCCCGCCTGAATACATATGCCACCATCAGCAGCAACAGCGCCGGGAACAGATATCTTTCGTGCATCATGGTGCCCAGTGTGCAAAAGGCAATCAGCACCACCGCACCCAGCAAGGGCAGCAGGCGAATATCCCGTCCCCTTACATACTGCCAGGTAACCATGGCAAAGGAGGACAGCATCATCACATACCCTGCTGCGTCCAGATGCACAGGGACAATGAGCAATAAAAGCAAAGGCAGCAGCGTAAAAGCCATGCCCAGATAGGCGGTCTGCCTTTCCCCTTTTGCTTCCGGCAGCGCGGGCTTATGCCGCAGGGCATACCAGGCAAAAGGCACCAGGATGCACAAGCTGCCCAACAGTTTAAGAAGGAAAGGGGCGGTTTTATCCAGCATAGACCAGTTTAATTCAAACAGGAAAAACAAGTTAGTTGCGTTAACGGTTGCCCGGTCGTAGAAAGTCATGGTGCCGGTATACAGGTTAATCAGCCAGTCAAACCCCTGTTCCTTCACAGAGAACGGGATAACAATGGCCAACGCGGCAACCAGGGCCAGCCCTGTGCCTATCAGCATATCTTTTACTTTATTCTTATCCTTACGCCAGACAAAATCAGCAGCGATGGCTACCGCGCCCAGCGGCCCAAACATCAGCGCCTGGGGCTTCATCAATACTGCCACCACATAGGCGGGCAGCGCCAGCTTCCAATTGCCCCTGATAGCATAGCGCACCACCAGGATGATGCACAGCGCGGTGACGCTGTCCACCTGCCCCCAGGCTGCGCCCGTTAAAATGGTGAGGGGGTTAAACGCGTACAGTGCAGCAAGCAGCACCGCAACACGGCTGTTTTGGCCTTCTTCCATTGCCCATTTGTACAATAAACAGACTGCGGTTAAATCGCACAGAATGGGCGGCAGTTTGACCATCCACTCGGTAGCGCCTGTTCCCAATAGTTTGCCCAGTATGCCAAGGGGCCAGAGAATCAGCATGTACCCCGGCGGATAGTCGGAGTGCATCTGCGTATGGTAGAACAGCGCGGGTCCCACCTCTGCCATGCGGTTGGACAGGCGGTAAAGCAGCCGATATCCACGCTGTAGCCCGGCACCAGCAGGGCAACCATCAGCCGCGCAAGGGCTGCGCCAAGCAAAAGGACGACAGTGCCTGTTATATACCATTGATTCCCCAAAAGATTATTTGTATTGAGGCTCTGGGCCTTGCGTGCCAGCAGATAGGCCACCAGGGTATAAAGCAAAACAACAAAAACCAGCAGCGGCCAGGCAGGCGATTGCCCGGCTTCCGTGTCGTCCAGCTGGTTGGAAGCAGCTTCGCTTGTGTACCAGATATTGAGAACGGCATCCTCCGGCACGGTTTTAACCGGGTACAGCCTGACGTTATCGAAGGACGCGGTACCCAGGCTTTCGCCGCTGTAGCCGCCCAGCCGAGCAAACACAATCAGTTCCCTTTGGTTTTCCCCCGTCATACCGTAGGTTTTAATGTGCTGCCAGTCTTCCGACGCATAGACACTTTCAGAAAAGGCATACACCCCCGCAACGGATAGATTGGCCCCCCGTCCCTGCCGGGCATCGGCCCGGATGTCCCCTTCCAGGCAGTAGATGGTGTTGGGCTGCACCGGTACCATTTGTGCGAACCGGGCATCATTGGCGCCCCGGTTGTTTAGAGTAATGCCTTTGCCTTCCTTGCCTTGCCCCACTTCAAACAATGTAACGCCGGGAGACAGCACATAGGCCTCCGCATACCAGTGGGCAGGCATTTCTTCGCCTGTAATCTCTTCAAAATCGCTGTTTTTCAGCAGGTTGACATTGTATGCAACGTTCTTGTCTTCTTTGGGTACAAATAAGAAAACTGCTGCAACAAGCAACGCAAGAACAGCAAGCAAGGCCAGAAACTTCTTGTTTTTGATCATGATGGATTACCTTTCAAATACAATACCCCCGCACGGGTAATCTCGATGATATCAAAGCGCATGGGCGGCCTGACGCCGTGCTTTTGTGCGTATTCCCTGGCGGCAGAGCGGACACGGCGGCGCTTGTCATCATCCACTGCGCCCAGGGCTTCTGTCAAACGCGCGTGCGGCCGATACTTTACCTCGATAAAGCAGGTGATGTTCCCATCCCGGGCAATGATATCTATCTCCCCATCCTTCCCCCGGAATCTTGTTTCCAGCACCCGTATACCCCTCTGTTTCAGATAGGCGCAGGCAATGGCTTCCCCTTCAAGGCCGGCGGCGTAAAAATCACTCATATAAAATTCGCAATAAAACTCTTTCTATGGATTGGGCAGGGGCCTATTTCCCGCAGGGCATCGGTATGTGCCTTGGTGCCATACCCCTTATTGGACAGGAAACCATACTGAGGATACTTTTCATGCATCTGCCGCATTTCCCTGTCCCTTGTCACCTTGGCAACTATGCTGGCCGCCGCAATGGAGTAGGACAGGGCGTCGCCGTGGATTAAAGAAACCTCTTGCCCGTTCAGCCCCAGGTTGTCCATGGCGTCCAGCAGGTAAATTTCGGCCGGGCAGCCTTCTGCTGCCCGCCGCATGGCATTGCGGGTGGCATTGAGTATGTTGATACGGTCTATCTCCTCCGGCTCAGCCCGGCCAATGCCCACAAACAGGGCATGCTGCATAATGTCCTCATAGACCAGTTCCCGGCGTTTTTCAGACAATTTCTTGGAGTCGTCCACCCATTCAATCAGGGGCTCGGGGGGCATGATAACGCACGCAGCCAGCACACAGCCTGCCAGGGGGCCGCGGCCCACCTCGTCCATACCGGCGACAGGAATGCCTGCCTGCCAATAAACGCTGTCCCCCGCCGTCAGCAACTGAAGCCGTTCCTGCCGTTTTTTTGTCATACGCTGCCCTCGGGGCTTTCCAGCGAGAGGCGGGCGATGCGCCCATCCCGGAATTCGTTCAGCACGGTAGTCACCGCACGGTCAAGATCGCAGTTGGCGCCGGGCAGCAAAAAACCCCGTCCCCGGCAAATCGCTTCCAGCAACGCCTGAGCATCAATTCATCCAGCAGGCTAAGGCACAAAGCATATACATCCAGCACCTGGTCGCGTATGGCAGCAATGTAGGCCAGCCTTTGGGCGGCCTTTTTGTCATTTAACTTGGGCCACAGCATGCCGGGAGTATCCATCAGTTCCAGGTAAGGGTCGATTTTTACCCATTGGGTGGCGCGGGTAACGCCGGGGCGATCCTCAGTCTTTAGCGGAGCGCGCCCCGCCAGCGTGTTGATGAGGGTGCTTTTGCCAACATTGGGTACACCAATCACCATGCAGCGAATGGTTTTGCTGAACCCCCGCTCCTTGGCTCTTTCCAGCACCTCGGACACTGCCGATTTAATAGCGGGCACCACCTGACGCACGCTCTGCTTTTTGCCGGCTTCCAGCGGCAATGCGGTAACGCCCTGCTGGGTATAGTATTTTAGCCACTGCGGCGTTACCTTAGGATCCGCCAGGTCCGCCTTGTTGAGCAGAAGGATACGCTCCTTATGGGCGCACAGCGCATCCAACTCCGGATTACGGCTGGAAAGCGGGATGCGCGCATCGCATAACTCTATCACCACGTTGACGCGGGATAACTGCTCGGTCAATCGCCGTTTCGCCTTGGCCATATGGCCGGGATACCAGGTTATCATACGAACTCCTTCCATTAATAGGAACCTCGGAAATCAAAATAGCATGATGGTATGAAAATTGCAAGATTGCCAACATGCCATCCTGCTACTTTATGTATGTTTTACATTTGAAACACCTTGTTAGGGTGATTTTTACCCATATGGAGGGGGCTTTTGAAGAATGCTTTCGTATCACCAAAAATCGCGCCTGTTTGCAGGACGCGATAACAACTTTTCCTTATTGCCTACATATAAATATCCCTCTACTAATTCAGGCTTTCCACCAGGCGCGTCAAATTGGCCGCCCCCAAAACAAAGCCATGGGAATTATCAAAAGTGTAGTCTGCACAGGAGCGGTAGTACCCGATACGCTGGTTATACTGGGCAATGACATCCTCATGGTCGCCCCCCTCCAGCAGAGGGCGCCGATCCAGCTTAATGTCGGAAAGAATCTGATCAATGGGACGGTCAATGTGAATGATAACACCATGGTTCTGCATTAACTGAACATTTTCCTTAATCGTCGGTAGACCGCCCCCTGTGGATACGATACAGGGCTCCTCCTCCACAAGGGTCATTAGTACGCCGGTTTCGGCATTCCGAAAGAACGCTTCGCCAAAGGCAGCGAATATTTCATTAGCTGTCATGCCCATCATTTCACTGACACGCTGATCAGTGTCGATAAAACGAAGGTTAAGATTAGCAGCAAGTTTCTTGCCTAAAGTGGTTTTTCCTCCGCCTGCCATTCCGACAAGAAAAACATGCATCGGAATCATTTGGACACCTCCCACCACACATGTTTCAACAGTTTTTACGAATTTTTACGTTTGAATTATCATACCACAACCGGGATTTCCCTGCAAGAATATATTAAAATCCACAAATACTTATAAAAAATAAAATAAAACTCTCAAAAAACATACAAAACATTGAATTTTCACTGTACACAATCAAATATTTATGTTATATTGATACGGTGCCAAGCCCGGTATCAGATGTTCCTTCAGGTTTTCCCATCGACAGATGACAAGGTAACCACGGAAACAACTGTGAATCATCTCGGTTTGGAGAATAAATCAGGAGGTACATCAATGTACACCGACAAAACCCTTACTTGCCGTGAATGCGGCGCCGAATTCGCCTTTACCGCGTCCGAACAGGAATTCTACGCCGAAAAAGGCTTCCAGAACGAACCGGGCCGTTGCCCCACCTGCCGTGCCAACCGCCGGAACAACAACCGCGGCGAGCGTCAGATGTACGATGTAATTTGCGATGGCTGCGGCGTCACCACCCAGGTGCCTTTCCAGCCCCGTGGCGATCGTCCCGTGTACTGCCGCGATTGCTTCGCCAAGCAGAACCCCCGCTACTAAGATAACCAAAAGCCTCTTTCTGCGGAAAGGGGCTTTTTTTGTTCCCATTTTTTTCGGTTATTATTTTTTAATAACATCAGAACGTTTAAATCATGCTCGTGTTAATAAATTGTTCAAAAAATATATGCCGGATAATGATGGATTTTCTCTTGACGGTACTTGAAAAACATGATATAGTCTACGATTGCATCGGTGTCGATTTGACGCTGCGCTTTTTCTGTTCTTTTTATCTGGAAAAGCAGGAAAAACAGCGCGCTGAGTCGCTTTCTGTGTAGTGTAATGAAGGGGTGATAGTATATGGTGCATGAGGTGCAAATGGGAAAGCTTCGAAAGAGGATGAGTTTTTCCCGCATTGACGAAGTACTGGATATGCCGAATCTAATCGAAGTCCAAAAGAACTCATACCGTAAGTTTTTGGAGGAGGACTTCCGTGAGGTATTGGCTGATGTATCTCCCATAACCGACTACAGCGAGAACCTCGTTCTTGAGTTTGTTGATTATACCCTGGACAGCACGCCCAAGCATACTGTTGAGCGCTGCAAAGAAAGGGACCTAACCTACTCCGCGCCGCTGAGAGTCTTTGTTCGTTTGAAGAACAGGGAAACCGGCGAAATCAAGGAAACTGAGGTCTTCATGGGAGATTTCCCCTTGATGACCGAATACGGTACCTTCATTATCAATGGCGCCGAACGCGTCATCGTCAGCCAGTTGGTCCGTTCCCCCGGCACCTACTACACCAAGCAGGTAGATAAGGCTGGTAAGGAATTGTTTTTTGCCCAAGTTATTCCCAACAGGGGCGCATGGCTGGAATATGAAACCGACTCCAACGACGGGTTGTGGGTGCGCATTGACCGCGCCCGCAAGCTGCCGATTACCGTTATATTAAGAGCGCTGGGGTATGGCACCACCAGCCAACTGATTGAGCTGCTGGGCGAAGACGAGCGCCTGCTGGCAACCATTGAACGTAGCGACACCAACATCAAATCCCAGTCCGATGCCTTGCTGGAAATCTACCGCAGACAGAAGCCCGGCGAGCCTCCCACGGAGGATGGCGCCCGGCAGCTGCTGCATAACCTGTTCTTTGACCCCAAGCGTTACGACTTGATGCGGGTAGGCCGCTACAAGTACAACAAAAAGTTGGGCGTAGCGGAGCGCATTGCCGGACAGATTCTGGCTGAAACCCTCATCCACCCCGAAACGGGCGAAGTGCTGGCAGAAAAAGGCAGCAAGGTAACAAAGGAACAGAGCAAGCTGATACAGAACGCCGGCATCAACGTGGTGCTGCTCCAGTGCGGCGACCATGTACACAAGGTTATCGGCAACAACTTTGCCGACGCCGCCGGTTTCCTGCCCTTTGACCCCAAAGACTGCGGCATATTGGAAATGGTGCACCTGCCTACCCTCAAACAGATTATTGAGTCTGTGCCGGAGGAGGATTTGCAGCGCGCCGTAACTGAGAATGTCTCTCTTCTGGTGCCCAAACACATTTTAATTGATGACGTGGTGGCTTCCGTCAGCTATCTGCTGGGTCTGCCCCATGGCGTAGGTACGGTGGACGATATCGACCACCTGGGCAACCGCCGTCTGCGCAGCGTGGGCGAGCTTTTGCAAAACCAGGTGCGCATCGGTATGTCCCGTCTGGAGCGCGTTGTGCGCGAGCGCATGGCCATCCAGGACGCCAACGACGTCAAGCCCGGAGATTTAATCAACATCCGTCCCGTTTCTGCCGCCATTAAGGAGTTCTTCGGTTCCTCCCAGTTGAGCCAGTTCCTGGATCAACCCAACCCCCTGGCGGAGCTGACCCACAAGCGGCGCTTGTCCGCTCTGGGCCCGGGCGGTCTTAACCGTGACCGTGCCGGCATGGAAGTGCGTGACGTGCACTACAGCCATTACGGCCGCATCTGCCCGATTGAAACCCCTGAAGGCCCCAACATCGGTTTGATCGGCTCCCTGGCCACCTACGCCCGCATTAACGAATACGGCTTCCTGGAGTCCCCCTACCGCAAGGTTGACCCTGTCACCCATCGCGTTACCAGCGAGATTGAGTACATGACGGCGGACGAGGAAGACAACTATAACATTGCCCAGGCAACAGAACCTCTGAACTCCGATGGCACTTTTGCCAACGAGCAGGTTTCTGTCCGCTGGCGTGAGGACGTTAAAATGGTTCCCGCTTCCAGCGTAGACTATGTAGACGTATCTCCCAAGCAGCTGGTATCCGTTGCTACTGCCATGATTCCCTTCCTGGAGAATGACGACGCCAACCGTGCGCTGATGGGATCCAACATGCAGCGCCAGGCTGTTCCCCTGCTCACTCCCGAAGCCCCCATTATTGGCACCGGCATGGAATTCAAGGCCGCCCATGACTCGGGCGTTGTGCTGCTGAGCAAGCATCAGGGTACGGTGGATTATGTATCCGCCGATGAAATCGTCATCAAGGACAGATTGGGCGAAAAGCACAGCTATAAGCTGATCAAGTTTGCCCGTTCCAACCAGAGCACCTGCATCAACCAGCGTGCCTGCGTGGAAGAAGGACAACAAGTTGAGGTAGGCGACCTGCTGGCCGATGGTCCCAGCACTGACAAGGGCGAAATCAGCCTGGGCCGTAACGTGTTGATCGGCTTTATGACCTGGGAAGGATACAACTACGAGGACGCTATCCTGATCTCCCGCAAGCTGGTCAGCGATGATACCTATACGTCCATCCATATTGACGAATACGAATCCGAGGCCCGGGAAACCAAGCTTGGGCCCGAAGAAATTACCCGGGACATCCCCAACGTAGGTCCCGATGCCCTGAAAGATTTAGACGAGCGCGGCATCGTGCGCATCGGCGCCGAAGTGCGTGCCGGCGATATCCTGGTAGGCAAGGTTACCCCCAAGGGTGAAACCGAGCTGACGGCGGAAGAGCGTCTGTTGCGCGCCATATTCGGCGAAAAAGCCCGCGAGGTACGCGACACCTCGCTGAAGGTGCCCCATGGCGAGGGCGGCATTGTAGTGGATGTCAAGCTGTTCACGCGGGAAAACAAGGATGAACTGTCCCCCGGCGTCAACGAGATGGTGCGCGTCTACATCGCCCAGAAGCGCAAGATTTCTGTCGGCGACAAGATGGCGGGACGCCACGGCAACAAGGGCGTTGTATCCCGCA
>CAZCBC010000077.1:0-9363 GCA_964496775.1 uncultured Oscillospiraceae bacterium
CTGCTTGCCGGCATGAACGAGCGGAAGAAAATCAAGGTTAACCGGGGCATCCTGGCCGCCGTTTTGCTGGTGTGCGCGCTGCTTACGCTGGGCAATATCGGCGGCATGATACTGAACCTGACTTTCCTGTCCATGGGCCTGCGCGGCGCGGCGGGCATCTGTGCGCTGACCACCGCGCTTAAATATCAGGGCTATATTCCCAACAAGTACGCCCTGCTGTCCATGGTGCTGGGGGTGGCGACAACGGTGTTAAGCCACCTGCTGTACGCCGACCGATGGGACCCCACCCTGCCCGGGGTATTGGCGGCAGGGCTGACGCTGTGGGTAGGGGCAAAGGTTGGGGGAGCTCAGGGCAATCATTCCCCCGCGTAAGTTTAGGCAAAGCCCAACAAGAAAGCAAAAACGAAGATATGGAGAGTTCATGATGTACGGAATCATCGCAACATGGTGCATGGCAAAAGAAGGCGTTGAAAAAGGCGTTTCCCTTTTACAAGAAGGCAAAGGCTCATCCGAAGCGATCGAAGCAGCCATCATGGAGGTGGAGGACAATCCATACTATGAGTCGGTCGGATACGGCGGCTTGCCCAACGAAGAAATGGTTGTGGAGCTGGATTCGGGATATATGGACGGCGATACCTTTGATATCGGCGGGGTGGCCGCATTAAAGGACTTCGCCAACCCGATATGCATCGCAAAAAAACTTAGCGAAAATAAAGTAAACAATATACTGGTGGGGGAAGGCGCCGAGAAGTTCGCCCGAAAGAACAACTTTGAACAAAAGGACATTCTAACCGACAGGGCCAAGGCGCAGTATCAAAAAAGACGGAGGGAAATGAACCAGGAAATAAGGCCCTACACAGGCCACGATACCGTGGGGATGATTTCTTTAGACGTCAATGGAAAAATTGTCGCCGGGACCAGCACAAGCGGCCTGTTTATGAAAAAAAGCGGCCGGGTGGGGGATACCTTTATCGTAGGCTCGGGCTTCTATGCGGATTCCGGCGTAGGGGGCGCCGCCGCAACAGGCCTTGGAGAAGACCTGATGAAGGGCTGCATTTCCTATGAAATTGTACGGCTGATGAAAGAAGGCTGTACCCCGCAAAAGGCATGTGAAAAGGCGGTGTTTGACCTGGACAAGCTATTAAAAGAAAGAAGAAAAGAAGCCGGGGATTTATCCGTCGTTGCCATGAACAACAAAGGCGAGTTTGGCTGCGCCACAAATATCGACACTTTTTCCTTCTGTGTCGCCACGAAGGACCTGGAAACCACAGTGTATGTGGTTGATAAGCATGAGGACGGCACATGCACCTATCAGGCCGCCAGCCGGGAGTGGATGGAAAACTACAGGAAAACAAGCATGGCGCCGGTGGAGTGATTGGAAAAGTTGAACAGGTGATGCCAAGCCTGATAAATAATCTTACATTTCGAGTCGGAAAATTTATGTTCACAACAATATCTTGTTTGTGTTGTTTTCGATTCTATTACTACTTTTATCCCAACTTTGAGAATAAGCCCGGATTTGAAGATGTATTAACTATTAGACATTGCATCCGTTTCAGTTTACGATTCGGTTTTCGATCCAATTTCCCATACAAATGGTCCCATTTCGTTAATATCTTCTGTAGGACCTACTTCCATGGTTTCTTGCAACCATTCTGTTGTAAAAGTGTCAGCATTGCCGGTATTTTTATCAATAGTTACTGTAAATTCCGCATTTTTATCTCTGTTTATTTTAAACTTCAATTGAAATATAACATTGCCTATGTCCTGTGAATAAGTAACATTCCTTGTTTTAGTTATTTCAAAATCTTTTTTTATGCCCAAGCCACCTTTAAAAATCACTCTATAGACCTGACTTAAATCATAATGACTTTTTAAAATATATTCTAAAAGATTTCTATCTTTGTTAACTGTCACGGACTCAGTAATTTCTGTCTTGTTTTTATCAGGATCTGTGTCATTAAGGATTACTTTAATATCCGTATCGCCAAATTTTAATTCCGAACCATAATATAAATCGGAAAACCGCATCCTTTCCCAATCCTGTGTATCATCAACAATAATCAGTAAGTACGAAAAGCTTTTCATTTTTTGATGATAAATATCCGGGCATGTATGAGACGCTATTGCCCTAAGAATTTCTCTTCGAATGTAAAACTGTCTTGCATCCTCTTTACCAAAATAGTAATCCTCTTCTGTTGAAAAATCAGACTCAAGGAAATATTGCAAAGTCTTATATACGATGATAGCGCTAATTATTCCATGTTTGGATTTTTCTAAAGATTTAGACAACTTAAAGTAATACTTTGGTTGTAGTCTTGTTACATAGATTTTATCCATATTTGTACCGTATTTGTTTACTACTTCATACTGCCCATTTTCTTGGCATGAGTAATGCATTACCATTTTCGAACTAATCAATCTCAATATAAAGTCTTTGATTTTGTTCTGTACATCGCTATATAAGAAATCTGTTGATACCAAGGGATTTACCACGAAAAAACTCATCATCCCTTTTGTTTTATCAATGATCTGTTGCGCTTTTTCAAGAGGGTATCCAAAATCATGCATTAATGAAATCAATGACCAAATGCTCAATTTTTCAAAGCAATTCAGATCAATATCATCCCCGACAGCTATTTTTTCCATATATTCGCCATCGTTCCCCAATAAGACTTTCAATCCCGAAATCCAAACTCTAAATGCATGTATAACATAATCACGATAATGCTTGTTGCTTCCATATAACAACATTTCGAACTTCGTAAGTTCCTGATAATAATCCATCAGATCATCTAATCCATGGGCTGCCGGGATTTGTTCTGGCTTTTCCATAAACGGTTCCCTGGTATCATAGTATCTCAAACACATAATGGAACTTTCGATTACTTCTTTCCATAAGTTTTTTATTTTGTTTGCTTGTGCGTAGATAAAATTCTCATTGTCGTTATCTAATAATGTTAAAAGCCTACGCAGTTGCTCGATAATTTTATCATCTAACGGATAGCGTTTGGGAGGCTTCCTCTTTTCTTTATCTATACTAAGATAATTATTCCATGAGTCGATAACATTGTTGATTATCTGAACATCTCTATTCATCATTCTAACACTCCTTGTATTTGTTCAACTGATGAATTAATACTGTCCATAGCACTTTCACAATTTTGGGATGACTCGAAACCAGCCATTCCGGAACTAATTTCTATCAAAAAAGCACTTTTTGTATATTGATTAAATTTCATCTTTTTAATACTTCACATGGCAACACTTCACCATCTTAATGAATGTCCAACTTTCTGCAGACTGCTTCGCATTTATGCTAATACTCATTTGACACAGGCGCGCCTGTTTATATAAAGTCAGCCTCCAGTCTTTTTAATTAATCAATTTTTATCTCAACACATCAAATTCATCGGAACAAGGTGCTTCTCCATTTTTATTCCAAATTTTCTTGCAAGAAAAACAAATTCCTTAAATAACTCATCTGTGAAGCATTGATTTGTTTTTTACGTTAATGAACTCTATATATTGTGAATTTGATAAAGAAGAGCAATGCAAGCAATTGCCAAATTTATTATCACCGCGCATTACTTTATTTTACCAGATTAGCAGAATCTCCCAACTTTTCTATGATACAAACTTATATATACTCTAACATTTCGATGATCATTTTTATATCACAATTTAAACTATTATGTATGCTATCAAATTCTTTCAATTAATTCTTATAAATTCATGATATATTACCGTTTTCTGTTCTAAATCCAGCAATTAGATCCTTTATCGAGTCGGTCACTAACTGCTCTGTCTTTTCTATCTCTTTATAATTAGATGTTTTTTTTCTTTCTTCCTTTAATAGATTTAACCGTTCCTGTGTTTTCTTCACTTTTTCTAACAGCAAAACAGAACTCTCTCCCTCTTTTGTCAATACTTCAATCGCATTTTTAATGCTATTTATTCCTTTATCTTCAATCACTGTCTCACTTAGTTCTAACTTTTCTTCCAACAAATCAATTATATTATCATATTTTTTGTTTGAGAGTAAAACAGTCAATTCGGCCTCATTCAAAGTGTCAATCTTAGCTTTTCTAAAACAACCATATTTTTCCTTATATTGAGCTCTGAAGGCAATAATTGTTATATCTACTTCTTCAATTGATCTAATTATATTGGCTATAGATTTAATCATCAAATATATTTCACATAAATTAATCTTTAAAAAACGATTTACTTCCAATGCTCTAAAATATATAGTCGCGAAAATTTTTCTTTTCGTATCTTCTAAAAATCCAAACTGAATAACGTTTAACGATGGTAAATATTGATCTCCAGAATCAACTACATCAGCAAAATTTATCAATGGTATAATAGCTCTACTACTTGTTGCTTTATTTGTTAATTCCTTGATGATATGTTCAATCCCCAAAATCCCCTTGCTTTGCATATATCTACCATGATTATAATACAAACTTTCTGGCACTTTTTCTCCTTGCCAATCTTTTGCTATTTCTATGAAGTCAGGAAATGTATCTTTAATTTCTTCCTCAAATGACCTAAAGTTTGTAACTAAATTCATTTTTAAATTGTAAATACAATCTAATCTCTTTACATCTGAAACTACCTTACTATAAATTTTTTTTAGAGAATTATCAAAATATTGCCCTGTTGGCTTACTGTCATACACTAACCTTGGTAAATACTCGTCTAAATCTGCACTATATCTATAGTTTGTAATTTTCGATATAATGTGACCATTCATTTCAATATAATTATATTGATTATTTATGTCAGGTACCTCTTTTAACATTGGACCTACACCAATTATTTTGCATTGATTACCAATCATAATATCTTTGTAGCCATGAGTGTGTCCATGTAAAATTCCAAATATATTCTTATTTTCAATAAGGTTTACTAATTTATATGCATTTCTTATAGCTGAGGAATCGTCATCATTTTCACTTAATAATGTATGATGAATTACCAAATAAGATGGCTTTAGACTTATTACTTGCTCTATGCTTTCTAAATCTAGTTTGCCAAATGTTTTGTTTTTATGATAAACAGAGTTCGATAAAATTAAATCAAAATCTTCATACTCACGCAGGTGAGTATTCTTATTGTTATAATCATAGGAGTTTTCTATGAATTTTGATATAAAATCATTGTAAGGTCCAAGATTCATGTCACATAAATCATGATTTCCTGGAACAAATTCAAATTTTAATTTATATTCGATAAATAAATTCTTTATATAATTAAATATTTCTTCTGCAATAGAGTACATTGTTTCATTTCCTTTGTCGACAATATCACCACAAATACAAAATATTATTTCTTCATTTTTTACTAATTTTTTTTCCAAAGAAATAAACAATTTATCTAATTTGTTTTCT
This sequence comes from uncultured Oscillospiraceae bacterium, assembly GCA_964496775.1. Lineage (GTDB taxonomy): Bacteria > Bacillota > Clostridia > Christensenellales > Aristaeellaceae > DTU024. The sequence continues at coordinate 5,397 of CAZCBC010000077.1, forward strand.
ACTTTTTTAATTTGCATTTCAGGATTTATATGTAAGTCCGCTACTTGAATAATCTTCATAATATTATCCTCCTGATTAACTATTGATAACATTATAGCATTATTTTATTGCTATTCAACTTCAGGTTTCATCATGATTACCTACTATTGAAGCTTGAGAATGATATTATTCAAGCTTAGTTTCGCAATCGGCCTTTTCAATTACCCATTCACCATACAAACCAGGACTGCAGCAATTTCTTGCCGCAGTCCTGGTTTTCTTATCCCGCCTTAGGCGGCGTTCAGCAGCTGCATGAACTCCTCGCCTGAGATGTTTTCTTTTTCCAGCAGGAATTTGGAGATACGCTCCAGCGCGGGCTTGTTCTTTTCCAGCAGCGCGATGGCGTCTTCCTCGCACTTTTTCAGGATGTCCCGCACTTCCTTGTCCACTAGGGCGCTGGACTCGTCGGAGCCGCCAAACACATTGCGCCCGTCCAGGTACTTGCTTTCCTGGGTTTCCAGGCCCATGGGGCCGAAGGTATCGCTCATGCCGTACTGGGTTACCATGCCCCGGGCCAGCTTGGTGGCCCGCTCAATGTCGTTGGAGGCACCGGTGGTCACTTCGCCAAACTGGATGGTTTCAGCGGCGCGGCCGCCCAGCAGGGTGGTAATCTGCGCCAGGATTTCGGAACGGGTCATCAGGTAGCGCTCCTCCTCGGGCATGTTCATGGTGTAGCCCAGGCTGCCCATGGTACGGGGCACGATGGTAATTTTCTGCACCGGCTGGCTGTTGGTCTGCAAGGCGCTGACCAGCGCGTGTCCCACTTCGTGGTAGGCTACCATTTCGCGTTCCTTCTCGTTCATCACGCGGTCCTTCTTTTCGCGGCCGGCGATGACCACTTCCACGGATTCCATTAAATCCTTCTGCTGTACCTGGCTGCGGCCTTCCTTCACCGCCAGCAGGGCCGCCTCGTTAACCATGTTGGCCAGGTCTGCGCCGGTGGCGCCGGAGGTAGCCAGGGCAATTTTGCGCAGGTCTACATCGCTGTGCAGCTTCACCTTGGCGGCGTGCACCTTCAGGATGGCTTCGCGGCCAGGCAGGTCGGGTTTTTCCACAACGATGCGGCGGTCAAAGCGGCCGGGGCGCAGCAGGGCCTTGTCCAGCACTTCGGGCCGGTTGGTGGCCGCCAGCACAATGATGCTCTGCTTGCCGTCAAAGCCGTCCATCTCAGCCAGCAGCTGGTTAAGGGTCTGCTCCCGCTCGTCATTGCTGCCGAAGCGGTTGTCACGGCTTTTGCCGATGGCGTCGATTTCGTCAATGAAGATGATGCAGGGGGTGTTCTTCTTGGCCTGCTCAAACAGGTCCCGCACGCGGCTTGCGCCGACGCCTACGAACATTTCCACAAACTCGCTGCCGGTGATGGAGTAGAAGGGTACCCCCGCCTCGCCGGCGACGGCCTTGGCCAACAGGGTTTTACCCGTGCCGGGAGGGCCTACCAGCAGGGCGCCCTTGGGCTGCTTGGCGCCGATGGCCTGATACTTTTGCGGATTCTTCAGGAAGTCCACCATCTCCATCAGGCTTTCCTTCGCCTCGTCCTGGCCGGCTACATCGCTGAACTTGACGCCGGTATTTTTCTCTATGTTATATTCCTTGGCTTTGCTTTTGCCCACGTTGAACATGCCGCCCAGTCCGCCGCCGCTGCTGCCCATTTTCTTCATAGCCTTGCGGATGATAAAGGAATAGAACACATACATCAGCACCATGGGCACAACCCACGACATGATAAAGCTGAACACGGGCGAGGAGCGGGTTTCGTTGTACACCCTGGAGAACACAACGCCCTTGTTGTACAGCCTGTTGGTTAAGTCGGGGTCATCCATCAGCACGGCGGTGAAAATGGTGTCCCGGCCGATTACCTGCTGGCCGCCCACCGTAATATCATATCCCACCAGTTCCCGAACCTTTTCAAGGTCCGCTTCCCTATTCAGCGTCAGGTAGATGCGCTCCTCGTTGATTTCCGCCTGGTGCACAAAGCCCTCGTCCACCAGGGACAGCGCCTGGCTGTAATGGATAGGTACGGCGGGTGTATTTAGCCTGTTGGCGAAAAACAGGTTAAACAGGAAGGTCAGTACAAAGAAAACGACGAGGACGTTCAGCAAGCTGGGCCCGCTGGGCCGGGAGCTGCCGGGCACGCCGCCATAGGCGCCGCCTCCCCGTCCGGAGGGAGGGCTGGAAGAATTGCCGGTATTGCTTTGCTTCAGGTTATCCTGCTTATCCGGCATCGCGTTGGTTTGCATAGGTTGTTTCATATTTTCTCCTTTCTATGTCGTGTCAGTTTTTTTCCGCAGAAACCGCAGAAGCGGTTGGTTCTTAGGTTGATGGTTTGGCAAAAGGGACAGCGGATATCTCCCCGCAGCCCCGCAAGCTGCTGCTTTTTATCGATCAGAGCATCCGTCAGGGTGTCCGCCCGCTTGCTGGCCTTTTCCGCCTGGCGAAGCAAGTCTTTGGCCGCCTGTATATAGAGGTTGTTTACAGCCTGTTCCATCGCCTGTACCTCTTTTTCCAGACGGGCAACGGCTTCTTCCCTGCGCAATGGTTGTATATCCCTCCCTTCTTATGGATATATTATAAAATATCGCCCGGCAGGGTACCAGAAACATCCCGCCCGATATGTAAGATAATGGACAAAAAAACCATATTGACCGGAATTGTATTTATATTCCCCGCATGATAAAATACAAATAACTTTATGCTGATGCAATTTAGACCTAAATCAGCATCCAACAAAAAGGCGGAAGGTATGAGTAGAAAAACGGATTTGCGGGTCATCAAAACAAGGCAGGCGTTAATCAGCACCATGCTGATGATGCTGAACGAAATGTCCTTTGGCAAAATCACCGTCAACGAAATATGCGCCCGGGCGCTGGTCAGCCGCAGCGCCTTTTATACCCATTTTCTGGACAAGTACGACCTGGTTACTTATTGCATGGAGGAAATTTCCCAGCGGCTTATTGACACCGCGCAGGATCAAAGCAGCAGGGCGCAGCTGCATTCCCTGCTGGAAAACGTCAGCCAGGACAGCCGGGCGTTTCAAAACCTGCTGATGGCGGATTTTGACGCCGAGCTGATAGAACTCTTCCGCAAGGGCTTTTTGCAGAAGTTTTATCAGCATCAGGAGGATATCCACCCCGACCTTTCCTTTCCCCCTCCCCGGGACGTTTCGGCGATATTCTGCGCCGCCGGTTTTACCAACGCCGTCATGCTGTGGATACGCGGCGGCATGCAGTACACCGTAGAGGAAATGACCGACTGCATCTGGGCGCTGATGCCCAAAAAGAACGGGGGTTAAGCGAAGAAACGGACGCCAATCTGGGCATACAAAAAGCAACGAGGCAAAAACTCGTTGCTTTTTTCATGCCGTTGCGGTTTTCTCCCGGCCTGCCCGGCTACCCCTGCCGTGCAGGGCAGAGGGCCGCCACCTCGTCCAGATGGCGCACCCGGTGGGTGCACTTCACCGTGCGGTGTTTATCCCCGGGGTCGTACAGGCAGCTGTCTATGCCGGCGTTGCGGGCACCCAGGATGTCGCTGCCCGGGCTGTCCCCCACCATCAGGGCGCGGCGCTTGTCCTCTTCCCCGGCCAGGGCAAGGGCTTTTTCAAATATTTCGGGATGGGGCTTTTCCACCCCCACGTTTTCCGAAATCACCAGGTGGTGGATATAGGGTTTAAGGCCGCTGTTCTCAATCTTTCCGTACTGGGCGCGGGCCACACCGTTGGTAACGATAACCACCGTGCCCTGCTGGTGCAGCGAGCGCATCATGGGCAGGGCGCCGGGCAGCAGCTCCCCCTGTTGGCTTAGAAAGGTCAGGTAATCCTCATTCAGCAGCGCCGGGTTGCCCCGCAGGTTTTCCTGCCGCAGCCAGTCTTCAAAGCGGGCGGGTAGCAGTATCTGCTTGCTTACTTCGCCGCGGTTTAATTTTTGCCAGTACC
>CAZCBC010000077.1:9511-11102 GCA_964496775.1 uncultured Oscillospiraceae bacterium
AAAATACTCCGCCTCCATGCGGTCAAAGGTGACGGCGTCCATAAAATCCCCCGGCACAAAGCGCATCTGCTTAAACTCCGCCCAGTCCCTCAGGTGCCGGGGCAGCAGCACGGGCACCGACACATCCAGCGCGTGGCACCCCTCCCTGAGGGCATCCTCCCAGGCGCTTTCCTGGCAGGGCACCACCAAATCCCGGGCAATGCGGTTATGCTTCACCAGCCGTATCCACAGCTTTCCTTCTTCCATAAGCCTCTCCTTGTTTAAGACTGCTTCCTTTATACCATGAATGGGAATTATTTTCTACTTGGGTGTGATATACTGTGGGATAGAAACACGTTATATGTTGACTATTTACAATTGACTCTAAACCTCATCAAGAATATCTCATGGTCATTGGTTTTACGAAAGGACTGCTTTATGATAATACCGCCACTTGAGAGAAGTAGTAGAAAATGGGAATATAACAAATACACTGCTGAACAACACGTTGCTGTAGTGAAAGCGTTTTTGTTCGACGGAAAAACCCATAGACAGATTGATAACGATGTCCTTTGTTTGGATAGCGAATCTTCTCTTGGTTTTCAATCTATGGGAGTTCTTCATTATCTTGGCTTAGTTGGGAGTTTCAAAGGGCTATTTAGCGGTATGTCCACTGAAAAGGCTATTGAAGAGTTGGTAAATACAAATAAACCCGAGTATTACGAGTTGATATCAATTCTTCAAGAAACAGAAATCAGTGAAACCATATGCGAAAATGATATAGAAACCGAAACGAGTGAAAACTATGAGGTTGAAAAAGAAGGTAAGCGTATTGAATATTTTACGACAAAATATGAACGCAACCCTAAAAATCGAAAATGGGCTATTCATATTCATGGAACAAAATGTATGGCGTGTGGTTTTGATTTTGAATTAGTATATGGTGCACGCGGTAAAGGTTATATCGAAATTCATCATATCGTACCCTTAGCAGATAAAAACGAGGAGACTGAAGTTAATCCTGCTACTGATTTGATTGTTGTCTGTGCAAATTGTCATAGAATGATACATAGAAAAAAGAATGAAGTCCTTACTTTAAAAGAGTTAAAAGATATAATCAACAAATAACGGAACATTGTTTCATTCCCGTTTATTTTTAATAAAACTATCGAAGATTTTCCCCTACTCCCCCCGTATCTTCCTCTCCGTATCCTTGCGCATTTCTTCGCGCAGGGCGGTAAGGTAGTCGGACATAGCGGCGTTTTCCTGGCCGTAGCTCAGGTTCAGCTCGTACTCCTTGGGCAGCCAGGTGGAAAGGGGCGCCTCGTTATGGGAGAGCACAACCTCCAGCTTATCCAGGGCTTTTACCAGGCGGGCTTCCAGGGTTTCCATGGCGGCCATTTCGTCAAACAGCGCCTGATAGTCCCGCGCCATTTTTGGCGGCAGCATGGACAGCAGGCGGGTAATGGCCTGCGCCTCCACCTCTTCATGCTGCTGGGTTTTGTTAAAGCTGGGGATATCCCCGGTCAGGGCTTCGCCAAAGTCGTGTATCAGGCACATGGTCAGCACCTTGTCAAAATCGGCCTCGGGAAACTGATCCCTGACCAGCAGC
>CAZCBC010000078.1:0-8268 GCA_964496775.1 uncultured Oscillospiraceae bacterium
ACGGCAAGGTAGAACGCAGCCACAGAGAAGATCAGAAGCGCTTCTACAGCAAACGTACTTTTTACTCACTTGACGATTTTGCCAGGCAGTTAACTGCCTGGCAAAGAAGGAGCAACCAACTACCCATGAGACCTCTTGCCTTCCTCTCGCCTAATGAGTTCCTTAAAAACACACTGTCCAATATGTTTGACAAACCTACAAAGGGGGAGTGTCGTCTTGACAAGGCCTCATGTCCTTTGTATAATCATCGTGCTTAACAGGCGATGAAGGGGAAAAGGTTTTTCGACCAAAAGAGAGCGTGTCCTGGCTGAAAGCACGCATGGAAAGCCAACCCGCCCCGGAGTTTCGGTTAATTCCCGACGTTTCCCGCGTTAAGGGCATAAGTGGACGCCATGGGCGTCAAGCAAGGTGGTACCGCGAAGAGCACTTCGTCCCTGCATGGGAGGAAGGCTTTATTTTTAGGAGGAAAAGATGGCGAAGGAAAAGAAACAGGAGTTTGTGCAGCATATTACCCCCCGGGATGAAAACTTCTCTCAGTGGTATACTGATGTTGTAACTCGGACAGATTTAATGGACTATACCCCGGTGCGTGGCTGTATGGCTCTGCGCCCCTATGGCAACCGCATTTGGGAATTGATTCGCGAGCAATTGGACCAGCGTTTTCGGGACACCGGGCACGAAAATGTTTCTATGCCCATGCTGATACCTGAAAGCCTATTATTAAAGGAAGCGGAACATGTGGAGGGCTTCGCTCCGGAAGTTGCCTGGGTAACTCAGGGGGGGAGCGAGCCCCTGCAGGAGCGCTTGGCCGTCAGACCCACATCCGAAACATTGTTTTGTACGATGTTTGCCAAATGGGTGCAGTCCTGGCGCGATTTGCCCATGAAGTACAATCAGTGGTGCTCTGTTATGCGTTGGGAAAAAACAACCCGCCCCTTTCTTCGCACCAGTGAGTTCTGGTGGCAGGAAGGGCACACCGTCCACGCTACAGCAGAAGAAGCCCACGAAGAAGCGCTGTTGATGCTGGAAATCTACCGGGAGTTTTGCGAAAAAGTGCTGGCGATGCCGGTCTTTTCTGGAAGGAAAAGCGATAAAGAGAAATTTGCCGGTGCCCGCGTAACCTACTCCGTAGAAGCCATCATGCAGGATGGTAAAGCTTTGCAGGCGGGCACCACCCATGATTTCGGCACCAACTTTAGCGAACCCTTTGAGGTGCGCTTTCTGGACAAGGATGGCACGCTTAAGTATTGTCATGAAACCAGCTGGGGTGTATCCACTCGTCTGATTGGCGCCGTTATTATGACACATGGTGATGAGCGTGGTTTGCGTCTGCCGCCCCGCATCGCGCCTTATCAGGCTGTGCTGCTGCCCATCGCTGCGCATAAAGGCGGCGTAATGGAAAAGTGCGAGGAGATTTACCACCATTTAAAGGCGTCCGGTTTGCGTATTCGTTTGGATGACCGCGACAATGTTTCCCCGGGCTGGAAGTTTAACGAGTGGGAACTGAAGGGAGTGCCGCTGCGCATAGAAGTAGGCCCTCGGGATATTGAAAAGGGTGTTGTCACCTGCGCCCGCCGGGATACCAACGAGAAGTTTACCCTGCCTGTGGAAAACCTGGCGGAAAAAGTGAAAGAGACGCTGGAAGATATTCAGCGCGGGATGTTTGAGATTGCCAATGCGTTTAAGCAGGAACACACCAAGGATGTTACCAACATGGAGGAACTGGAGGAACAGGTGCAGACCGGGTACGCGCGGGCAATGTGGTGTGGTCAGCAGGCGTGTGAAGACGCAATTAAGGAAAAGACAACCGCCACGAGCCGCAACATGCCTTTTGACGAGGAGGCCTTTGGCGATACCTGTGTCTGCTGTGGCGAAAAAGCCGATAAGGTCATGTATTTCGCCAAAGCTTACTAACAAAAACAATGAAATAATGGCTTTAACATAAAAAAATCCGCCGGAAATTCTTCGGCGGATTTTTTTGTAGTGAAAGATACACAAGGAAAGGTGTGCATGAATGGAATAGAAAACACCTTAAAATTACTATACGGATCAAGGGGCTTTAAAAAATATGGGTAAATGAGGCAAAAGAAATATGCAAAAAATGCTTGCATTTATAGCGGAGTTTAGATATACTATTACAGCTGTCTGTTTTGGGATGAAGCGATAGGTTGCCGCCCCGGCCTGGACGGGTAATTATCGCAGACCAGCCCGAAAATCGGGCGACGGACTCGTGTGAGGGCATGACCAAGCCCCGCAAAGCCGGCAAGCCATAAGCGCCACTGCGTCGGTGCAGGCACGAAGCCGGGAAGAGAACGCTAAATAATAAGGAGGAACTCCAATGGCCAACAACAAAAACCGCATTAAACTCAAGGCGTATGAGCATGACTTGATCGATAAGTCTGCCGAGCGCATTGTGGACACAGCAAAGCGCACGGGTGCCCGTGTAGCAGGCCCCATCCCGCTGCCCACTGAGAAGGAAATTATCACTATTTTGCGTGCGCCTCATAAGTATAAGGATAGCCGCGAGCAGTTCGAGCGCAGGACACATAAGCGCCTGATCGACGTGCACAACCCCAACGCAAAAACCGTGGACGCCATGATGAAGCTTGATCTTCCCGCCGGCGTCGAGATCGAAATCAAACTGTAAGGCAGGAGGAAAATCATGAAGAAAGCAATTTTAGGAAAAAAACTGGGCATGACCCAGAAATTCCTGCCCGATGGCCGCCTGGTTCCCGTTACCGTCATTCTGGCCGGCCCCTGCACCGTGGTGCAGAAGAAGACCATGGAAAACGATGGCTATGAGTCTGTGCAGCTAAGCTTTGATACCTTGCCTGAGAATCGGGTGAAGAAGCTGGTTAACAAGCCTGAAGCCGGACATTTTAAGAAGGCCAATGTTGCCCCGGCGCGTTATCTGCGTGAGTTCCGGCTGGCGGACACCGCATCCTACGAAGTCGGTCAGACCGTTTCTGTGTCCCAGTTCCAGGCGGGCGACAAGATCGACGTTACCGGCACCAGCAAGGGCCATGGTTTTACTGGTGTTATCCAGCGCTGGAATCAGAGCAAGGGCCCCATGACCCACGGCTCCAAGTATCATCGTGGCATTGGTGCTTTCAGCGCCAACACTGATCCTGGTAAGGTGTTTAAGGGCCGTCACATGTCTGGTCATTATGGCGTCGAGCGCGTCACGATCCAAAACCTGGAGGTCATCGAAGTGGATGCCGAGCGTAACCTGCTGCTCGTTAAAGGCGCAGTTCCCGGCCCCAAGAACAGCCTGTTGCTTGTCCGCAACTCTTGCAAAGCCTAAGTAGAGGAGGAAACCATTCATGCCTACGATCGAAATGGTCAACATGCAGGGCAAGCCCGTCGGCGCCTTGGAGCTGAAGGAAGAAATCTTCGGCATCGAGCCCAATGTGGCTGCTATGCATCTGGTCGTCCGTTCCATTCTTGCCGCTAAGCGTCAAGGCACTCAGAGTGCACTGACCCGTGGTCAGGTACGTGGCGGTGGCCGTAAAATATATCGCCAAAAGGGCACCGGTAATGCGCGCCATCATGGCAACCGTGCCCCCCAGTTCCGGCATGGCGGTGTGGCGTTTGCCCCCACACCCCGTGACTATGTTGTCAATGTACCCCGCAAGGTGCGCCGCCTGGCACTCAAAAGCGCTTTGTCAGCCAAGGTGAATTCCGGCAGCCTCATCGTGGTGGATGAAATCAACCTGAAGGAAGCCAAGACCAAGCTGGTTGCCAAGATGCTGAAAGACCTGGGCGTCGAGAAAAAGGCGCTGTTGGTTCTGCCCGGCAAGGATGAGACCGTCCAGCGCGCTGCGAGGAACATCCCGTCTTTGTCTGACGCGTATGTCAACACCATCAATGTGTACGATATCCTGCGCGCCGACAAGTTGATTGTCACCAAGGCCGCTGTCAGCGGCATCGAGGAGGTGTACGCATAATGAAGAACCCTCATGACATCATTCTGCGCCCTGTGCTGACTGAAAAAGGTTACGACGGCATTGCCGACAAACAGTATGTCTTTGAAGTCGATATCCATGCCAACAAGGTGGAAATCAAAAGGGCTCTGGAAGCAGTGTTTAAAGACATCAAGGTGGAAAAGGTAAACACCCTTCGCACCATCGGAAAAATCAAGCGCCAGGGCCGTACCAGCGGCCGTACCGCGGAAGTCAAGAAAGCTTACGTAAAGCTGACTGAAAATTCCAAGCCCATCGAATTCTTCGAAGGCATGATTTAAAGGAAGGAGAAGCACATGGCAATTCGTATTTATAAACCGACTTCGCCCGCACGTCGCCACATGTCCGTGCTGACGTACGACGAGATAACGACCAACAAGCCTGAAAAGTCGCTGCTGACTCCGCTCAAAAAGCATGCCGGCCGCAACAAGCAGGGCAAAATCACCGTTCGTCATCAGGGCGGCGGCAACAAGCGCAAGTATCGTATCATCGATTTCAAGCGCAACAAGTTTGACATACCCGCCAAGGTGGCGACCATTGAATATGATCCCAACCGTTCTGCCTTTATTGCGCTGCTTCATTATGCAGATGGCGAGAAGAGGTACATCCTGCAGCCTGTTGGTCTGAAGGTCGGCGACACCGTTATTTCTTCTGATAACGCTGATATCATCGTTGGAAACTCGCTGCCTATTTCTTCCATTCCTGTAGGCACGCTGATTCACAACATCGAGTTGAAGGCGGGCCGGGGCGGCCAGATTGTTCGTTCCGCCGGTACTTTTGCCCAGTTGATGGCGAAAGAAGGCAAGTATGCTCAGGTACGTCTGCCCTCGGGTGAAGTGCGCAAGGTGCCTATCAATGCCCGCGCCACCATCGGCACTGTCGGCAATGTGGAGCATGAGAATGTGCGCATCGGCAAAGCCGGCCGCAAACGCCACATGGGCATCCGTCCCTCTGTACGCGGTGTGGTTATGAACCCGGTAGACCATCCTCACGGCGGCGGCGAAGGCAAATCCCCCATCGGTATGCCTTCTCCCTTGACCCCCTGGGGCAAGCCTGCACTGGGTTACAAGACGCGCAAGCACAAGAAATATTCCAACAACATGATTGTCAAGCGGTCCGGCAAATAACCGCACCAGGACGAAAGGAGGAAGTAATCTATGAGCCGTTCAATTAAAAAAGGCCCCTTTGTATGTGAAAAGCTGCTCAAACGAGTTGCTGAACTAAACAAAACCGGCAAGAAGTCCGTCCTGAAAACCTGGTCGCGCGCTTCTACCATTTTTCCGGATTTTGTCGGCCACACCATCGCTGTGCATGATGGCCGCAAGCATGTTCCGGTCTATGTTACCGAAGACATGGTAGGCCATAAGTTGGGTGAGTTTGTCCCCACCAGAACCTTCCGTGGCCACGCCGGTTCTAAATCAAGCGGAAGATAACGAAAGGAGTTAAAGCATTATGGCACTTAATACCCGCGAAAAGGGCATTGCTCGCGAAGAAAACCGCGACAGGCGCCCCAAAGCTCATGTGAAGCATGTGCGCATCTCCTCTCGTAAGGTCATTCCCGTTATTGATCTCATCCGTGGCAAACAAGTAGAAGATGCACAAGCCATTTTAACCTTCACCCCCAAGGCAGCGGCCCCTGTTGTTCTCAAATTACTCAACAGCGCCATTGCCAATGCGGAAAACAACCTGGATTTGGATCGCGCCGGCCTCTATGTGGCCGAGGTGTATGCCAATCCCGGCCCCACGTACAAGCGCTATATCGCCCGTTCACGTGGTTCGGCTTCGCCGATACTGCGCAGAACCAGCCATATCAGCATTGTGCTGGATGTTAAGTAAGGGAGGAGGAACAAAATGGGTCAGAAAGTACATCCCCATGGTGCCCGCGTTGGTGTAATTTTTAACTGGAGCACCCGCTGGTTCGCCAACAAGAAAGATTTTGCCAATTACCTGGTAGAGGATAACAAAATCCGTACCATGCTGAAGGAGAGGTATTTCTCCACCGGCATCAGCCGTATTGATATCGAGCGCAATGCTGCCCGCATGACCATTGACATCTACACCGGACGTCCCGGTATGATTATTGGCCGGGGCGGCAAGGGCATCGAGGAGCTGAAAGCCTTTGTCGAAAAGGAACTGGGCCATCCCGTTGTTATCAATGTGCTGGAAATCAAGAATCCCGACACCGATGCCCAGCTGGTGGCTGAAAACATTGCTCAGCAGCTGGAAAAGCGCATTTCTTTCCGTCGTGCGATGAAGCAGAGCATTCAGCGCTCTATGCGCGCCGGCGTCAAGGGCATCAAGGCTGCGGTAAGCGGCCGTCTGGGCGGTGCGGACATCGCCCGATCCGAACACTATCACGAAGGGTCCATTCCGCTGCAGACGCTGCGCGCCAACATCGACTATGGCTTTGCTGAGGCCAAGACGACCTACGGCCGCATTGGTGTCAAGGTATGGATCTACAAAGGCCAGATATTGCCTCAGGCAAAAAAGACGGCCGAACGCATCGAAGGAGGCAGATAAACCATGTTGATGCCCAAGAGAGTCAAGCGCCGCAAGGTTTTCCGCGGACGCATGAAGGGCAAGGCCAACCGCGGCAACTTTATTGCTTACGGCGATTGGGGCCTTGTCGCTAAGGATCCTTGCTGGGTTACCAGCCAACAGATTGAAGCTGCCCGTATCGCGTTAACACGTTATACCAAGCGTGGTGGCCAGGTCTGGATCAAAATTTTCCCTGATAAGCCTGTAACGGCAAAGCCTGCGGAAACCCGCATGGGTTCCGGCAAGGGCTCTCCCGAATACTGGGTTGCCGTTGTTAAGCCTGGCCGCGTCCTCTTTGAGGTAGGCGGCGTGGATGAAGCCGTAGCCAAGGAAGCGCTGCGTCTGGCGTCCAACAAACTGCCCGTGAGGACTAAGATTATGTCCAAGGCGCAGAATCCGTTTGAAGTGGGTGGTGATAGTCAATGAAGGCAAGTGAATACGCAGCCATGAAGCCCGAGGAACTGACCGCGAAGATCGCAGAACTGAAGTCTGAACTGTTTAACCTTCGTTTCAAGCTCGCCACCGGCCAGTTGGAAAACACCATGCAGATTACCGAAGTCAAGCGTGACATCGCTCGCGCCATGACGATGCAGACCCAAGCAGCCAAGAAGGCTACCCGATAACCGTGAAAGGAGGCAAATGAATGTCAGAAGTAAGAGGACTTCGCAAGACCCGCGTTGGCGTTGTGGTCAGCGATAAAATGGATAAAACCGTCGTCGTTGCTGTAAACCGCCGTGTACGCCATCCACTGTATGGCAAAATCATGAAGCGTACCAGCAAACTGAAGGCGCATGACGAACTCAATGCCTGCGGTATCGGGGATACCGTAAAAGTGATGGAAACCCGCCCCCTCAGCAAGGACAAGTGCTGGCGTGTGGTGGAGATCATTGAGAAAGCGAAGTAATTCGTGTACGACCTCTCATGCGCCAAAGAGCTCATGATGAGGAATCTATAAAGGAGGAACCTCTATGATTCAGCCACAATCTCGGCTCAAGGTAGCCGATAACTCCGGCGCAAAGGAAATCATGTGCATCCGTGTGCTGGGCGGCTCTTTCCGCCGTACAGCATCCATTGGTGACATCATCGTCGCCAGCGTGAAGTCCGCAGCTCCGGGTGGCCAGGTAAAGAAAGGCGAGGTTGTAAAAGCCGTTATCGTCCGTGTGCGCAAACAGAAGCGCCGCCCCGACGGTAGTTATATCACCTTTGATGATAACGCCGCAGTCATCATCAACGATGCCAAGCAACCCCGCGGAACCCGTATCTTTGGGCCGGTTGCCCGCGAACTGCGCGAGAAGGATTTTATGAAAATCATCTCCCTTGCGCCTGAAGTACTGTAAGGAGAAAAGGCAATGAAAATGCATGTAAAAACCAACGATGAAGTCATTGTCATTTCTGGCAAGGACAAGGGCGTCAAAGGTAAGATTTTGCAATCCTATCCCAAGAGTGGTAAAGTGGTTGTTGAAGGCGTGGCGATGGTCACCAAACACCAGAAATCTCGCGCTCAGGGACAGCCCGGCGGCATCATCAAGAAGGAAGCCGCCATTGATGCAAGCAATGTCATGCTTGTCTGCCAGAAGTGCGGCAAGCCTTCCCGTTCCGGCGTGAAGGTAACCGACGGCAAAAAAATCCGCACCTGCAAAAAGTGCGGCGAACAGATTGACTGATAAGGAGGATACAGCAAATGGCAACACGCATTAAAGAAAAGTATACGTCTGAAGCTGTCCCTGCCTTGCAGCAGAAGTTCGGCTACAAGAACGTGATGGAAATC
>CAZCBC010000078.1:8278-9347 GCA_964496775.1 uncultured Oscillospiraceae bacterium
AACAGCGGTCGCGGAGCTGACTGAAATTTCAGGCCAGAAGCCCGTTGTCACCAAGGCGAAAAAGTCTGTCGCGAACTTTAAAGTCCGCGAAGGCATGAACGTTGGTGCCAAAGTTACTTTGCGCGGCGCCCGCATGGAAGAATTCTTCGACCGCCTGGTCAGCATTGCGCTGCCCCGCGTCCGTGACTTCCGCGGCGTTTCCAACAAAGCCTTTGACGGCCGCGGCAACTACGCCCTGGGCATCAAGGAACAGTTGATTTTCCCCGAAATCAATTACGATAAGGTGGAAAAGATTCGCGGCATGGAGATGATTTTTGTAACCACCGCCAACACCGACGAGGAAGCCAAAGAGCTGCTGAGCCTCCTTGGCATGCCTTTCGCACAATAAGGGAGGATTGAATTATGGCAAAAACAAGCATGAGAATTCGTCAGGCACGCAAGCCGAAGTTCTCCACCCGTGCGTATACCCGCTGCCGCCTGTGCGGCCGCCCGCACTCGGTGCTTCGTCGGTACGGTGTTTGCCGTATCTGCTTTAGGGAACTGGCCTATAAGGGTCAAATCCCCGGCGTGCGCAAAGCAAGCTGGTAACAGAAATACGGAAAAGGAGGTTCGACTATGATTATGAATGATCCTATCGCCGATATGCTGACCAGGATTCGCAATGCGCAAGTCGCCAAACACGACACGGTCATCATTCCCGCGAGCAAAGCGAAAAAGGCGATTGCAAAGATTTTGTATGATGAAGGCTACATCAAAGCCTATGAAAACATCGATGATGGTGTTCAGGGCCAGATTAAGCTGACCATCAAGTACTTGAACGGCAAAAGCCAGCCCGTTATCGTTGGTCTCAAGCGTATTTCCAAGCCGGGGCTGCGCGTCTATGCCAACTGTGAAGACCTGCCTAAGGTTCTGGGTGGTTTGGGTATTGCTATTATCTCTACATCCAAAGGCCTCATGACGGACCGTGCAGCCCGCAAGGAAAACCTGGGCGGCGAAGTCATGGCCTATATCTGGTAAGCTGTAACGCATTGGAGGTGCAATTATGTCTCGAATCGGAAAACTTCCGATC
>CAZCBC010000078.1:9357-11066 GCA_964496775.1 uncultured Oscillospiraceae bacterium
CCCGGTGCCTGCGGGCGTGACAGTGACGGTTGATGACAAGAACAATGTTGTTGTCAAAGGCCCCAAAGGAACGCTTTCCCAGCAGGTTCACCGTGATTTTAAAATCGTTCAGGAAAATGGTGTCCTGACATTGGAACGCCCCAGCGATTCCAAGCCCCACAAGTCCATGCATGGCTTGTACCGTTCTCTTGTACACAATCTGGTTGTGGGCGTAACGGAAGGGTTTGAGAAGACCCTGGAAATTGTCGGTACCGGATACCGCGCGCAGGCAGAAAACAAAAAGCTGACTGTTAACGCCGGTTATTCCCATCCGGTCGTTTTCGATGCCCCCGAGGGGATTACCTTTGAAACCCCCACGCCCACAACGATTGTTGTTAAAGGGCTGGACAAGCAGGTTGTTGGCAACCTTGCAGCTGATATTCGTGCCGTACGCAAACCTGAACCCTATCTGGGCAAGGGCATCAAGTACAAGGGCGAAATCATCCGCCGCAAGGAAGGCAAGGCCGGTAAATAATTGAAGGGAGTGAACGCATATGTTTAAAAAGCATGATCGCAACGCAATGCGGGTTATCCGTCACGCGCGCGTGCGCAAAAAAATCAGCGGCACACCCGAAATGCCGCGCCTGTGTGTATTCCGCAGCAATCAGTATATTTACGCCCAGGTTATCGATGATACCAAGGGGATTACTTTAGCCCAGGCGTCGTCCATGGAGCCCGCCTTCAAGAAAGTCGCCGAAGACAAAAACAAGGTGGACATTTCCAAGATGGTAGGCAAAACTGTCGCGGAGCGTGCGCTCCAGGCTGGCATCACAAATGTTGTGTTTGACCGTGGTGGCTACGTATATATCGGTCGCGTTGCCTCCCTGGCAGACGGCGCGCGTGAAGCCGGACTCAAATTCTGAGAGGAGGAAAACAACGCATGGCTCGTAGAGATGAAATGGACAACGAATTTAAAGAGAAACTGGTTTCCATTAACCGTGTCAGCAAAACCGTTAAAGGCGGCCGGAATATGCGTTTTGCCGCATTGGTCGTTGTAGGTGATGGGGCCGGTCGCGTAGGCGCCGGTACTGGCAAGGCGGTGGAAATTCCCGAAGCGATCCGCAAGGCGGTAGAGGATGCCAAGAAGCATCTGATCAACGTTCCGGTTGTGGGCACGACCATTCCCCACCAGACCATTGGCTACTTTGGCACCAGTAAGGTGGTCATGTTGCCCGCCGAGGAAGGCGCCGGCGTTATCGCCGGTGGCGCTGCCCGTGCCGTGTTCGCCGTATCAGCACAAAGAACTTTGGTACCAGCAACCCCATCAACACCGTGAAAGCGACTGTTGAAGGCCTGAAGCTTCTCCGCTCCGCAGAGCAGGTTGCCCAAATGCGCGGCAAGACTGTTGAAGAGATCCTGGGCTGAGGAGGAGAGAAATGAAACTTAAGATTACATTAAAGAAATCCACTATCGGCTGTTTGCAAAAGCAGATTGACACCGTTAAGGCTTTGGGCCTTCGCAAGATTGGTCAAACTGTCGTCAAGGAAGACAATGCCTGCATCCGCGGCCAAATCTTCGTAGTTAAGCACATGGTGAAAGTGGAAGAAGTCAACGAATAAGGAGGACGCCCTCATGAAATTGCACGAGTTGAAACCCAATCCGGGTTCTACGACTGCCCCGAAGCGCCTTGGCCGAGGCGTAGGTTCTGGTCTTGGCAAGACCTCTGGCAA
>CAZCBC010000079.1:0-10775 GCA_964496775.1 uncultured Oscillospiraceae bacterium
ATGTCCTTCATGCGCTACTCCATCAGCGATACCGCCGAGTACGGCGACTACATGGTAGGCCCCCGCATGGTGACCGAGGAAACCAAAAAGGAAATGAAGAAAGTGCTGGCAGAAATCCAGGACGGCACCTTTGCCAAAAAGTGGATTGAAGAAAACAAAACCGGCCGCAGCAACTTCCTCAAGATGCGCAAGGATGCCCAGGAAAGCCTGCTGGAAACAACCGGCAAGGAACTGCGCGACAAGATGACCTGGCAGCGCGAAAGCTACGAAGAATAAGGAGAAAAACATGCTCAGAAGCGACAACATGAAGCAGGGAGCGGGGCGCGCGCCCCAGCGCTCCCTGCTGAAGGCCGCCGGGCTGACCGACGAACAGATTTACAAGCCTCTCATCGGCATTGTCAACTCGTTCAACGAAATCGTGCCCGGCCACATGCACCTGGATAAAATCAGCCGCGCGGTAAAGGACGGCGTGCTGTCCGCAGGCGGAACGCCGCTGGAGTTTAACACCATCGGGGTGTGCGACGGCATCGCCATGGGACACGAGGGCATGCGCTATTCCCTTTGCACAAGGGAATTGATTGCCGACTCGGTGGAGTGCATGGTGCGCGCCCACGCCCTGGACGCGCTGGTGTTTATCCCCAGCTGCGACAAAGTGGTGCCCGGCATGCTGATGGCGGCGGCAAGGCTGGACCTGCCCTGCGTCTTCCTGTCCGGCGGTCCCATGTTGTCCCTTCCGGGCGATCAGGGTCCCATGGACCTGAACTCTGTATTTGAAGCGGTAGGCGCCCATGCCATTGGCCAAGTGAGCGAGGAGCAGTTAAAGCAGGTGGAAGACAATGCCTGCCCCTCCTGCGGCTCGTGTTCCGGCATGTTTACCGCCAACTCCATGAACTGCCTGTCCGAGGCTTTGGGCCTGGCGCTGCCCGGCAACGGCACGCTGCCGGCGGTCTACTCCGCCCGGCTGCGCCTGGCCAAGCAGGCAGGCAGCCAGGTGATGAAACTGCTGGAAATGAACCTTACCTGCAAGCAGATTCTGACCGAAAAGGCGCTGAAAAACGCCCTGACGGTGGACATGGCCCTGGGCTGCTCCACCAACTCGGCACTGCACCTGGCCGCCATTGCCCATGAAGCGGGCATCCCCTTTAACCTGGACATGATTAACGAGGTAAGCGCCACCACCCCCAACCTGTGCAAGCTGGCCCCCGCGGGCAAGCACCACATGCAGGACCTGCACGCGGCAGGCGGGGTATACGCCGTCATCAGGCAGCTGTATGAGGCAGGCAAAATAGACGGCAGCGCACAGACCGTGCTGGGCGTACCCATGGCGGAAGCCGTGCAGCCCTTCCATGTCAAAGACGCTTCCGTCATCCGCCCCATGGATGACCCCTATGCCAAGGTGGGCGGGCTGGCCGTGCTGCGCGGCAACATCGCCCCCAGGGGCGCTATCGTCAAGCAAAGCGCTGTCGCGCCCGAAATGCTTAAGCACCAGGGCCCTGCCCGGGTGTTTAACTCGGAAGACGCAGCGGAAAAAGCCATCTTTGGCGGCAAAATCCAAAAGGGCGACGTGGTGGTCATCCGCTACGAAGGCCCCAAGGGCGGCCCGGGCATGCGGGAAATGCTCAGCCCCACCAGCGCCATTGCCGGCATGGGGTTGGATAAGGATGTCGCCCTCATCACCGACGGGCGCTTCTCCGGCGCCACCCGGGGCGCGGCCATCGGCCATGTATCCCCCGAAGCGGCGGCCCAGGGCCCCATCGCCCTGATCGAGGAAGGGGACATCATCGAGATAGACATCCCCGGGCGCAGCCTGAACCTGTGCATTACTGAAGAAGAAATGGAGCGGCGGCGCAAAGCCTTTGCCCTGCCGCCCAGAAAACCGTTGACCGGATACCTGAAGCGCTATGCCATGCTGGTATCCTCCGCCGACCAAGGCGCAGTATTTGAAGAAAGCGAGGGCTAATTATGAAAACCATCAAAATATTCGATACCACCCTGCGGGACGGAGAACAGGCCCCCGGCTGCAGCATGGATTTGAAAGAAAAATTGGAATTGGCCCTGGCGCTGGAGAAGATGGGCGTGGATATCCTGGAAGCAGGCTTCGCCATTGCCTCCCCCGGGGATTTTGAGTCGGTCAGCGAGGTTGCCAAGGTCATCAAAAACGCTACCGTTGCCTCCCTGGCAAGGGCCACCATGAAGGATATCGACGTCGCCTATGACGCCGTCAAGCACGCCGTATCCCCCCGCATCCACACCTTTTTGGCCACTTCCCCCACCCATATGGAGTATAAGCTGCGCATGACCGAGCAGCAGGTGCTGGATACCATTTCGCAAATGGTGAAGTACGCCAAGGGCAAGTTAAGCGACGTAGAGTTCTCCTGCGAGGACGCCACCCGCTCGGACAGAAATTTCCTGGCCAAGGCGGTGCAGGCGGCGGTAAACGCCGGGGCCACCACCATTAACATCCCCGACACGGTGGGCTACACCACCCCCAGTGAAATGGGCGATTTGATTAAATTCCTGCTGGAAAACGTGGACGGCCTGGACGCCATTGATTTGTCGGTGCACTGCCACAACGATTTGGGGCTGGGCGCCGCCAACACCCTGGCCGCCATTACCGCCGGAGCCACCCAGGTGGAAACCACCATGTGTGGCCTGGGCGAAAGGGCGGGCAACGCCGCCATGGAAGAAGTGGTGATGGCGCTTAAAACCCGCAAGGATATTTTCCCGGTCACAACCAATATCGACACCACCCGCATCTATCCCGTCAGCCGCCTGGTGTACTCCATCATTGGCATGCAGGCGCCGCTGAACAAGCCCATTGTGGGCGCCAATGCCTTCGCCCACGAGGCGGGCATCCACCAGCACGGCGTGCTGGCCAATACCGCCACCTACGAAATTATGAGCCCCGAATCTGTGGGCCTTACCACCAACAAGATGATACTGGGCAAACACTCCGGCCGCCACGCGGTGGAAGACCGCTTGAAGGATCTGGGCTATGCCTTAAATAAGCAAGAGATGGACAATCTGTTTGTCCGCTTTAAGGCGCTGAGCGACCGGAAAAAGACCATCAATGACAGCGACCTGGAAGCCCTGGTGCTGCACCGCATCACTACCAACGGCCCCCTGGCAGCTGGATCGCTTTACCGTCAACTCGGGCAACTATGTGGCGTGCAGCGCCGTGGTACGCCTGAGCCACGACGGGCAGCTTTACGAGGAGGTTGCCATGGGGGACGGCCCCATTGATGCCGCCTTCAACGCCGTGGACAAAATAATGAAAGCTCCCGAACACAAGCTGGAAGACTATTCCATACAGACCATCTCCGAAGGCAAGGATGCCCAGGGCGAGGCCATCGTCAAGCTGAGCGCGGGCAACCGCAGCTACACGGGCCGGGGTCTTAGCACCGACGTGGTGGAAGCCTCCATTCTGGCGTATATCAACGGCATGAACAAACTTCTGTAAGGAGGCGGGATGAAGAAAATACAGATATTCGACTCTACATTGCGCGACGGCGCTCAGGGCGAGGGCATTTCCTACTCAGTGCAGGATAAATTGTCCATCGTTAGGGCTCTGGACGACTTTGGGGTGGATTATATCGAGGCGGGCAACCCCGCCAGCAACCCCAAGGACATTGAGTTCTTTACCCGCTTAAAGAGCATCAAATTGCGCCACGCCAAGCTGTGCGCCTTTGGCTCTACCCGGCGCAAGGGAGTCAGGGCGAAGGACGACAGCAATGTGCAGTCGCTGCTCGCCACCGACGCCCCCGCCGTATCCATCTTCGGCAAATCCTGGGATTTACATGTAGAAAAGGTGCTGCGCGCCTCGCTGGAAGAAAACCTGGACCTGGTGTATGATACCATTAAGTACCTGAAGGACGCGGGGCGGGAAGTAATCTTTGACGCCGAGCATTACTTTGACGGGGTGCTGAACAACGAAGAATACGCCCTCAAGGTTCTAAAGGCCGCAACGGAAGCTGGGGCCGACTGTCTGGTGCTGTGCGACACCAACGGCGGCACTTTGCCCCACCTGATCTATGAAAAAACCAGGCAGGTAGTAGACCTCTTTCCCGGGGTCGATGTGGGCATTCATTGCCATAACGACACAGGGTGTGCGGTGGCTTCCTCCATCGCCGCCGTTAGAGCGGGCGCCATCCAGGTGCAGGGTACCTTTACCGGAACGGGGGAGCGCTGCGGCAATGCGGATCTATCCGTCATTATCCCCAACCTTCAGCTAAAGATGGGGTATACCTGTGTGGACAGCGACTTAACGGGCCTCTCCCGGGCGGTGCGCCATGTGTGCGATGTCAGCAACATGCGGGTCTACCAGTCCAAGCCCTATGTGGGGGACAGCGCCTTTGCCCATAAGGGGGGCATGCACATCGACGGGGTCAGCAAGCTGTCCTCCACCTTCGAGCATATATCCCCCGAATCTGTCGGCAATGCCCGCCGCTTCCTGATGAGCGAGGTGTCCGGCCGCACCACCGTGCTTAAAAAGCTGGAAAAGGTGGCGCCCGACCTTCAGCGCGACACGCCTGAAGTGGCGCAGATACTGGAAAGACTGAAGGTATTGGAAAACAACGGCTATCAGTACGAGGCGGCCGACGCCAGCTTTGAGCTGATGGCGCTGAAAACCCTGGGCCGCTGGAAGGAGCACTTTGTGCCCATCATCTACCGCACGATTGGCGAATATCCGCCCCCCAACGGCGAGCGCAGCGCCTCAGCCGTTGTCAGCCTCAAGGTAGACGGGCGGGAGGAAACCACCGCCGCCATGGGCAACGGCCCGGTCAACGCCCTGGATAACGCCCTGCGCAAGGCGCTGACGGTGTTCTACCCTGAGTTGGGCCAAGTGCGGCTAAGCGACTATAAGGTACGCGTACTAACGGGGGCTGAAGCCACGGCCTCTATGGTGCGCGTGCTGATTGAATCCACCGATGGGGACTCGTCCTGGAACACGGTGGGGGTGGGCACCGACGTGGTGGCCGCCAGCTGGGAGGCGCTGTGCGACTCCTTCGAATATTTACTGCATAGAAAGGATGGAAACAACGCATGAGCATGACCATGACGCAAAAAATCATCGCCGCCCACTGCGGCAAGGAAACCGTCGTTCCCGGCGAAATCGTGCTGGCACAGGTGGATATGGTGCTGGGCAACGACATTACCGCCCCGGTAGCCATCAACGAGTTTGAGAAAGCCAACTGCCAGGGGGTATTTGACAAAGAGAAGATCGCCCTGGTGCTGGACCACTTCACCCCCAATAAGGATATCAAAGCTGCCGAGCAATCCAAAAAGGTACGCTAATTTGCCTGGAAGCACGGCATCGTCAACTTCTTCGATGTAGGCCAGGCAGGGGTAGAGCATGCCCTGCTGCCTGAAAAGGGCCTGGTAACGGCAGGCGATTTAGTCATCGGCGCCGACAGCCACACCTGCACCTACGGCGCCCTGGGCGCCTTCTCCACCGGCGTAGGCTCCACCGACATGGCGGCCGCCATGGCGTCGGGCAAGGTATGGCTGCGGGTGCCGGAAGCCATCAAGGTGGTGCTGAAAGGCAAGTTCCAGCCCCATGTTTCGGGCAAGGATTTGATTTTGCACCTCATCGGTGAAATCGGCGTGGACGGCGCGCTGTACCAGTCGCTGGAGTTTGTGGGCGAGGGCGTACAGAGCCTGACCATGGACGACAGGCTGTGCGTGTGCAACATGGCCATTGAGGCGGGCGGCAAGAACGGCGTGTTCCCTGTGGACGATGTAACCCTCGAGTTCCTCAAGGACAAGGGCGCCAAGGCCCCCCAAATCTTCAGCGCCGATGAGGACGCCAAGTATGTCCGCACCATCGAAATCGACTTAAGCCAACTAACCCCCACGGTGTCCTTCCCCCACCTGCCGGAAAACACCCGTACCTTTGACGAGATTCCCAAAGACATGGTCATCGACCAGGTGGTGATCGGCTCGTGCACCAATGGTCGCTTCAGCGACTTTGTCATCGCCGCCGACATCTTGAAGGGCAAGAAGGTGCATCCCAGGGTACGCTGCCTGATTATCCCCGCCACCCAGCAGATTTATCTGGACTGCATGCACGCGGGGCTGTTTGACATCTTCATTGAAGCCGGATGCGCCGTATCCACCCCCACCTGCGGCCCCTGCCTGGGCGGCCACATGGGCATTCGTGCCAAGGGCGAACGGTGCGTATCCACCACCAACCGCAACTTTGTAGGCCGCATGGGCCACCCGGAAAGCGAAGTATACCTGGCCAGCCCCGCCGTAGCGGCAGCCAGCGCCATCCTGGGCCGCATCGGACAGCCCCAAGAACTGTAAGGAAGGAGAGCATACCATGATTTTGAACGGAAAAGCCCTGCGCTACGGGGACCATGTGGACACCGACGTCATCATCCCCGCCAGATATTTAAACACCTCCGACCCCAAAGAGTTGGCCGCCCACTGCATGGAAGATATTGACAAGGATTTCCTTAAGCGCATGCAGCCCGGCGACATCATTGCCGCCGGCAACAACTTCGGCTGCGGCTCCTCCCGCGAGCACGCGCCGCTAGCCATTAAAACCAGCGGCATCAGCTGCGTGGTGGCCAAGTCCTTCGCACGCATCTTTTACCGCAATTCCATCAACATCGGCCTGCCCATTGTGGTCAGCGACCTGGACATTCAGGACGGCGATCAGGTAGAGGTTGATTTGGACAACGGCGTACTGAAAAACGTAACCAAGGGCACTCAGGATACCTTTCCCCCCTTCTCTCCCTTCCTGCAGGAGCTGATTGCCGGGGGCGGCCTGATGAACGCATTGAAGGAGGGCAAGCTGTGAAATACAATATCGCGTTAATCCCCGGGGACGGCATTGGCCCCGAAATCATCGACTCCGCCTGCCAGGTACTGGACAAGGTAGGCAAAAGCTTCGGACACGAGTTTGTCTATACCTCGGTCAAGGCCGGCGGCTGCGCCATTGACGAGTTTGGCGTGCCCCTGCCCGAAGGCGCACTGGAACAGTGCCTAAAGAGCGACTCCGTGCTGCTGGGCGCTGTGGGCGGCCCCAAGTGGGACACCCTGCCCGGCCACCTGCGGCCCGAGCGCGCGCTGCTGAACATCCGCAAGGGCATGGGGCTGTTTGCCAACCTGCGCCCCGCTAAGCTGATGCCCATGCTGAAGGAAGCCAGCCCCCTGCGCCGGGAGACGGCGGAAAAGGGCTTTGACCTGCTGATTGTCAGGGAACTGACAGGCGGCATCTACTTTGGCAAATCCGGCCGCTACCAGACGGAGGACGGCGAGACCGCCTTTGATACCGAAACCTACTCGGTTAAGGAAATCCGCCGCATCGGCAAGGTGGCCTTTGAGACGGCGCGCACCAGGCGCAGCCATGTAACCAGCATCGACAAGGCCAACGTGATGGAATCTTCCCGCCTGTGGCGCGAAACCATGCACGAGTTGGCCAAGGAATATCCTGACGTGGAAATGAAGGATATGCTGGTGGACAACGCCGCCATGCAGCTGGTGCAAAACCCCAGCCAGTTTGACGTTATCGTTACCAGCAACATCTTCGGCGACATCCTGTCCGACGAAGCCTCTCAGCTGACTGGCTCCATCGGCCTGTTGCCCTCAGCGTCGCTGGGCGAAACCAAGTGCGGCATGTATGAGCCCATCCACGGCTCCGCCCCCGACATCGCCGGGAAGGACATGGCCAACCCCATCGCCACCGTGCTGTCCGCCGCCATGATGCTCAGGCTGTCCTTTGGCCTTACCAAGGAAGCCGACGCCGTGGAAAAGGCAGTGGACGACGTGCTGGCGGAAGGCCTGCGCACCCGGGACATCGCCTGGGGCGGCCCCAGCATCTCCGGCAGCGCCATGACAAAAGCCCTGGTCGAAAGACTGTAATTCCATCCCATTACCCCTTCAACCCAAAGGAGGCATCCCATGCTGCACATCGATGTACAAACATCCCAAAACTTAAAGCCCAAGCCCCAGGACGAAAGCAAGCTGGGCTTTGGCGCCATCTTCACCGACCATATGTTTGTGTGCGACTATACCGAGGGCACGGGCTGGCATGACGCCCGCATCGTTCCCTACGGTCCCTTCCAGCTGGACCCCAGCTGCGCCGTGCTGCACTATAGCCAGACCATCTTCGAGGGCATGAAGTGCTACCGCCGCAAGGATGGCGGCATCCAGCTCTTCCGCCCCAGGGACAACTTTGCCCGCATGAACCGCTCGGCAAAGCGCATGGGGATGCCGGAACTGGATACCGACACCTTCATGGAGGGCCTTCTGCAGCTGTTGCGGCTGGACAAGGACTGGGTGCCCCATAACCCCGGCACCAGCCTGTACATCCGCCCCACGCTGATCGCCACCGACAACAAGCTGGGGGTGCACGCCTCCCACAGCTACCTGTTCTACATCATCCTGTCCCCCGTGGGCGCGTACTATCCCGGCGGCCTTGCGCCCAACGACATCTATGTAGAGGATGAGTATGTGCGCGCCGTGCGCGGCGGCATCGGCGAAACCAAGGCGGGCGCCAACTACGCCGCCTCGCTGCTAGCCGGCATGTATGCCGAGAAAAAAGGCTTCGTGCAGGTGCTGTGGCTGGACGGTGTGGAGCAAAGGTACATTGAGGAAGTAGGCTCCATGAACATCCTATTCGCCTACGGCAACAAGGTGGTTACGCCCAAGCTGTCGGGCAGCATCCTGCCGGGCATCACCCGGGACAGCGTCTTGAAGCTGGCCAGACATCTGGGGTATGAAACCGCCGAAGAAAAAATGGACATCCACGAGGTGCTGAAGGATATCGAATCAGGCAAGCTGACAGAGTCCTTCGGTTCGGGCACCGCGGCGGTCATCTCCCCCGTTAAGAGCTTTAGCTACAAAGGCAAGAGCTATCAAGTAGGCAACGGCGGCATCGGCCCTGTGGCGCAAAAACTGTACGACACCCTGACGGGCATTCAGTACGGCACGGTGGAAGACAGCCTGGGCTGGATTACCAAAGTTTAAAGATTAATAAAAGAGGCTGCAACGGAAAATTGCGGGTTCCAAGGGAAATCTCGTCGAAATACCCTTTGCTACCTTTCCCACAGGCTTTGCCTGTGGGAGGCGTCCGCGCCGGGATTCCTCCTCTCAAACGCAAACTCGTTTGCGTTTGTTTAGTCACCATGGCACGTGGATACTAACACAATCGAGAAACTACTTTCGATTGAGAGGAATCGTTCCGCAGCGCATGCTCCCGATAGACTTGTCCATTGGGAAAAGAGCGAAGGGCATGGTGGCAAAGTAGCGAAGCGTATTTTTGCGGTAGACTGTACCCCAAACAAGAATCCCTTCTGTTACAGCCTCTTTTTGCTTGCCAAGTTTTAGAATGCAGGCTATCATGGTTGGAAATGATTACCCAAAGGAGCGCCAATATGAACACTCCCCTTACAGACCTGCTGCGGAATAAAAAACTCTACCTGCTGGACATGGACGGCACCCTCTACCTGGGCGACAGGCTGTTTCCCGCCGCCCTGCCCTTTTTGCAGGCCATCCGCGCTTCTGGCGCACAATACTTGTTTTTAACCAACAACTCCAGCCGGGGCACCGACAGTTATGTAAAAAAGTTGGCGGGTATGGGCATCTCCGCTACGGAGGAGGACTTTTTCACCTCCACTGATGCTGCCTGCGCCTACCTGCGCGCCCACTACCAGGGCAACAAAATATACGCCCTGGGCACCGAATCCTTCCAAAACCATTTAAGGCAGGAGGGCTTTCCCATCACCGACAAAATGGAAGAAAGCATCGATTGCCTGCTGATGGGCTATGATACGGAGCTTACCTACCAGAAACTGATTGACGCCTCCATCCTGCTAGGCAAGGGCGTTACCTACCTGGCCACCAACCCCGACTGGGTATGCCCTACCGCCTTTGGCTATGTGCCCGACTGCGGCTCCATCGCCCAGGCCCTGGAGCACGCCACGGGCCGCCTGCCCCTGTTTTTGGGCAAGCCCCAGCCCGAAATCGCCCTGCTGGCCATGGAAAAGGCGAAGGCGCAGCCCAGCGAAACGGTACTGGTGGGCGACCGGGTATATACCGACATTATCTGCGGCAAAAGGGCAGGAACGGCGGCCATTTTGGTGTTCAGCGGCGAAACCAAACCGGAGATACTGGAACAAAGCGAAACCAAGCCCGACTATGCCGCCCGGGATGTAGGAGAATTAACCGAAGCGCTGAAGAAACTAAAGGGTTAAACCCAGCAATAAGTCAGCAATCATAAAAATGCTTCGCAATCTTAGTGGGGCCGCGCCAATGCGGCCCTTCTTTTATTGTAAAATTCTTGTAAAATTATTGCCTTCATGGTATGCTATTACCATAAAAGATGGGTCGTATACCCAAAATAATCGTCAGGAGGTTTGCCCCGACATGAAAAAACTAATTGCGTTGCTTCTTTGTGCGCTGATGCTCCTCCCCGCTACCAGCCTGGCCGTCAATGAAGAATTAACAGGCAAGGTAATGATCTACACCTCTATGTACCAGTTTGTTATCGACATGATGGACGAAGCCATGGCCAAAGAGTTCCCCAACCTGGATGTGGAGTTCTTCTACGGCGGCACCGGTTCCCTGCAGCAAAAGCTGGCCGGCGAAATCGAGACCGGCAAACTGGGCTGCGACATGATGCTGGTGGCCGAGCCCGCCTACTCGCTGGAGCTGAAAGAGGGCGGCTGGCTGCACCCCTATGTGATTGAGAACGCCGGGGATTTGCTGCGCTTCCCCTATGACGAGGAAGGCTACTGGTACCCTGTGCGCGTGTGCAACATGGTGCT
>CAZCBC010000079.1:10800-11040 GCA_964496775.1 uncultured Oscillospiraceae bacterium
GGCCTACAACCCCGAATGAAACAAGCCCGAAGACCTGCCCAAAACCTTTGAGGAGTTCGCCTATGATCCCGAGCTCAAGGGCCTGATTTCCATGGGCAACCCCTTAACCTCCGGCACCACCATGGCCAGCGTGGCCGCCCTGAGCGACCTGTACGGCTACGAATATTTTGACGCCCTGGGCAAAAACAATGTGATGATCGAGTCCGGCTCTGTTGCGCTTACCAAGCTGGAAACCGGCGA
>CAZCBC010000080.1:0-3815 GCA_964496775.1 uncultured Oscillospiraceae bacterium
AGCAAAGAACCCTGTCTCGCTTTCGCTTAACAAGGGTTCTTTGACAGTCTGAGAGGCTGCTCTGAGGCAGTCTCTTTTTTTGCGCTTTTATGCTTCCGGCAGTGCTGCCCGGGAGCGTTCCAGCTCGTCCAGGGGCCCTTTGGCGCGCCACAGGATGATGAAGCCTATCAGGAACAAGGGCAAAAGGCACAGTGTCCCCAGGGAGGAGCGTCCCGTCAGTCCGCTGACAAAGGCGTACAGGAAGGGGCCGACCACCGAGGCGAATTTGCCGAAGATATCAAAGAAGCCGAAGTACTCGTTGGAGCGCTTCTTGGGAATGAGCTTGCCAAAGTAGGAGCGGGAGGTGGCCTGAATACCGCCCTGCACCGTACCCACTAGTACCGCCATGGCCCAGAACAGGGTGGAGGCAAACTTGATGGCGGCCCGGTAATTGTCTGCAAGGGGACGGTTATTTTCATTGAAGGCGGCGTTGGCGGCGTTCAGGGTGGTCAGCGCCTGGCTGGCCAGCGCTGTGTCGTTATCCGACATATCGTCCCAGGCAATGCTCAGCTTGGCAAGCCCCTCGGCATTATTGTCCCGCAGCAAATCGCGGCTTTTCAGCATGAAGGTGTCGATGGCTTTGTCTGCCTGCTCCTGGTTATCAAAGGACATATCCAGTTGCATGATAGCCTGCTTGCTGTGGGCATCGTAGGCGTTGTTGTAGGCATCCTGATGGGGTTCCAGGGTAAAGCCCATATAAAAGCCCACCGTGCAAATCAGCATGTACACGGCAATGGCGAAGAGTAGCGCCTTGCGGGTGCTGATCTTTTGCGCCATTTTAGCAAACAGGATGGAGCAGGGCATGGCGACAATCTGCGTGACCAGCAGGGCGATAATCATTCCCATGGCGCCCAGTCCCAGCGCGGAACCGTAGGCGGTGGAAACACTGATAATGGTGCCCACGCCGTCAATGTAGAAGAAGTAGGCGATGATGAACAGGAACAAGCCCTTTTCCGCCATGATATCCCGGGCGGTAACGCCAATGTTTTTGAAAATGGATCGAATGGAGGGGCGCTCCCCTTCCAGATAGTGCACCTGCTCCACATTCTTCATGAAGGGGATGGTGAACACCAGCCACCACACGCTGGTGATGAGGATGGCAAACTTCTGGGCGAGTGGGTTACCAAACCCCTGCCATAGCAGCACGCCGATGGAAATTAAAAAGGGAATCGTACTGCCGCCGATGTAGCCCATGGCATATCCCCAGGAGGATACCTTGTCCATGCGTTCGTTGGTAGTGACGTCGGTCAGGAAACTGTCATAAAACAGATTGGAGCCGGAAAAGCCGATGCGGGAGAGAACATAGCATACCAGCATGATGCGCCAGTCGTTGGTGAAGGCAATCAGGGCAGTGAACACGATGCCAAGTCCTACGAAGATGGAGAACAGCTTTTTCTTCATGCCCTTGTAATCCGCTACGGCGCCCAGCAAAGGGGCCAGCAGGGCAATCATCAGGGTGGCAAAGCCTGTGCCGTAGCTCCACCACATGTCGCCGGCATCCCCGGCGATGGAAACGAAGATGGGGGGGAAGATAGCCGCCATGATATTGGTGGCGTACACTGAGTTGGCCCAATCGTAAAGAATCCAGCTGCGTTCTTTTTTAGTGAACCTCTCTTTGGCTTTCGACATGTAATTGCCTCCTGAATGTGATACCTGAATTATAGCGAATTTCATGCCATCCAACAACTATTATCTAATTTGAACAAAAGCATTACATAAAAATAATATTTAGAGCAATAAGCACATTTTTGTTACGAAATGGGATAAATATGCACAAATTATTCAATGAATTGTGTCTGAAGCTTCCCGGGGACACAACCTGTGGCGTAATACAGTTATCAACAGGTGGCGGGGGTGCATAAACAAGTTGTCCACAGTTTACTTGCGTTTGCGGGGGCGTTATGATAGGATAACGCCGTGAGTAGAGCCGGATGGGGATGGTTATCCACAACCGAAGCCGGCTGCGCACCGATCATCAGTGACGGTGTATTTTTTACACGTAAATCGGGAAACGTGTATATTTGCTGTATTATTTGGGGGAATTTTTTTGGACACCAACGCAATCTGGACCAACGCCTGTACACTGCTGCGCAACGAAATGACGGAGGTCACCTACAACACCTGGATATCCGCTGCCTTAAAGCCCCTGGCCATGGCAGGGGAAGCATTTTATTTGGAAGCGGCGACAGACTACTATCATCAGTTTGTATCCACCCGCTATGGGGTGGCCATTGCCAATGCCCTTTCCAGGGTGGTGGGGCGCCCCGTCAAGGCGGAGCTTTTAACCCCCAAGCAGGCGGAAGAGTATCGCAACGGTACGCTGCATAGCCAGCCCAAGGCGGCGCAGAAGCTGAACCTTAAATATACCTTTGATTCTTTTGTGGTGGGCAGCGGTAACCGCTTTGCCCATGCGGCCTCCCTGGCGGTAGCGGAAGCACCGGCGGATGCGTATAACCCTTTGTTTTTATATGGCGGGGTAGGCCTTGGCAAAACCCATCTGATGCATGCCATCGGCCACTATATTTTGTCCCAGAAGCCGGAAACCAGGTTGGAATACGTTACCAGCGAGCAGTTTACCACGGAGCTGGTAAATGCCATCCAGACCAACCGCAATGCCCAGTTTCGGGATAAGTACCGCAATGTGGACGTGCTGCTGATTGACGATATCCAGTTTATTGCGGGACGGGATTCCACCCAGGAAGAGTTTTTCCATACCTTCAATGCCCTGCACAACGCCGGCAAGCAGATTATCATCTCCAGCGACCGGCCGCCCAAGGAAATTGCCAAGCTGGAAGAGAGGCTGCGCAGCCGCTTTGAGTGGGGGCTGATTGCCGACATTCAGAAGCCCGACATGGATACGCGGGTGGCGATTCTGCGGAAAAAAGCCCAGGAAACCAACATGCACATCACCGACGATGTGCTGCAGATGATTGCCAGCCGGGTGGACAGCAACATCAGGGAGCTGGAAGGCACGCTAACCCGTTTAAGCGCCTATGCATCCCTGATGGGTACCCTGGACATTACGTCCAAACTGGCGGAAGAAGCGCTGAAGGAAGTGTTTATCGAGCAGGCGCCCCGCAGCGTCACCTGCGAAGACATCATGGAAGCGGTATCCCAGTACTATGCCATCTCCCAGGAGGATATCTGCGGCCCCCGGCGCAGCCGCAACATTACAGTGCCCCGGCAGATGATTATGTTTTTGTGCCGGCAGCTGACGGAAGCCTCTCTGCCCCGCATCGGCGAGATGCTGGGGGGGCGCGACCACACCACCGTGCTGCATGGCTGCGGAAAGATAGAGGAGCTGACGAAAACCACCCCCACCATCCGCGCCGCAGTGGAGGACCTAACCAAGCAACTGAAAAAGAACTAACCTCTATTGCGGGTTTCCAAAGGGGCATCATGCCCCTTTGGTGGGTCTGGGCAAAGCCCAGCTGAAGAAGCCCAAGCAAAACAGCGTAGCGTATTTTGCGGTGGGAGCTACAATAGACTAAGCATCACACAACGAACGGGTGTGAAGCTTTACGGGGAGGACGCTTTTGAAAAAGCATCCTCCCCGTGCCCCTCCTGGAAAACTTTAGCATTTATAAAAAATGTACGAACACACATGAAAACCGCCGAGGGCGCAGGGCCTTCGGCGGTTTTTGGTGGGTATTAATCGGCGATGTAGGGCATCAGGGCAATGGCGCGGGCGCGTTTGATGGCGCGGGCGATTTCGGTGATTGCCTGGTCCTGGCCGATGACGTGCGAACCCAGCCTTTTTTCCAGGTCGAGGAGAT
>CAZCBC010000080.1:3825-4131 GCA_964496775.1 uncultured Oscillospiraceae bacterium
GCAATGGCGCGGGCGCGTTTGATGGCGACAGCCAACTGACGCTGATGCTTGGCGCAGGTACCGCTCATGCGGCGGGGCGAAATCTTGCCGCGCTCGGTAACGTAACGACGAAGACGGTTGACGTCCTTATAGTCGATATACGCTACTTTGCCGGCGCAGAAATCGCAAACCTTACGGCGGGGCCGACGGCCTCTGGGGCGCGGCCTTCTCTCGTTGCGAACTTCAGACATGTTATCCTCCTATATGATGGCCCTTAGAAGGGCAGGTCGTCCTCGTCTACCTGCACAAAGCCATTGCTTTGCTGCA
>CAZCBC010000080.1:4141-6516 GCA_964496775.1 uncultured Oscillospiraceae bacterium
CCTGTTCAGAGCGGGGGGTGAGGAATTCTACCTCATCCGCCTGCACTTCCAGGCTGGAGCGCTGCTGGCCGTCATTGCCGGTGTAGGTTTGGAGGGTCAGGGTGCCCACCACGCCTACCTTACGGCCTTTGGCCAGGAAACGGTTGCAGTTTTCACCCAATTGCCGCCAGGCAGATACACGGAAGAAATCCGCTTCAGGCTGCCCTGCCTCGGCGCCGCCGGAACGGCGGCGGTTGACGGCTACGGTGAAGGAGCAGACAGAGACGCCGCTTTGCGTGGTGCGCATTTCGGGATCCCTGGTCAGGTTGCCGATAATGAAGATTTTGTTCACAATGGGCCTCCTTTACTCTTCACTGGCGGTAGCGGGTGCTTTCTGGGGCGCAGGTGCCTCAGCTTGCTCGCTTCCACGCTGCGCGGGGAACGCGCGGGCGGGCTGGGGAGCGCGGGGCTTGACATTGCTGCGCTTTTCTTCTACACGGGTCACCAGATAGCGGATGATATCCTCGGAAATTTCCAGGTTACGCTCCAATTCTCTGGGAAGGGTGGAATCGGCGGTAAAGGTTACCAGCACATAGTAGCCTTCCGTCTTGTAGTCGATGGTGTAGGCCAGCTGGCGCTTGCCCCACTCGTCTACTTTCTCCACCTGGCCGCCGTTGGACTGGATGACCTCGTTGAAGCGCTCAATCAGCGCTTTGCGGGCTTCCTCCTCAACAGCGGTGTCGATGATGTAGATCAGCTCATACTTCATTCATTTCACCTCCTCACGGACATATGGCACCGCGACCCTGCGCGGCGCAAGGATGTGCCAAGTACATATATTACATTCTTATCATGAAAATTGCAAGGGATTTCCGAAGATATTTTACTCTTTTCGGAAATGACTTCGGAAATGATACGCAAAGATGCCTTGTTGTATTTGCATATACTGTTCATTTTCTGCTTTTATCAGAGTGCCGTGTCGGAAATGTTCCTTGCCAGGACGGGTTAACCTGAGGCAGGCCAAGCCTTATCGCCTTAAACGGTGACAATGAATGCCCAATTCATCTATTGAAAGGAAAGAGTTCCTGTGCTATACTGCATCCAAAGAAAGAATGCGGATAGTTATACGGCGGATGTAGCCGTGCCGCAGGCTTTGGTAGTATAAATATTAGGGAGGCAGTCATGTTCTATCGACCACCAACCCATCGAGAACGCGAGGAGTTTCATCAGGGCACGAGCCGTTATGCATATACCATGCTGGGTGCGCATCCTGCTGTCAACAACGACATGCCGGTGTGGAACTTTGCCGTATGGGCACCCAATGCCCAAGCGGTATCTGTAACGGGGGAGTTTTGTCATTGGCGGGTGGAGCCGTATCCCATGGTCAAGCAATTTGACGGTACATGGGAATTGCAGCTAGAGCGCCACCTGTTTGATCCGCAAAGCGATCCGGAAAGGTATGATTATCCGGACGCTGCGGAAAAATTGCTTTCTTATAAATATGCCATTAAGGGTGCCGATGGGGTGTGGCATTTAAAGGCAGACCCCTATGCTTTCCGTAGCCAGTTGCGCCCCAATACGGCCAGCATGCTGACGGATATCGATGGTTACCAGTGGGGCGATAAAAAATGGATGAACATGCGCGCCAAGTGGAACCCGTACCGCAGCCCCATCAACATTTACGAAATGCATCTGGGCTCCTGGCGGCGGGGGGAAGACAACCGCATGCTCAACTATGTCGAAATCGCCGAGCAGCTTATTCCCTATATCAAAGAGATGGGATACACCCATGTGGAGCTGCTGCCCGTGATGGAGCATCCCCTGGATATGTCCTGGGGCTACCAGGTAACAGGATACTACGCACCCACTGCCCGCCATGGCAAGCCCAAGGAATTTATGCGCTTTGTGGATCTGATGCACCAGGCAGGCATTGGTGTCATCCTTGATTGGGTGCCTGCTCATTTCCCCAGGGACGAGATTGGTCTGCGCATGTTTGACGGTACTCCCTGCTACGAGCATGCCGACTGGCGCCGCTCCGAAATGAAGCAGTGGGGCACCATGCTGTTCGACTATGGCCGGGGTGAGGCGTGCAGTTTCCTGCTATCCAACGCCTGCTTCTGGCTGGAGTATTACCATATAGACGGGCTTAGGTGCGATGCTGTCAGCAGCATGCTGTACCACGATTTCTGCCGCGACGAGGGGGAATGGCTGCCCAACAAGTACGGCAACAATGTCAACATCGAGGCGCTGGCCTTCCTGCGCCGCCTGAACGAAACCATTTACCACGATTTCCCCGGCGTGATGACCATTGCCGAGGAATCTTCCGCTTATCCCATGGTGACCAAGCCCACCTATTTAGGCGGCCTGGGATTCGGTTTTAAGTGGAACATGGGCTG
>CAZCBC010000080.1:6544-10760 GCA_964496775.1 uncultured Oscillospiraceae bacterium
ATCCCATCTACCGCAAGTGGCATCACGACAAACTGACTTTCTCTTTGTTCTATGCTTTTTCTGAAAACTATATCCTGCCCTTCTCCCATGATGAGGTGGTGCATGGCAAGCATTCCATGTTGGACAAACAACCGGGGGATTTGTGGAGGAAGTTTGCGGGGCTGCGCGCTCTGTACGGCTATACCATGGCCCACCCGGGTAAAAAACTGTTGTTTATGGGGAGCGAGTTTGGCCACTTCATCGAGTGGAACGAGGATGAGCAGCTAGACTGGTTCCTCCTTGTGTACGATAAGCATCCCGAAATGCAAAAGTGCGTCAAGCATCTGAACGCTTTCTACAAAAAAACCAGCGCGATGTGGGAGATAGAGGATTCCTGGTCGGGCTTTGAATGGCTGGTTGCCAATGATACCGACAACTCGGTGGTCATTTTCACCCGCAGCAATAAACAGGGCGACACCATCATCTGCATGACAAACTTTACCCCCCAGTTCCTGCCCCAGTACCGCATCGGCTTGCCGATGCCGGGTACGGTAACAGAGGTATTTAATACCGATAAAGCAGAGTACGGCGGCTCCAACCAGTATAATGCCCTGCCTCTGGAGGTAGAAAAGATGTCCTGGAACAACCGTCCCTACTCGGTGGAGGTTTGCGTACCGCCCCTTTCCTCTGTCTATTTTACCTATGACAAAATACCTGAACCTGAAGATCCCGAGCTTGAAGAAACTGAGTCCGAAACCGAAGAACCCAAAGCTAAGAAAGAAGAAAAACTCCCATCCGCTGAAAAGCAAGAAAAATAACCCCGTGCATTTTGCGGAGATATCCGCCTTGCATATAACTAACACTGAACCACATTAAAGGAGGACAGCCCAATGCTCCAAAAGAAACAGTGCGTCGCCATGCTTCTGGCCGGCGGGCAGGGCAGCAGGCTGGGTATTCTTACCCGCCGCACAGCCAAACCCGCTATCCCGTTTGGCGGCAAGTACCGCATCATCGACTTCCCCGTCAGCAACTGCACCAACTCCGGTATTGATGTCGTAGGTGTGCTGACCCAGTACCGCCCTCTGGAACTAAACGCCTATATCGGTTCCGGTGCGCCGTGGGATCTGGACCTGAACAACGGCGGCATTTTTGTGTTGCCACCCTACTCCACCGGAAAAGATGGCGAGTGGTACAAAGGAACCGCCAACTCCATCTACCAGAATATGGAGTTTATCGAGCAGTATAACCCGGATTATGTGCTGGTTCTTTCGGGCGACCATATCTACAAGATGGATTATGCCGCCATGTGCGTCAGGTGCCGTGGGAGGAGACCCATCGTTTTGGCATCATGAACACCGATGAGAACGGCAGGATTACCGAATTTGAAGAAAAACCCGCCAATGCCAAGTCCAACAACGCCAGCATGGGCGTCTACGTGTTTACCTGGGATAAGATGCGTTCTTACCTCATCGAGGATGAAAACAACCCCGATTCGTCCAACGACTTTGGTAAAAACATTATCCCCAACATGCTGTCTGCCAATGAAAAGCTGGTGGCCTATAACTTCAACGGCTACTGGAAGGACGTGGGCACCATCGAAAGCCTGTGGGAAGCCAACATGGACTTGGTGGAAGACCCCGCTCCCATCGACCTGCACGACCGCCGCTGGCGTATCTACGCCCGCAACGTCGGTCTGCCGCCCCACTATGTGGGCAAGAAGGGCGAGGTCATCAACAGCCTGATTACCGAAGGCGGCGTGGTGAACGGCAAGGTAACCAACTCTGTTCTTTCCGGCGGTTCGCAGGTTGACGAAGGCGCTGAGGTCATCGACAGCGTCCTGATGCCTAACGCTGTGGTGAAGAAGGGTGCCGTGGTGCGCCGGGCCATTATCGGGGAAAATGCCGTAGTCAGCGAGGATGCTGTGGTCGGCGAAGCAACTGGTAACATTGCCGTTGTAGGCAACAACACCGTGCTGGCTCCGGGGCAAAAAGTTGCTGCCGGCGAACAAGCGGGCGAATAAGGAGGCGAAGCACATGAAAACTGATATCGTAGGTTTAATTTATACCGGTGAAGAAAATGAGCGCTTGCGGGATTTGACCCGTATCCGCTCCGTGGCGGCGCTGCCCGTGCTGGGGCGCTACCGCATTATCGACTTTATGTTGTCCAACATGGTCAACTCCGGCATCCGCAACGTGGGCGTGATTCTGCAGCAGAACTACCAAAGCCTGCTGGATCAAATGGGCTCCGGCCGTGAGTGGGATCTGCACGGCAAGCGCGGGGGCCTGACCCTGCTGCCGCCCTTTGCTGCGCCCGACCATACCTATTACACAGGGCTTCTGGATGCCCTCAAGAGCAACCTGTCCTTCCTGCGCCGCAGCAAGGAGCGTTACATTGCCGTTACTGATTCCGGCATTCTCTATTCCCTTCGTTTTGAAGACCTTCTTGAGGAACACCTGAAAAACGAAGCGGATATTACCCTGGTTTACACCAAGGACAGGGATGCCCGTCGCAATGGCTCCGGGCGCTACCTGGGCCTGGATGAGAACAATGTGGTCAAACACCTGGAGGTGGATCCCTCCATTCCGCGGTACGAAAATACTTACATCGGCGTGTTCCTGGTACGCAGGGAAATGCTGATTGATATGGTAGACCGCGCCACATCTCAGGGATTCCATCACTTTACAAGGGAAATGCTGGCCCGCTTCATGCAGGAAGGGCGCTACAAGATTTGCGGGTATGAACTGCCCCTGAAACCCTGGGTCATCGATTCTGTTCAGGCTTTCTACAAGGCCAATATGGATGCGCTGGATCCCGAAATTCAGGCGCTGTTCTTCCCCAAGGATCGGCCCGTCTGGACCAAGCTGCGCGATGAGATGCCCACCCGGTATGCGCCGGGCGCCAAGGTGTCCAACTCCCTGGTGGCCGACGGCTGCGTGATTGAAGGCACGGTGGAAAACAGCGTAATCTTCAGAGGCGTAACCGTTCGCCCGGGCGCGGTGGTCAAGAATTGTATCATCATGCAGGATGCCCTTATCAGCCGCAACGTAGAAGTGGAAAATTGCATCATGGACAAACAGACCACCATCCGCGAAGGCGGCAGGCTGATATCCACCGAGGCCTATCCCGCCGTGGTGCCCAAAAACTTGACAATTTAACGCCAAACATGATAGATTCATGAGGTTTACTTTCCAAACCCATGAAGAAAGGAGTGTTGTTCCGATGAAAATTTTACTCGCGGCGTCGGAATGTGTACCGTTTATCAAAACCGGCGGTTTGGCCGATGTTGTAGGTGCCCTGGCGCCTGTGCTGGCCGCCAAAGGACATGATGTACGCGTTATGTTGCCTAAATATGCTTCCATACCTGAAGAGCATGTCAATGCGATGCAGCATGTGGTTGACTTTGAGGTGGAACTGGGCTGGCGCAAGCAGTATTGTGGCATCGAAAAGCTTGAGCGCGATGGCGTCACATACTATTTCGTTGACAACCGGTACTACTTTGGCCGCAACTACACCTATGGCATGGGGGGCGACGAATACGAGCGCTTCGCGTTTTTCAGCCGCGGCGTGCTCAACTCGCTGCCGCTGATTGGCTTTAAGCCCGATGTACTGCATGTACACGACTGGCAGGCTGGCATGATTCCTGTGCTGCTCAAAGTTCAGTATGCCCATCTGCCTGACTTTGCCGACATCAAAACGGTGATGACCATCCATAACCTGCAATATCAGGGCGTGTTTGGCATCAAGGAGGTGCAGGATGTCCTGGGCTTGGGCGACAGCCTGTTTACCAACGACAAAATCGAGTGCTACGGCGCTGCCAACTTCCTGAAGGCCGGCATCGTGTACGCTGATGAGGTTACCACCGTCAGCCCTTCCTACGCGGAGGAAATTCAGACAGCCTACTACGGCGAGCGCCTGGATGGCCCGCTGCGCGCCAAGAAGGATCACCTGACCGGCGTGCTCAACGGCATCGACGTCAAAATCTATGATCCTGCCAACGACAACAACATCGCCGCCAAGTACTCGGTGGAGGATATGTCGGGCAAGGATGTCTGCAAGCGCGCCTTGCAGGAGCAGCTGGGCCTGCAGGTACGCCCTGAAGTGCCCATTATCGGCATGGTGGGACGCCTTAGCAACCAGAAGGGCCTGGACCTGGTGGACTATGTCATCGCCGACATCATGCGCGAGGATGTGCAGCTTATCTGCCTTGGCATGGGGGATTCCCGCTATGTCAACCTCT
>CAZCBC010000081.1:0-10748 GCA_964496775.1 uncultured Oscillospiraceae bacterium
CACTTCGGGAAAGTTGCGAACTTTAGTGTACTCTATCTTACAATGAGATAAGCATATATAACTCAATAAAATTCTGTAAGGAGTATTTTAAGGGATTTGCCCTTTTTTAGACAAAAAAACAGCCTGAAAACGTAGTGTTTTCAAGGCTTTTTTTGGTGCGGTTGACGAGACTTGAACTCGTACGGTGTTAACCACACGCCCCTCAAACGTGCGCGTATGCCGATTCCGCCACAACCGCATGGCTTTACAGCATGAGCAATTATATCGGAAGCCCTCTTGGTTGTCAAGCAAGGGACTGGTGTTTTTATCTCAGCAACCGCTCATAGGTGAAGTTATGCATGGCGCGTTTAAGCAGCAGCCCGGCAAGGGCAGCTAATACAAGGCCGATACCCGTTAACAGCCAGGGGCTCATCATCAGCACCCCTGTCATCTGTCCTGCCAGCAGCAATATCAGGGGCAGCACCAGAAAGGCGGCGCTTTGCTGCGCTTCTACCGCGTTCTGCGCCTTGGCAGATACCTTGACAATCAGGGTGATGGCAATCAGCGATACTGCGGGGGATACCAGCAACAGTACCACCAGCCAATTCAGACTCGGCCG
The DNA here is from genome assembly GCA_964496775.1 of uncultured Oscillospiraceae bacterium. GTDB lineage: Bacteria > Bacillota > Clostridia > Christensenellales > Aristaeellaceae > DTU024. Next base: position 599 of record CAZCBC010000081.1, read on the forward strand.
GAGAAAGTATCCCCGTGTCAGCAGGATTTCCAGTTCCACCGCTGCCAGCATGACGACAAATGACAATGCCGAGACTGCCATGCCCAACCCAAAGGCCGCCAGCACCTTGGCGCAGAAAATTTCTTTTAGCGTAAGCGGCGTGTACAGCAGCGTTTCCAGCGTCTGTTTTTCTTTTTCTCCCACAAACGCGCTGCCCGCCATGACGGAGGACGCCATCACCGGAATCATCAAAAAGAATGTGGGCAGCATGTAGTTGATAATCAGCTCCAGCAGCCGCTCATCCGGGCTTTTTCCCGGGAAAAAACCGGACATGATGCCCAGCATCTTCTGGAAATCCGCGTTTTCTTCGGGCAGAAACCAGGTGAGCAGCACAAACAGACTGGGCAGCAGCACTGCCAGCACCAGGGGCACAATCAGTATCATGCTCAGCAGCTGTTTGTTGGCGGTGATGCCCCGGATATCTTTGCGGATGATGGCTTTCATGGCGCTGTTCACTGTTCTGCCTCCTTTCTGGTCAGGGCGAAGTAGATGTCCTCCAAGGTGGGCTTCTGCTGCACCACCTGATATACATCGGCGCCCTGCTCCACCAGGCTGCGCACCATGCGGGGAACTTCTTCCTCCGACTGCGCCATGATTTCGTAGGTGTTTTCACGTAACTCAATAACATCGTTTCCCCGGGGCTTAAGGCTGCTGATGATTTTGATGCGCACTCCGGGCAGCACCCTTGCGCGCAGCGCATCCAGCGTACCTTCCATCAATAGTTGCCCATCCTCTATCAGCTCGAAGCGGGTACATACTTCCTGGGCGTACCGCAGCTGATGGGTACATAGAAATACCGTTGCGGCCTCCGTATCCGCCAGGCGGCGTATCATTTGGTTGACCTGCAGGGCACTTTCAGGGTCCAGACCCGAGGTGGGCTCGTCCAGAAACAGCATGCACGGCCTGTGCATCAGCGCCCTGGCCAGGGACAGCCTCTGGCGCATGCCGGTGGAGTAGGTTTGCAGCTTCTGCTCCTTTGCCTCATTCAGCGACATCATGTCCAGCAGTTCTGCTGCACGCTGCTGGCTTTCTTTTTTGTCCATCCCAAAGGCTTCACCGTAAAATATCAGGTTGTCCTGGCCTGTCAGATGGTCGTACATCTGGGCGTGCTCCGTCGCTACCCCCGACAGGGCGTGTACCTTGTGGGGTTCTGTGGCGGGATCCAGCCCAAACACCCGGCTTTGGCCGCCCGTAGGCTGAAGCAGCCCCGTCAGCAGCTTGACCGCCGTGGTTTTACCCGCGCCGTTGGGGCCTAAGAAGCCAAACACCTCTCCCTGTTGCAGCGAGATGTTCAGCCCCTTCAGGGCTTCCTTGCCGCCCAAGTAGGTTTTGCTGAGGTTTTCCGTCACAATCGCTTGCATGGTTTCATTCCTAGTTACTTGGTCAGTTGTTTTATTATACTGCTAAAGCGCGTATCGCTCCGCAGCGGTTCAAACAGGGGGTTATGCTGCACAGCGGCTATCAGATCCTGCCGAATCTTTTCTTCGTTGCGCGGCGCACTGTTGCCCAGGGGAAGGGTATTTTCCAGCCAATCATCAATCAGACAGAAGTAGGCATCCCCACGTAGTTTGACAGGATACATGTTCTTGCTGGCTACCTGGGCGAGCCTTTCCAGCATATTAAGGGCCAGGCCATCCTTTTTAAGCCGCATGTATCCGCTGGCCGCCGCCAGATAGAAGGTAACAAGCAGCGCTGGGTGCAGGCTTTCCACCTGAAACGCCTGAATAATGCTCTGGGCCCTGTGCACTGTTTGCTCAAACAGGTTTTCATCCTCGTGGCAGGTATCCAGGTACACAATCATGGTATTCAGCAGGTTAATCATATGCTTATACATGCTGCATTGCAGGATGGTCTTTGCCTGAATGTGTTGTCCCGTCATCTGGTAGGCGCTGGCCTGGAGGATTTCTGAAGAGGACACATCCACATCGCCTGGACTAAGTACCGCCAGCGCCTCTTCCGGTTGGTTCAGGGCGATAAGGCACATGGCCTCCATATCCATTCCCTGCCTTGCAAGCCCTACATCCCTGCTGTTTTCCCTGGCACGGGTAAACAAACGCAGGGCTTCCCGGATGGTATCGGCGGACTGCTCAGGGGTTGCGGCCAGGGTATGGTGGTTTAACAGCAATGTACCCATGCTCAGCAGTAACGGATGGCAGGAGTAATAGCGCTTGCAGGTGAGCAGGCATTCATCCCGTACTGTTTCAAAGGGTTGGGTAGAAAAATCTACTGCCAGCCGGTGGTAAAGGGCCTTGATATCCTGTCCTGACATTTGGGGCGTATATCCGACCAGCGCGTCCAGGGTGATGCCAAACAGCGCGGCAAGCTGGGGCAGAAGCAGTGCATCCGGATAGCTTTGTCCCGTTTCCCATTTGGATACGGCAGCTTTGGTAACATGCAGATGCTTTGCGATATCCTGCTGTGTCCAGCCTATTTTCTTGCGTTCCCGGGCGATCATTTGCCCAATGTTAATGGTTTGCATAGGCACTCCCTTTCTGCAAGCATTATATCAGTTGATTAAGTCAACCGGCAAGCGATTGTTGGTTGACGGATAGGGGTAAAAATCAACCGGTAAGACTTATCAAACAATACACCGGTTAAACTGATAGCGAAGAAAAATTACAGCAAACAATCCTTTCGTTTTCATAAAGTAGCATAACCTGGGGAACTGGGAAAAAACAATAGAATATATTTACAAGCGTTCATGGACACTTGTTAATTTGTTGTTTCAATATTATAATCCTATCATCAGCACGGGCTGAAATTAATTGAATCATGGGAGGTAGTTATGAAAACCAGGCGATTGAGTAGGCTCCTTTCTCTGTTGACCGTCTTTGTGTTACTGCTCTCCACGTTCACCTTCACACTTGCTGAGAAAACAGCACCAGATAAGCCAGTAATAGGCATTTCCTGGGCATATGATGAACAGGCCGAGGAATACGCCTATTACAAAGCGATCATCGAGGAGGCGGGTGGCATCGCGGTTGAGCTGCCACAGATTACCTGCTCTGCTGTTGAGTATGACGAAAAAGGCGATGTGAAAGCCGAATTCCTGGAAAAAAGCGGTATGCTGAAGCAGGAATATGCCGACATCGTCAAAAGCCGTGACTTCGGGCTGACCAACGTTGCGTCCGCACTGGATGGTATTGACGGCGTGTTCTTTACAGGGGGCGAAGATGTCAGCCCCTCACTGTTTGCTGTACCCCAAAAAGAAGCTAACAAGGGTGAGGCGATCAACGCCACGCGCGACATCTCTGACTATGTGCTGATGGCATACTGTATGACCATTGACATCCCCACCTTTGGCGTATGCCGGGGCGAACAGGTTCTGGGTATTGTTGCCGGCAGCGACTTCATACAGGACATTCCCGACTATTATGCTGCCCAGAATGTAACCTATGCCGACACCCATCGTATGCCAGTTGACGCACCCAACCGCGACTATGCGCGTCACGATGTGGATGTAATAGAACAGGAATCTCACCTGTACAAAATTGTGGGTGGCACATCCTTCAAGAATATTTCTTCCTGGCATCATCAGGCAGTTGGTAGCGTCGAAGGTACCGATCTTATCGTGACGGCTACCTCCACCTATGATGGTGTAACCATCATAGAGGGGATTGAGCTTAAGACGGCAACCTATTGTGTGGGCGTGCAGGGGCACCCAGAGAATGATTGCGGCTTAGTGTTAGTGGACAAGGCTACAACTCCCTGTGATTATGATATTTGCATGAAGTTCTTTACGACCTTGGTTGAGCAAGCCGCGCTTTATTCGCAGCGTCCCACGATTGGCATTTCGTGGAAGAGCCCCACACAGAACTACGATTCGATGAAAACTGTTATCCGTATGGCAGGCGGTAAGCCTGTTGAGGTGCCTCAGGTCATCAGTACCAAGGTAACTTATGATGCAGACAACAAAGTGGCTGCCGATTGCCTGGAAGCATCCGGTATGCTAAAGCAGGAATATGCGGATATTATCAAAAGCAAGGACTTCTCACTTAGCAATGTGGAAGAGGCATTTGCCGGGCTGGATGGTATGTTCTTTACAGGCGGCGAGGATGTAAGCCCCTCACTGTTCCATGTTGCACAATCGGAAGCGAATGCCGGCGAGGGGATTAACGCCACGCGGGACATTTCCGACTACCTGTCAATGGCGTACTGCATGGCCAAGGATATTCCCGCTTTCGGCGTTTGCCGGGGTGAGCAGGTGATGGCGATCGTTGCGGGCGCGGGCTTTATTCAGGACATCCCCAACTACTATGCGCAAGCGAATGCCGTGTACGATGACACCCATAGAATGCCGCCTGATGCGCCTGGTCGCACCTACGCACGCCACGCTGTAAATATTCTGAACGTTGATTCACATCTGCGCAAAATGGTGGGCGCCTCTGTGCTGGACAATGTATCCTCCTGGCATCATCAGGCCGTCAACGCTGAGGGGTTAAATGGTACCAATCTTGTGCTGACCGCCAGCACCACCACTGAAGGTATTACCATCGCTGAGGCTATAGAGCTTGCGAACGCTACTTTCTGCGTGGGCGTGCAGTGGCACCCCGAGAACGACATCGGGTTGGCCTATCACCGCGGCAAGCGGGAAGCTGCGTTGTGCGACCTTGATACCTGCCTTACTTTTATTAAGACATTGGTGGAATACGCCGGCAAGTAGGCGCTTTTAACTAGCAACAAAGGGGCTGCATTCTGGTGCAGCCCCTTTACAATGGAATATTTATATCCGCAGGCTCTCGCCTTTTTGTTTCATCAGATGCACCGCTTCCCTTGCTAGGGGGCTGCGTACGCACTCGGAATCATCCAGTGTAACCTGCCAGCAAAGGGGGCTGTCCTTCATTTTTTCGGCAGCGAATACCAGGCCGTTGTTGGTGGAATCAAGGTAGGGGTTGTCAATCTGCTCCGGATCCCCCGCCAATACAATCTTGGTGTTGGCGCCGGCGCGGCTGATAATGCCGAAGGCCTGGGAGGGGGTCATGTTTTGGGCTTCGTCCACGATAATCCATGTGTCGGTGATGCTGCGCCCCCGCATGAAGGCCATGGCCTGGTAGACGATGATGCCGTATTCTTCCAGCTTTTCGGGCATCTGAGGGTCTCCGGGGAACAGGGCCAGGATATTGTCCACAAGGGGGCGCATCAGGGGAGCGATCTTTTCTTCCTCGGTGCCTTTGAGAAAGCCAATCTCTTCATCAAACTTGATGTTGGGGCGCACCGCCAAAACATGGGAATACCGGTCATACCGCTTAATCTGCCACAGCCCTGCCGCCACGGCAAAAAAGGTCTTGGCGGTACCGGCGGAACCCTTCAGAATGACCAGGGGTGCCCGCTCGCAGGGCATCATCAGCGCCTCCTGCATAAAGCGCTGCCCCACGTTGCGGGGGGTGACGCCGTGCATTTTTTCGCTGGCATAGTTCAGCGCCACCAGGCGTCCTTCCTCTATGCGGCCCAGTGCGCTGTGTTTGTCGTCGCTGTCTGAAATCAGAAGAACAAACTGGTTTTCCCTTAGTTGTTCATCCGCCGCGAAGACATCCAGCACGTCTTTGGGCAGCTCCTTAAACTGGTAAAAAAGGTTTACCTGCTCGTCCGGCACCTTCAGGACGCAGCGGCCGGTGTACTGTTCCTTTAGCTTGGGGATGATTTGCCCGGCCCGGTACTCCTCCGCCGGGACACCCAGGGCGCTGGCCTTGATGCGCAGGCTGACATCGTTGGAAACCAGAATGACCTGCTCTTTACTCTGCGCAAGCCCCACGCATACCCTGATAATGCGGTTGTCCGGCTTGTTTTCGTCCCAGGAGGGGGGCAGGGGAGCGCTTCTGTGGTTAAGCTCTATATGGAATGAGCCGCCGCCCGGCAGGGCAATACCCTCGGTTAAATCCCCTTCCTGGCGCAAAGCCTCCATGAGGCGTATGGCGGCGCGGGCGTTGGCGCCGGTATCATTGCCCCTTGTTTTCAGGCCGTCCAGCTCTTCCAGCGTCACATCAGCGATGCACACATTGTTATCGTCAAAGGCGTACAGGGCGTGCGGAAAATCCACCAGAACGCTGGTGTCCAGTACAAAGGTCTTTTTGTCGGTCATTTCGGCAACCGTCCTTTCAATATGCTGTTTGTGTGTGAAAACTTCTCCTTTCCCTTCCGCTATTATATCGCCGGGCAAGGGGGAGAAGTGTAAAAAATGTCCACAATTACACCACAATTTGTGTAAAAGAACGCATATAACAACTATATCTTGTGGTTAGGTGATTACAGGGCAGGCTTGCTGCATTTATCCCGCTCTTTTAAGGCATGCCGCACTATGCGGCGGGGGGATATGCTATAATAAAAAGAATTGTTTTGAAGGAGTGGATGGTATGAAGATTCGCGATATTTTGGCTCAGGACAGGGTGACGGTATCCTTTGAGGTATTTCCCCCCAAGGCAGGCATGCCCCTTGATTCCGTGATGGCCTGTACCCAGCGCATTTCCCTTTTGCAGCCGGATTTTTGTTCCGTTACTTACGGCGCCAACGGCGGCGCCTCCATGAATACGGTGGCCATTGCCGGTCATGTGCAGCAAAACTGCAATGTAACGGCGCTGGCCCACCTGACGGGCATCGCCTCCACCAAGGAGAGCGTCCGGGAAAAATGCGCGGAGCTTAAAAGCCTGGGTATTGAAAACATACTGGCTTTGCGGGGCGACATGCCCAAGGATGAAAACTTTGTGCCCTCCAAGGATTTTACCTATGCCTCAGACTTGATGGCGGAAATCCGCCGCCATGGCGATTTTTGCATCGGCGGCGCCTGCTACCCCGAAGGTCATGTGGAAAGCGAGGACAAGTTCCACGATATCGACACCCTGCGCATCAAGCAGGAGGCGGGGGCCGACTACCTGATTACCCAGATGTTTTTTGACAACGACATTTTCTACAACTTCATGTACCGCTTACGGGACGCGGGCGTTACGCTGCCCATCATCCCCGGCATCATGCCGCTGACGGCATTCCGGCAAATTAAGCACATCAAGCAGATTTCCGGCACCAACCTGCCGGCGCAGCTGCTGGCCATTGCTGACAAGTTCCATAACGACCCCGAGGCCATGCAGCAGGCGGGCATCGTGTTCGCCTCCAACCAGATTATCGACCTGATTGCCAACGGCGTGAAGGCTTTCCACCTGTACACCATGAACAAGCCGGAAATTGTGGAGGGCATCATGGGCAATCTGGAAAAGGTGCTGGGGCGGGATAAGCTTCATGCCTGACAGGGATTATGCCCGGCCCTTTCCCGATGTCCCCCGAAAGGAAGTCTATCGCTATCTTGGCTACCGCGGCGCGCTGCCGGAGGAGGACATGCGAAGGAAAGCGGAAGATGTTATTGAGAAGCTGCGGCAGGTTGCCCAGCCCCGCATGACGTACCGCCGGTTTCCGCTAACATGGCAGGAGGGGAAGGCTTCTGTCGCGGGTTTTGCCCTGGAGGGCGGGGATATCCACCGCAACCTGTTGGGCTGCCGGGAGGCTTATTTGGTGGCTGCCACCCTAGGCGGGGGCACCGACCGGCTGATGACCCGTCTGGCGCTAAGCTCCTCCGCCGACATGGTGCTGCTGCAGGCGGTGGCCGCGGCGGCGCTGGAAGAGGTGCTGGACTTGGAGGAGCAGGCAGTCAAGCAGCGCCTGCTGTCCGAAGGGCTGTCCCTCCGGCCCCGGTTTTCCCCCGGCTATGGGGACTTGCCCTTAACCATGCAGCCCCGCATTCTGGAAGCCCTTGCAGCTCCCAAGCTGATTGGCCTGAGCATTACCAACAGCCTGATGCTGACCCCGCAAAAAAGCGTGACCGCCTTGGCGGGCATCTGCAAAACAGGGGAGGAGCGGGTGCACGAAAAGGGCTGCCGTGCCTGCGACAAACTGGACTGTCCCATGCGAAACGAACAACTATTTCTGGAGGAAACATGAACCCTTTTACCTTTAAGCGCGATGGTTTTCTGGTGCTGGATGGCGGCATGGGCACCCAATTGCAGGCGGCGGGCATGCAGCCGGGCGAAATTCCCGAGGTGCGCAGCATCCTGACGCCCGACATCGTAACCACCATTCACGAAAACTACCTGAATGCCGGGGCGGATATGGTGTATGCCAACACCTTTGCCTTAAACCGCCTGAAATTACAGGACACCCCCTACACGGTGCGGCAGGTGGTTAAGGCTTCCCTTTTGGCGGCGCGCAGGGCCTGCGATAAGGTGGGGGAGCAGACAGGCATCCACCGGTTTGTGGCGCTGGATTTAGGGCCTACCGGACGGCTGCTGAAGCCCGTGGGAGATTTGGATTTTGAGGAATGCGTGGACATCTACGCCGAGGTTGTCCGCGAAGCGGCGCCTTTGTGCGATGCCATTGTTGTAGAAACCATGACCGACCCCTACGAAATGAAGGCCGCTGTCCTGGCAGCCAAGGAAAACAGCACCCTGCCCATTCTGGCTACCGTGGCGGTGGATGAGCATGGCCGCCTGTTAAGCGGCCTGGAGGTAGAGGGCGTGGTGGCATTGCTGGAGGGTCTGCGCGTGGAGGCGCTGGGCCTTAACTGCGGCGCCGATCCCCGTATTTTGCAGCCCACCATTCAGCGTCTGCTGGCGGCTTCCTCTCTGCCTGTGGTGCTGAAGCTGAATGCCGGTATCCCCCATCAGCAGGGGGGCAGAACGGTGTTTGACATGGAGCCGGAAAACTTTGGCGACATGATCCGGCAATACGCTGCCCTGGGCGTGCAGGGCCTGGGGGGCTGCTGCGGCACCACGCCGGCGCATATCGCCGCATTAAAAAAAGGTCTTGCAGAAATACCCTTTCAGCAGCCTACCGAAAAGCACAAAACGCTGCTGTGCTCCTACGGCCAGTGGTTTGAGGCGGAAGCGCCTGTCATCATCGGCGAGCGCATCAACCCCACCGGCAAAAAGGCCATGCAGCAGGCGCTGCGCCAGCGGGATTTTAACTGGATGCGCAAGCAGGCCATCACCCAGGAGGAGCAGGGCGCCCACATGCTGGATGTCAACGTGGGGCTGCCGGACTTGGACGAAAGCGCCATGATGGCGGAGGTGGTTCGCGCCGTGCAGGAGGTCTGCGCCCTACCCTTGCAGATAGACGCCAGCAAGCCGGAGGTGCTGGAAAGCGGCCTGCGCGCCGTTAACGGCAAGGCCATGGTCAACTCGGTCAGTGGCAAAAAGGAAATTCTAAATAGCGTGCTGCCCCTGGTGGCCAAGTACGGCGGCGTTGTCGCCGGGCTTACCTTGGACGATGCGGGCATCCCTGAAACCGCCGAAGGGCGGCTGAAGGTGGCCGAAACCATTGTGGAGGCGTGCCTTACCATAGGTATTCCCAAAAAGGATATCGTCATTGACCCCCTGTGCATGACCATCAGCGCCGACAGCGAGGCAGCCAACACCACGCTGAAGGCCCTGCGCCTGATTAAGGAAAAGCTGGGCGTTAAAACCATGCTGGGGGTGTCCAATATATCCTTCGGCCTGCCCAACAGGCAGATGGTGAACGCGGCCTTCTTTACCCTGGCCCTTAAAGCCGGGTTGGACTTTGCCATCATCAACCCCGGAAGCGAGCTGATGATGTCCGCCTATGACGCATCCTTGCTGCTCATGGGCCAAGACCTGGGCGCCCGCCGCTATATCGAGCGTCAGTCCGGCCGGGAAGTGGCGCTGACGGCGCCGGAAAAGCCGCAGGCTAAAGCGGAGGGGCAAGGGCATCCCTTAACCTACGCGGTGCTAAAGGGCCTCAAGGACGACGCTGTGGCGGCCACCCGGGAAGCCCTGCAAACCATGGACGTCATGACCATCATTAACGACATTTTGATCCCCGCCCTGAACGAAGTGGGGGATGATTTTGCCCGGGGCACCCTGTTCCTGCCCCAGCTGATGATGAGTGCCGACGCCTCCGCCGCCGCCTTTGAGGTGGTGCGCACCCTGCTGCCCGCGGGGGACGGGGAAAATAAGGGCACCGTTATCGTGGCCACCGTCAAAGGGGATATACACGACATCGGCAAGAACATCGTGCGGGCGCTGCTGGAAAACTACGGCTTCAGGGTGCTGGACCTGGGCAAGGATGTGGCCCACGAAGCGGTGGTGGAAGCCTGCCAAAGGGAAAACTGCAA
>CAZCBC010000082.1:0-1516 GCA_964496775.1 uncultured Oscillospiraceae bacterium
AACCCCCATCATGGAAAAGCTGAAGGAAGCTTACGAAGCCCTGAACCCCGATGTAACCATCGAGCTGCAGTCCACCGGTTCCAGCGCCGGCGTTAAGAACGCCCTCAACGGCACCTACACCATCGGCATGGCCTCCCGTGGCTTGAAGGATTCCGAAATCGCCGAAGGCGCCCTGGGCCAAGTGATCGCCATGGACGGCATCGCCGTTATCGTTAACCCCGCCAACTCCCTGGAAGACGTCGAACTCGAGCAGATTCGCCAGATCTTCACAGGCGAAATAACCACCTGGGACGAACTGAACAAGTAATATTATGCGCCAGAGGAAAGATATTTCCGAAGGACTCATGCGGGGGCTGTTCCTGGCCTCCGCATGTGTCTGTATACTAGCGGTCGCTGTCATCTGTGCCTTTCTGTTTGCCAATGGTCTGCCCTTCTTTACGAAGTACAACGCCTGGGATTTCCTAACGGGTACCACCTGGCGCCCCTTGCAGGAAATCTTCGGCATCCTGCCCATGATTGTTGGCTCCTTCTATGTAACCCTGGTTGCGTTGCTGCTCGGCGCACCCATCGGCATACTGACCGCTATTCTCATGGCCCGCTTCGCCAGCAAACCCGTCGTTAAAGTGATGAAGCCCTGTGTGGCGCTGCTGGCGGGTATTCCCTCGGTTGTTTATGGTTTCTTCGGCGTGATGCTGCTGGTGCCTGCCTTCCGAGAGACCTTTGGCGGCAACGGCAAAAGCGCTTTGGTTGCCAGCACACTGCTTGCCATTATGATTCTGCCGACCATCATCCAGACGGCGGAGGCGGCCATCAACGCTGTGCCCAACCCCTACTATGAGGGCAGTTTGGCTTTAGGCGCTTCCCATGAAAGCAGCGTGTTCCGCGCTGTGGTACCCGCCGCCCGCCCCGGCATCGTGTCGGGCATCGTGCTGGCCATTGGCCGTGCCATCGGCGAAACCACGGCCATCATCATGGTAGCGGGCAACAACCCCCGCATGCCCCAGGGCCTGCTGAAAGGGGTACGTACCATGACGGTCAACGTGCTGATGGAAATGGGCTACGCTGCCGACATGCATGCCGACGCCCTAATTGCTACCGGCGTGGTGCTGTTTATCATCATCATGGCCATCAACTTCATCTTCTCCTTTATCAACAGAAGGAGGGTGTTGCAATGACGACGAATAATAGCTTGCAAAAAGGACAGGGCGGGAAGTATATAGGCTCCCGCATCTTAAAGGCCCTGTGCTGGCTGTCGGGCTTCATCACCATGGGATGCTTGGGGTTAATTGTGGTTTACATTTGTGTAAACGGTATCCCCTACCTGACGGCTGATTTGTTTGCCATTGAATACACCAGCGACAACGTGTCCATGTTCCATGCCATCATCAATACGCTGAGCATGACGGCGCTGGCGCTGTTATTTTCCGTGCCCATCGGTGTGGGCGGTCGTTGAGATGCTGCCCTTTCCGGGCAAGGGTCCCGTAAATCTTTGATATCCTCGATGGATTGAAAACTT
>CAZCBC010000082.1:1526-8714 GCA_964496775.1 uncultured Oscillospiraceae bacterium
GTGGGCGGCGGCATCTATCTGGCAGAGTACGCCAAGCCCGGCAGCAAGGTTGTCAAGCTGGTGCGCGTTACGGCGGAAACCCTTTCGGGTATTCCCTCCATCATCTACGGCCTCTTTGGCATGATGGCCTTTGTGACGGCCATGAAAATGGGCAACTCCCTGATAGCGGGCGCCCTTACGCTGGCTATCATGACGCTGCCGCTGATCTTGCGTCAGACGGAAGAAAGCCTTCTCTCGGTGCCTATGAGCTATCGGGAAGGCAGTTTCGGCCTGGGGGCAGGCAAACTGCGCACCACGGTGCGCATCGTGCTGCCGGTGGCCATCCCCGGTATCCTGGCTGCCGTGCTGCTGTCCATCGGCCGCATTGCGGGTGAAACAGCGGCGTTGATTTTCACCTCGGGCACTGTCGCTCAGATTTGCACCAATCTGGGGGCGTCGGGACGTACCCTGGCGGTACACCTGTATGTCCTGCAGCAGGAAGGTCTGCATATCAACCAGGCCTTTGCCGTGGCAGTAGTACTATTGGTGGTGGTGGTGCTGATGAACTTTGTCTCCAGCGCCATTGCCAATAAACTGACGAAAAAGGGATGAGTTATGAGCATACTTGAAGAAAAAGGAAACGTGCAGGCGGAAACATTCCACACGGAGAAGGTCAAGTTCGGCATCTCCGGCATGGACTTGTACTATACTGACTTTCACGCGCTGAAAAATATCAACATGGAAATCCCCGCCGGGCAGGTGACCGCTTTTATCGGCCCCTCGGGCTGCGGAAAATCCACCCTTCTTAAGTCCCTCAACCGGATGAATGATTTAATCCCCGGTTGCCGCATCACAGGGGATATTCGTTTGGACGGGCAGGACATTTATTCTCCCACCACTGATGTCAACCTGCTGCGCAAGCGGGTGGGCATGGTGTTCCAAAAGCCCAACCCCTTCCCCATGTCCATTTACGACAACATTGCCTACGGCCCGCGTACCCACGGTATCCGCAGCCGTGGCAAGCTGGACGAGATTGTGGAAAAATCCCTCCGCAAGGCAGCGCTGTTTGACGAGGTCAAGGACGACCTGAAAAAAAGCGCCATGGCCATTTCGGGTGGTCAGCAGCAGCGTCTATGCATTGCCCGGTGCCTGGCGGTGGACCCTGATGTTATCCTGATGGACGAGCCCACCAGCGCGCTGGATCCTATTTCCACCTCCCGCATCGAGGATCTTGTGCTGGAAATGAAAAAGGATTATACTATTATTATCGTTACCCACAACATGCAGCAGGCCGCCCGTATCAGCGACATCACCTCCTTTTTCCTATTGGGTGAAATGATCGAGATGTCTCCCACGGAAGACCTGTTCAGCAGACCGCAGGACAAGCGTACAGAAAACTATATCACAGGGAGGTTTGGATGATGGTGCGCATCCATTTTGATGAACAACTAAATACCCTAAACAAAGAAATGATACAGATGGGCAGCTTGATTGAGCAGTCCATTGAGCAGGTGCTGAAGGTTCTCAAAACCCATGATGTTGAGGCCGCCCGTCAGCTGGTGAAAAGGGACAGCGAAATCAACCGTAAAGAGCGGGAGATTGAGACGCTGTGCCTGCGCCTGATCCTGACGCAGCAGCCCGTGGCGCGGGATTTAAGATTGATTTCCTCCGCCCTCAAGATGATTACCGACATGGAGCGCATCGGTGATCAGGCCAGCGACATTGCCGAAATCATCAGCATGCCCGTGGAAGGGGAACTTCTGGAAAAGCCCGAGCACCTGCAAGCTATGGGCGAGGAAGCCTCCCGCATGGTGCACAAGGTTGTCGATGCCTATGTGTCCCGGGATGTGGCATTGGCCCGCCAGGTGATGACCGACGATGACATTGTGGACGATCTGTTCGTGCGCACCAAGGAAGAGCTGCTGGAAGATATGAAGAAAAACAGCGAGTACGGCATGCAGCTGCTGGATTCGCTGATGATTGCTAAATACTTCGAGCGCATTGGCGACCATGCCGTCAACATCGCCGAATGGGTGGAGTTCGCCGTAACGGGCCTTTATAAGGGTGAGGCGTTGTGATCATCTACTCGGTAGAAGATGACCAGAGCATTCGCGAACTGGTACTATATGCCCTGAAACAGTCGGGCTACGAGGCCTACGGTTTTGCTGAGGGGATTTCCTTCCGCAAGGCAGTGCAGGAGCAGGTGCCGGATTTGGTGCTGCTGGATCAAATGCTGCCCGGCGTAGACGGGAAAACCCTGCTGCTGGAATTGCGCAGCAACCCTAAAACCCAAAATGTGCCCGTCATCATGCTGACCGCCAAGGGCGAAGAGATGGACAAGGTGCAGGCGCTGGACCATGGCGCCGACGATTATATCGTCAAGCCCTTTGGCGTGATGGAGCTCATCAGCCGCATCAAGGCAGTCATGCGCAGAAGCGAACCCCAGGAAAAACCCCGCAAGCTTGCCTATGGCGGGGTGGAGATGGACATCGACCGCCACACCGTCCATGCGGCAGGCGAAAGCGTCACCCTTACCAATAAGGAGTTTGAGCTGCTGCGCTGCCTGATGCAAAGCCCGGAAATTGTGTTTTCCCGCGAGAAACTGCTGGATGTGGTGTGGGATGTCGCCTACTATGGCGATACCCGCACGGTGGATGCCCACGTACGTTCCCTCCGGCAAAAATTAGGGGACAGCGCCACGCTGATTGAAACTGTGCGCGGCGTGGGGTACCGCCTGGGTGGACAAAAGGCGGATACCGCCCCATGAAAAGACGGATTTTTTGGAGCAGCGCCGGTTTGGCGCTGCTCGTTATCCTTTTACTTATATTCTTTTTAGGCCAGGCAGCAGGCAGGCAGATGCGCGACCAATTGGCCCAGAGCCTGCTGAGCAGCGCCAGAGAAATGGCCATCCCCATGCGGCAGGAAGGGCACCCGGCTTTGCTTATGAACAAAGCCCACGCTGACGCGCGGATAACCTGGATTTCCCCTTCGGGCGAGGTGCGCTTTGACAGCGCCAAAGACCCGGAGGATATGGACAACCACATGGACCGGGAAGAGGTGCGCACGGCCTTAAAGGAAGGCTGGGGCACTTCGGTGCGCTACTCCGACACGCTGTACTTGGATATGGTATACGCTGCCGTACGCCTTGAAGACGGCAGCGTGCTGCGTTTGGCGGCGCCGGAAGAAAACGCCCGGGAACTGGCCGACAGCATGCGGCTTCAGGTATTGGTAGGTCTTTTGTTGGCGGCCATTGCGGCATTCGTCCTGTCGGGCTACTTTACAAGGTGGCTGGTGCGCCCCATCAATAATATCGATATGCATAACCCTGTGGACACCTGCCCCTATGAGGAACTGCTGCCCCTTTCCCGGCGCATCGCCGCCCAGCAGCAGGAATTGAACGCCCAGGTGGAACTGCTCAAGCAGCACCAGCAGGAAACGGACACCATCATCAACGCCATGAGCGAGGGCTTCATTGTCCTGGATATGCGGCTGAACATCCTGTCCATTAACCGCAGCGCATGCCGCCTGTTCGACATCACCCATCAGGAAGCTGTGGGCAAGCCCCTGCCTGCCATCAACCGCCAGTCGGAAATTATGCGCCTAATCCTGGATTTGGAAAACCTGCGGGAAAGCGAGACGCAGTTTTCCCTGCGGGGGCGCACCTATCGTATGACGGCCAATGTAGTGGACGACAGGGAGCGGGGCATCGTGCTGTTGATTACCGATATCACCGACAGGGTGGAGGGGGAAAATATGCGCAAGCGCTTCTCCGCCAATGTGTCCCACGAGCTGCGTACGCCGCTGACCACCATCTGCGGCTATACCGAATTGCTGGATTCCGGCATGGCCAATCAGGAGGATCAGGCCGACTTTATCAGGCGCATCAACAAGGAAAGCAAGCGCATGCTGACCTTGGTGGAGGATATTCTTAAGCTCAGCAAGATGGACGAGGGATATCCCGGCGGGCACAGGCACCCTGTCGGTCTGCTGACGCTGGCTAATGCCACCGCCGAAGCGCTGGACAGCGCTGCCAAACTGAAGGACGTCACCCTGAGCGTTACAGGGGAAGATGCCAGGGTGCGGGGGGATAAAACCCTGCTGGGCGAATTGATCTTCAACCTGATGGACAACGCCATCAAGTACAACAAGCAGGGCGGCCGGGTGGATGTGCATGTAGCCCGGGGCCAGGGGGAAACGGTGCTGACGGTGAAAGATACGGGCATCGGCATTGAATATTACCAGCAGGATAAGATATTCGAGCGCTTCTACCGCACCGACAAGAGCCGTTCCAAGGCGACGGGCGGCACCGGGCTGGGCCTGTCCATCGTCAAGCACGCGGCGGAATACCATCGCGCGCGTCTGCGTGTAGACAGCATCCCGGGCAAAGGCACCACCATGACGGTGGCGTTCCCCGACGGGGTGAAATAACACAATAAGACACAAACAAAAAGACTGCTGCGGGCAGCCTTTTTTCATGGTTTTTAAGTTCTATGGAATACTAAATTAATTAACTTCTTCCAGCATCGAATACCCTCTGACCACGATATACACATAGGGCGCCATACCGGGGAGGCTTTCGTCCCGGAATACCAGGTGGTGGGGTGTGGAAATGGCCAGGAGGGTGGCCTGCATCAGGCTGCGGGCGCCGTGCTTTCTCATCTGTTGTAAATAATCCCTCGCCAGCCTTAGCAGCTCCTGCCTGTCGGGGGCGTGCCCCGTTGCCTGCTCGTAGCTTTGGCGGTAGAAGCGGCGCATCAGCCGGATGAAGGATTGCACCGTGCCGTCGGCCAGGTCAATCAGGGAGGATTGGGAAAAGTCGATAAACACCGCGGCGGCCTCGGCGTCATCCAGGTAACTTAAGGCATACATCATGGCGGTGCCGTGCATCAGCGAGGCCTGGGTGGAATGCAGCTGATTCAAATAATCTAACTGCTGCATGAATAGGGTATCCTTCTGAAAACCCTTGTAGCATTTATCCCGCATATCCGCATCCGACGGATAGACAAACCGCCTGCCCAGGTGCCGATGCAACCCGATCCGGGTGAACATGTCATCGCTGTTGTTAATCAGGATAACGGGCAGCGTCCCTTTGGCGTATTCTTCGGTGCATACCGAAGGGGCGGCGAAGCCGTAGCCGCACACCTTGTCGAGCTGCACACCGCTGCGTATCAAGTGGTCAATCCATAATTGCGTTACGGCGGCGCCCTGGCTGTGCCCGGCGGCGAACAGGCGGAAGGGGCTGCTTTCCTCCTTCATGCTGTTCAGGATATCCTGAAGCGTCAGGTTTTCCAGCCCCAGCGCCCGGGCGGCGGTGGGAAACTCGATGTTGGGGGCATTATTTAGAAACTGTCGCATCACGCTGTCAAACCCCGCGTGCACGCCTTCCGGGTGGGAAAAGTTGAAGTTGGGCATCCAGTCCACCAGGCGCTTGCCTGTTCCAGCGAAGCCGACGGCCACCAGCCACAGATCCTTTGCCTGATGCAGCATTACCACGGCGCGCCCCGTGTCGCTTTCCCATACCTGCGTAAGCAGCGCCTGGGCAGACAGGAACATGCCGGAAGATTTTTTCAGCCTTTGGGTAATTGCTTCCGTCCACACATTGCTGATGCTCTGGCGGAAGGAGCGGTCCTCCTCCGCCGCGCGGATGCCCTTGAGCAGGCGTCTGTCAATCTGCATGGTCATGTCTAACCAGCCCGCCGTAAGCCAGGGGCGCAGGTTAAAATCATACGCCGCGGCCGCCAGCTCCAGGGCATAGCGTCCCGTGTCCCGGTTGTAGCCCTGTCCGGAGGCGTTCAGCAGGGGCGACACATCCTCCAAATCAATCTGGGTAAATTGTCCATAGGTCAAGCGCTATCACCTCTTCCTGCATCTATTTTATCACGGCGGCTAAGGGGGGAGCAAGCAAAGGGGCTGCCTTTTCGTTGGCAGCCCGTTGTAGAGTATCACAATCAGTGGTTGTCGCTTCCCAGTATCTGCTCTGTTTTCAGCAGGTTGTCCTGGGCGTCGTAATACTCGATGACCATGTTGTTGCCTTCCGGCCTGGTGATGGTGGAGCCGGTTTTCTGGTGCTGGGCATCGTATTCCACCGTCTGGGTGATGCCCTCAGGGGTGGTGGTGCGCAGGGTGGAGCGCACCACGTCGCCGCGGCTGTTGTAGTAGGTTTCCGTATAGGGGCCATCCTCGCTGACAAAGTATAGCATAAACTCCAGCAGCTTGCCGCTGGGGTCGTAGCTGTCCCGGCGGCCGGGGGTTTCCAGGGTGTAGCCCAGCAGCGTGCCGTCCTTGTCAAAATCCTCAGAGCGCACCACGTTCTGCCCGGCGCTGGTGACCACCCGGGAAGACTTGAGCGCGCCGCTTTCGTCGTAGAAGTTCTGTGTGTTGATGGCCACATCCCTCGAAGAGGTATGGGAAGAAATCAGCCTTTCGGCGGCGTCATACTCCTGGGTGGTTTCCTGGCCGTCCACCATGCGGTAGAGGGTGTAGCCGTCCAGCGTGCCCTCGGCGTTCAGGTTGTCGGTGCGCAGCGTACCGTCCATAAGGGTTTTATACACCTTGCTGGCCAAGAGGGTGTCGCCGCTATAGTACTCGGTGCGCAGGGCGTTGCCTTCGGCCTTTTCCTGCTCCGAAGCATAATAGGTAATCTCGGCATACCCGCCGCCGTACTCGGTTTTCTGGCTGATTTCCGCCGCCTGGGCGACAAGAGTCAGGGAGAGGGCGAGGGCAAAGAGGATGAGTAAACGTTTCATGCGTACCTCCTGTAGGTTCAATGTTCCTGAACATTGTCCCTCATTCCCCGGGGTGTGTCAATGAACGGGGTGTAAAATTAAGAAGGTTTAAAGTTTTTAGGGATGGGGTACGGGGAAGGGGATTTTTTCAAAAATCCCCTTCCCCGTTATTGCTATCCTATGTGCTTGTTTTATAAGCCGCAAAAGACGCTGCGCTGCTGCGTCACCGTGCCCTTCATTCCCTTTCCTGCACCCTTTGGGTACAGGAGGCGTCCATTTCGGGACGGTTCCTTTCAATCGAAAGCCTGCTTTCGATTGGGAGGAAGAATCCCGAAGCGCATGCCCCCGACACGTTTACGTGTCGGGAAAGGAGCGCAGGGCATTCTGACGAGATTCCCCTTTGGAAACCCATAACTTTGGCAACGTAATAATCAGTTCGTCGGGGTTTGGCGCAGCCAAACCCCGCGCCTGCATCCACCCGCAT
>CAZCBC010000082.1:8734-10686 GCA_964496775.1 uncultured Oscillospiraceae bacterium
CAGTCTGGCCCTCTCCCGCAGTCCCTGGATAAACCACCTTTCCTTAATCCTCGTTTTCTGGTCCAGGCAGAACAGCTTATACTTGATGGCAATGCCCGACAGGTTGCCCGCGAACTGATCATCATCCAAATCCGGCGTCATGGAAAACTTATGGATATCATCCTTCAGCGCCTTACGCAGCACATCAATATCCTTTTCCTGGGGGTTCTTCACCAGCCACTCCGCCTTGGAGTCGCTGTCAGGCAGCGACAGCGTGCGCTCCTGCCGCAGCAGCGCTGCCGCGTCCAGCGGGCTATCCGGCGCGTCGCTGGTGCCCAGCCCCATCACCCCTGTCAGCACCAGCATGGCGTCGGCAAACTGTCCCCTGTCGTTCAGCCTGTCTGAGGCCAGCAGGTCATAGGCGTCCACTAAGGGCAGCACGTCCTCAAAGTCCCCCTGAGCGTCGGCATTGTTGAAATACTCCACCATGGGCATCCGGTCAAAGCCATGCGGGCGGCGGGAGATGGGTGTTTGCAGCTCCCTGTCCCTTGTGCCTGGGAAGGTCAGCACCTCTTTATCGGTGTACACCTGCACCTCCTCTCCCGTCAGCAGCACCCCCATCAGGGGCCTGTGCTCCACCGTGTCATCCCTTGCCACAAAGGCATTCATGGGGTCCAGGGCGGATGTCCGGGGCTTGTCCTTCAGCCATGTCAGCGATACGCCCCTGCCATAGATGGCCTGTTGCAGCGCCAGATCCATATCCAGGGCGTCATCGCAGCCGCTTTTCAGCAGGCGTTCCAGCTCCTTAACCTCCCCGGGCTGTTCCCGGCTTTGGTACTTCGCCCCCTCGCCCAGCATATACCCGGCGGACATCTGGGCGATATACTTGGGAAAACCATGGGGCAGCCGGGCATTGGGCAGCCCCGGCCTCCTTACGCGCGCCAGTATGTCGTGGCGGCCCTGGGCATAGCGTTTCAGCCTTGCCAGGCGGGGTCTTTCCGCCAGAAACTGTTCCAATGCGTTCCGCAGGGTTTTTTCATCCAGGGGGTGGCCCTGTATCGATACCATAGCAGTCCTCCTTCTAAGTAATTCCTTCTCAGGGTAAGGGGACGGATGCTGTCATTTGCTGAAAACCTTGTGGGCCTCTCCCGCCGGGTTTACCCAAAGCCTTGCATTTCTCTCGTTTTTCTGTGTCAGCGTCCTTGTATACAATCCCTGCCCCCGATATAATATGGAAACTACCTTTGAAGGAGGAAGCTATGCCTAATTTTTCGTTGCCGGATAGCGTGTTTGCTGAAGCCGCCCGGCAATATCCCACCCCGTTCTACCTGTACGATGAGGCGGGCATCCGCAAAACCGCCCGTGCCCTGCAAAAAGCCTTCGCCTGGAACAAGGGCTTCAAGGAATACTACGCCGTCAAGGCGCTGCCCAACCCCCATATCCTGCGCATCATGCTGGAGGAAAACTGCGGCCTGGACTGCTCCTCCGAGTGCGAATTGCTGCTGGCCAAGAAGGTGGGCGCCAGGGGGGAGGACATCATGTTCTCCGCCAACGCCATGCCTCCCCACGAGTTTGCCCTGGCGCGCAGCATGGGCGCCACCATTAACCTAGACGATATCAGCGATATTGAAACGCTTAAAAACAACGGCGGCATCCCTGAGACCGTTTGTCTGCGCTTCAACCCCGGCGGCGTGTTTGGCGGCGTCAACGACATCATGGGCTATCCCGGCGAGGCCAAATACGGCTTTACCCCGGAGCAAGTTATTGAGGGGCTTCACATCTTAAAGGGCCTGGGCGTGACTGCCTTTGGCATGCACGGCTTCCTGGCCAGCAACACAAGGGAGACCACCTACTACCCCCGCCTGGCGGCGCTGCTGCTGAAGACGGCGGTGGATGCCTCTGAAAAGACGGGCATCCCCCTTCGCTTCATCAACCTTTCAGGCGGCATCGGCATCCCGTACCGCCCGGGAGAG
>CAZCBC010000083.1:0-1848 GCA_964496775.1 uncultured Oscillospiraceae bacterium
AACTATGAAAACTATTTACTGATTCCGAAAACGCTGGTTTTTAGAGGTTCCCTTATAATAACTGTTTCTCACCACGCTTTGCAGCAACATAACAATTGTGATGTTATGCAAAATCAATTTCAAATATTGGTAGCATCTAAAAAACTCTGAATATAAGGAGATTTCTGATAGCTAAAGCTTTTCCTTTCCGCCAGCTCGTTTGGTGGTTTTTGTAAACTGAAGCGTACAACATAAAAGCACCCTTGCGGGTGCAAATAGTAGCTTATATCACTTACTCGCGCGACGGGCAGGTGATTTTTTTACGCTTTCATCCGAGGATGAAGAGGCCTGCGTTTTGCTGGGCATATTTTCTTCCTGCATCAATCGGCTTAGCTCATGCATGAAGGTAGGAATATCCGTAAACTGACGATACACCGAGGCAAAACGAATATAGGCAACCTCATCCAGCGCGCGCAACGCTTCCATCACCATTTCACCTATTTGCTGGGTGGTAATCTCCTGCTTCATGCTGTTATAGGCGAACTGCTCAACACTGGTAACAATCTGATCAATATCAGAGGCTGCGACAGGCCGCTTATGGCAGGCATGGATGATACCGCTTCGTATCTTCTGTGGATTAAACACTTCACGGGTATTATCTTTCTTAATAACCAGCAACTGAATTGTCTCTACCTTCTCGTAGGTGGTAAAGCGCTTGTTGCAGTTGGTGCATTCCCGCCGCCTGCGGATGCTGGTACCGTCCTCCGTAGGGCGCGAATCGACTACGCGGCTGTCAGCAGAATTGCAAAACTGGCATTTCATGTACATCATCCCTTTTCATTGATAGGTGAATTATAACGATAAAACACCATATTGTCCAGCAAATCCAAGCAGACAGATTTTTATGTCCATTGCGCAAGCATATCCTGCATCCATTTACGTACGTCCATGGCATATACCTTTTTAAGATTTTCATCGGACAGCGCTTCTTTTATCGTACCGCAGGCAACCGCTCTGCCACCGGACATAAGCAGCGCATGGGTACCGTACATCTTTGCCAGGCTCAAATCATGCACAGCGGAAATAACGCATCTTCCCGGCATACGCGCCCATTGCCGCACCAGATCAAATAGCCGTTTCTGATGTTTTAAATCCAGAGAACTGGAGGGCTCGTCCAACAAAAGGATGGCAGGGTCCTGTGCAAACACTTGTGCCAAAAAAGCCCGCTGTTTTTCTCCGCCGGAAAGAGTCAGCATGCTGCGGTGACGCAAAGAAGACATGCCCGTCCACTGAAGCGCCTGGTCCACCTTCTCTTTATCATCCAAATGAGGCTTGGAAAACACACCGCCACCGTGGGCATACCGTCCAAGGCGCACCACTTCTTCTACGGTAAATGCGTAGTTAATGGGATTATGCTGGCTGAGTACCCCCATGATACGGGCTAATTTTTTTGTCTTAATGGTTTGTATATCTTGGCCGTTTATTCTGATTGTTCCACCATAAGGCAATGTCGCGGAAAGTGCTTTAATTAGGGTAGATTTGCCTGCCCCGTTTGGCCCCAGCAACATAAGCCACTGTCCTTCACCGGTACACAAGGAAACGTCCTGAACGGCAGGTTCTCCCGCCCAATATGAAACTTGTACATTATCAGCTTCCAGTTTCATCACTTTTCCCCCTTTGAACGGCGGAATATGCCTACAAAAACCACTGCTCCAATAAGCGATGTCACCACACCGATGGGGAGTTCCAGCGGGCTGACAATGGTACGGGCGAGCATATCACACAGCAACAAAAAGATAGCGCCCAGGTATCCGCTGGCGGGCATTAAACGATGATGGTTGGGGCCAAATATTAAGCGCACGATGTGGG
>CAZCBC010000083.1:1858-2273 GCA_964496775.1 uncultured Oscillospiraceae bacterium
ATTAATCGGCGGGTTGGGAATGATTGCTCCCCATGATCTGGGGAATAATCAGACCCACAAAACCAATGGTTCCGCCAATGGATACACAGACACCAATTAATGCAGACACCGCCACCAGCACGGTAATTTTAACCCGTCTCACCGCTACGCCAATATGCAGCGCATTGTCCTCTCCAATGGCAAAGGCATTCAATTCCCTGGACATCATCAGAAGAATACCGCCAAAGAGTAACATAGCCACGAATAGAATGCCCGCATTCTCGTAGGTACTGCCAGCCAAAGAACCCATCATCCAAAACGTAATGGTACGCAACTTGTGCCCGGAAAACGCCATAACCAGGCTGATGAGGCTGCCAGCAAACATGCTGAACACAACCCCCATCAGGATGATGGTATGCGTTGAAAAAGAACGGTC
>CAZCBC010000083.1:2283-4628 GCA_964496775.1 uncultured Oscillospiraceae bacterium
AAAATGCAAACAGAATAGCCATGCCTGTTGAACCGGCGAAAGGTATACCTGGGATTGTGATCCCTAAAGCAATGGCCAGTACTGCACCAAGAGCGGCGCCAGAACTGACACCCAACGTACTGCCGTCGGCCAAGGGGTTACGAAGCAATCCCTGCATGGCACCGCCGCACAAGGATAGGGATGCCCCCGTCAATGCTGCCGCCAACACTCTGGGAACACGCACATGCACCAGAATATTTGTGGCCGTTCCCTGCTCCTGAAAGCCGCCCGTCAGCATACGCCAGAGAATGGTGAAGGTTTCTTTTAATGGCAAGCTGACACTTCCAATGGAAATACTAATAAGCAACACAAACAAAACGGCAATGGAAAATAGCAGATGAGTTTGAAAACTAAAGCCCTCTTTTTGTCGCATAAATACCTTTCGGAGAGAAAGCAGGGCGGTTATACCGCCCTGCCGTTTACATTACGCAGCGTTATCTTCCGCCTGTACATCCTCATATACAAACTGATAAAGCGTTTCAAGTGCGTCTACAAGCCGGGGACCGGGACGAGTAATCTCATCGTTGTCCGCGTTCATCACATGGTCATTCTTCAGGGCACTGATATCCTGCCATCCCTTGCGGCTATGTATTTCTTCCACAGGCTTAGGTCCTTCGCCAAAGTACATGGTGGTAGAAATAATAAAGTCCGGATTAGCGCTGATAACCTGCTCTTCCGACACCTGCGGCCAACCTTCTTGGTCTGCAAAAATATTCTTAAGTCCAATCATTTCGCCCAACTCATTCATGAAGGTGCCGCCGCCCGCTGCCCACAAGCCATATTGCAGGGGGGACGCTTCAAAGTACACGGTTCCAGCTTCCCGTCCGTCCACTTTTTTAACCACATCGGCAAAGTCGTTTTGCATATCCTGAACCAGTTTGTCCGCCTCCTCCACCTTTCCTGTCAGTTGGCCGACGAGGGCGATGGCCTTGTACACATCTTCAATGTTCTGCGCGTCAAAGATGACGGTCTTGATGCCTGCTTTTTCCAGCGCCTGCATCTGCTCTTCAGAGTGACCCATTTTACTGGCAACCACAACATCAGGAGTTAATGCAATAATCTCTTCCAGGTTGACTTCCTGGCCAGATTTTACAACAGCCTTTTTTAGTGCAGCTTCCGGGTAATTGCAGTATTCGCCCCGTCCAACCAGCGCATCCTCAGCGCCCAGCGCATAGATAATTTCGCATTCCGAGGGTGATAAGGCAACAATTCGGGTTGCGGGCGTTTCCAGCACAACCTCACGCCCCATAAAGTCGGTCAGGTTGATTTCCGCACACGCTAATGTCATTCCCAGAGACAATGCGAATACCAGTAACAGAAACAGAAATTTTTTGGCCATTTTAACAGCCTCCTTGTTTATTCAAACGACAGGCCGAGGAAACGAAACTGCTCCCCACAGAGAGGGAGCAGCGCATTGCAGTCGCATCAGGCTTCTTCCGTCCCCAGGAAATACGTGCAGACAGGTCTCCCGACTTAGCATCATCCTTACGAACACCTTCCCGCTTTCGCAGTGGTCTACATTCGTTCGTCCGCATCACGGTTACTGGGTTAGTCCGGAAATTTCATCCGGTTCCCTCAGCCAACAGGCTGGCCTTTCGGCAAAAGCACGTGCCTATTCATTTGTAATTTCATTATACGGCGGAGGCCTGTGTAAGTCAACATGGTCCTCCCTTGTCCATGGGGGTGGAACATGCTATACTTCATTTAACGGGAGGAACACATGCTGACATTAACCAATCTGTCCACAGCAGACAGCGATTTGCGACGATTTGCGGGCGAACAGGAAGTCCGCTCATTTTTGTCTGATTGTCGTATAGACGGTTTGGAGTTGCTGCTGTATGAGCAAGGCAAAACAGATATTCTTCCCCTTGACAAAATACATGGTGTACATTTGGGGTATTTCCCCAGTTGGTTGCCCCTTTATCTTGGCGACGATAAAAAATTAATTCAGGAATTCGGCTCCCTTGATGATGCCTATGCGTACTACGGCACGGTTACGAAAGAAGGTCTGGTAAATTATTTTCAGCAACAACTTGATGTAGCTGCACGCCTAAAAGCACAGTATGTTGTCTTTCATGTGGCAGAAGTTTCACTGCAGGAAACTGTTGATTACCGTTTTCGGTATACAGATGAGTTTGTCATCGACTGCACGATTTCCCTTATCAACGACATACTGCGCGGCAGAAAAGGTGACTTTCATTTTCTTGTTGAAAACCTATGGTGGCCCGGTTTTCAGTTTACTTCTCCCCTACTAACCGCCCGACTAATGGAGGGTATACAAACCCCACACAAAGGCATCATGCTGG
>CAZCBC010000083.1:4638-8704 GCA_964496775.1 uncultured Oscillospiraceae bacterium
TTGGACACTTGATTCACACCAATATGGATCTTTGCTCTTTGGAGGATGCAGCATCCTATATCCACCATCAACTTGATATGCACGGAAAATTGTGCCAGTATATCAAAGGTGTCCATTTACATCAAAGTTTAAGCGGAGAATACACAAAGAGTATGCTGGGGCAAAATATCACCCTTAGGGGTTCCTACATGGATCGCCTGATGACCTCCTATGGCCATATCATGCACATTGATGCGCACAGGCCATTTTTGTCTGAACACATACACGGTATCATCCAGCGACTGAAGCCTGAGTATCTTGTTTACGAACTAATCACCAGCAGCCTTAAGGATCACATCAAATGTCTCAAGGCTCAAAACGCTGTGATACATCAAAAGGAGTGTCCTCCATGTATTTAAAGCAGTATGAAGAAGCATGCAAGGCGCATTGGGACACAATAGGAAAACCCTTAAACAGTCTTGGGATTCTTGAAAAGCTGATCGCGCAAATAGGCGGAATCCAACATACAACGCAAGTATCCATTGACAAGCGGGCTGTTGTCGTGCTCTGCGCCGATAATGGCGTTGTTCAGGAAGGGGTAACCCAGACAGACAGCAGTATTACTGCTTTGAACGCTAAAAGTATTGCAGAAGGTCACGCCTGCATCAACGCCTTTGCGCGGTATGCCAAGGCGGATGTCCTTGCGGTTGATGTCGGCATCAATACCGACGAAGATTGTCCCGCTCTCTTGCGGCGCAAGGCCGCGCATGGTACCGGAAACATCGCAAAGGGACCGGCCATGTCAGCAGAGGAAGCAAAACAAAACATTCAAACCGGAATTGACCTTGTAAGAATGTGCAAGGAAAAAGGCTATCAAATTCTTTGTACCGGCGAAATGGGCATTGGCAACACGACCACATCCAGCGCCATGGCCAGCGTTTTGTTAAATAAAGAAGTTGAAAGCGTTACCGGACGGGGTGCTGGACTCTCAACGCAAGGACTTGAGAAAAAAATCGCCGTCATCAAACAGGCGATTGCTCGCAATCGTCCTAATAAAGATGACGCCTTGGATATCCTCACCAAATTGGGTGGTTTGGATATTGCCGCCATATGCGGCATGTTTTTAGGGGGCGAAATTCATCATATGCCCATTATTATTGACGGCTTCATTTCTTGTGTCGCAGCGCTCACGGCACAGCGACTGTCCCCCGGCTGCCGGGATTTCATGCTTGCCTCCCATGTGGGCAGAGAACCTGCATGCCGTATCATTTTAGAAGAATTGGCAACCCCTGCCTGCATTACTGCGGATTTGGCTCTTGGCGAAGGAAGCGGCGCCGTCGCTCTGTTGCCCCTGCTTGATATGGCGTTGAATGTTTATCGTCAAAGTAAAACATTTGAAAACCTGAACATGACTGCCTATACGTACTTTGATGGTGAAAAGCCATGATTGCCTTGATTACCGGTGGCAGTAAAAGCGGCAAAAGCACGTATGCTGAAAAACTCGCCCGTGCTTTGGCGGATAATGTCCCTGTTACTTACATCGCCACCATGCGCGTTACTGATGATGAGGATCAGCTGATTGTTCAGCGGCACAAAAAGCAGCGGGAAGGCCATCACTACATCGTCTTTGAACAGGAAAAATGTCTTTCGGATGTTGCAGTGATGGACGATGTCATCGTTCTTCTGGAGGATATTCCCAACCTGCTCGCCAATGAGATGTTCTTTGATGGACATCCGGACACAATCATACAGGATATTCAAAATCTCTCCGTCCATGCACGGCATCTGGTCATCATCACCAACGAAGTTGGCTCTGACGGCATCGCTTACGATGAGAAAACAATGGAATACATCCATAGGCTCCACCGTTTGAACAATGCTATAGCCGTTTTTAGCGACCATGTGGTGGAGGTTGTCTGTGGTATCCCGCTATGTATAAAGGGGGAAATGTTATGAACCTCCTGCGTGCCCTTGCAATTGCGTTTTCAACCTATTCCCGTATTCCAATGCCACAGTTTTCCTGGGAAGAAAGCGACCGCAAATATGCAATCATTTTTCTTCCCCTTGTCGGCTGTGTCATTGGCCTTGGGTTTTCCTTGTGGGTCAGTTTTTTTTCTTCTTTTAGCCCACTCTTTGTCGGGGTAGGATGCACGCTACTTCCCCTTGTCTTAACTGGCGGCATTCATATGGACGGCTTTCTGGACACATGCGATGCTCTGGCCAGTCTGCAAGATAAAGAAAAAAGGCTGGCCATCCTGAAAGATGTTCACGTTGGTGCCTTTGCCGTTATCAAGGGCATGATGTACCTGCTCGCCCTTGCCGGCCTTTATGCCGAAGGAGCTAAAGAGATAGCCATTCCCCTCGCCTGCGGCTTTGTTGTATCCCGCAGCGTGAGCATGATGATGATGCTTGCTTTAAACAACGCGCGGGGGGACGGCATGCTGCACGCTATGCAGGATGGCATGCCGCGGCGCGGCGTACTGCTGTCCGCACTTGTATTTTGCGTATTTGCCTGCGGCTTTTCCCTGATTATCTGCCTGCTGCCCACCCTAATTGCCATGATAGGCGTGCTAATCAGTACTGTACGCTTCCACAGAATGGCGCTGACAAAGTTTGGCGGTATCACCGGTGATTTGGCTGGCTATTGTATACAGCATGCAGAATTATGGTGGGCGCTGGGATTAGTTATTGCATGGAGGTTGTTATGAAGCTTATTATTAGCGGACGCAGCGGCGGTAAGGAGGAATACGTGCTTGCCAGATGGCAGGTGCTTCCTAAAGCGTGTACGGTGGAAGAAACCCTTTATACGCCTTTCATCGCGAGCTTCCAGGATACCTTGCGCCAGGTCATGGCATCAAACATGCAATTGGAAACATATCTGGAGGAACTCTTCACAAAAAACCCCCAAGCTGTTATCCTTTGTGATGAAGTGGGAATGGGCATTGTCCCCATAGAGAAACAAGAGCGTATATGGCGTGAGCTGGTAGGACGTGCATGTTGCTTGATTGCCCACAGGGCCGATGAGGTTGTACGCCTTGTATGCGGAATCCCACAAACAATTAAGAAAACGGAGCAATAAAATGGAGATGCAAAACTTTCGCGTTGTTTTTATTCGCCATGGCATAACACGTGGCAACACTGAAAAACTGTATTGTGGAAGCACAGATGTACCGATACTGGAGCTTGGCCGACAGGATATTCTTCAGTGCAAAGATAAGGGATACTATCCGCCCCTGAACGGGTATCGTCTATATACTACGGGGCTTAAGCGCACCATCGAAACAAAGGAATTGATCTATCCTGACGCCCCCTATACGCCCATTCCTGAATTAAACGAAATGGACTTTGGCGACTTTGAAATGCGCACGCATTTGGAAATGGAACATTTGCCAGAATACCAGGCCTTCATCAATGATAAATCTGGAAATGTATCGTGCCCTAACGGCGACAGCGCACTGAGCTTCTATCATCGTTGTATTCAAGGATTTAAAAAAATCACCGACAACCGACAGGACGCTATTTTCTTTGGCCATGCCGGTACCATCTCAGTGCTGATGATGTATCTTTTTCCTGGCGAAAAGTCTCACCACATCTATTGGCAGCCAAACAATGGGCGCGGATTTACCGTTCTCTTTGAGAATGATAAGGCATTAAGTTACGAACCTTTATCTGATGATACTTACCTGCACAGAGAGGAGAAGGTTTGATGAAAAATCTGCTGCACGTTTACACGGGAGACGGCAAAGGCAAATCCACCGCCGCCATGGGGCTGGCCACCCGTATGCTGGGATATGAAAAGCCTGTGCTTGTGATTCAGTTCATGAAGCAGGGAAACTCCGGCGAACTCATATCCCTGAAAAAACTCGGTGCTACCATCTACCCCGCCCCGCCCATGATGAAGTTTACTTACCAGATGGACGATGAAGAGATTGAACAGGCCGCCCAGGACATGCGCTTGGCTATCGCCCGGATGATCGACAAAGTCAATGAATTGCAGCCCGCCTTGCTGGTGCTGGACGAAATGGCTGTCGCTATGGCGTATCATTTGTTGCCGGAAGAGGAAGGCTTTCGCCTGATTGACGCCGGG
>CAZCBC010000083.1:8714-10506 GCA_964496775.1 uncultured Oscillospiraceae bacterium
GGCTTCAGTATGGTGATGTAGTGGTTACGGGACGCGGCGCAACGGAAAAGTTGAAGGATAAAGCAAACTATGTCAGCGTCATCATGCCTGAAAAACACCCCTACGATGAAGGCATCCCTGCCCGCAAAGGAATTGAGTGGTAATCATTCGACAGTGAAGGCTCCGCTGAACGCGACTGTTGTTTGGCCGCCGGAAGTTGCCTGTACCTGCACGGAATATATTCCATTTGGAACTGTTTCCCCTGTCTGATCACGCCCATCCCAGTACAACACGCTTCCAGCAGGTACAATGTGCTGAGGTCTGCTTGGCAAATCCACCCATGGTACAGATACCGTTTCACCCTGTCCGTTACGGATAATCACCGTTAACGAGCAGGGTTTTTCGTGTTCAATCATAATTGGTAATTCTTGCCCTTGCACTGGCGAAAAGGATTCTCTGGTTTTTACCTGCATCTCTTCATTTTTAGCTTGCACAGAAAGTAAAGCGGTATAAAGAGGAATTGTGCTGTCTTCATCGACTGCGAGAATATAGAATAGCACATACCCAAAAGGCGCCCCTTCAAAGTTCTGTAAACTAAGCGTCCTTTGTTTTCGTCCGGGCAGGGAAATTCCATTGGGTGTTTCTCTTTCCTCAAACAACTGGGAATGGTCAAACTGCCACGTTCCATTCTGCTCATAAACAAGCTGGTATGCTAGGCGGGCACGCCTGTTAAGCGTATACGAAAAATTAATTTCCTTTTCATCCGCAGAAAGAGTCGTCACATCAAACATGACATGAAAGATATGGCCGCTGTTATAGATAGTTCCTTCACGATGATATTGCAGCAGCACAAACTCGTCCTGCTGAGGATACATCTGCGGCGTGGAAGGGCCATAGTTGCCCAACAGGTATTGATACGTTTCCGACATCGTGATAGAACCATCTCTGTTTGCATCCGCTGCATAATTCCCCTGCGGGCCCAAACCGCGACTCAATGCAAGAAGAAAGTAGCTGCCACCATGCTGGTGGTTTGCCCCGCTTGACCAGTTATAGCTTTGCTCGTTCCCCCCCGCACTCGTTAAGACTTTGTATCCTTCGCCAGCAAACTGTGAATGAAACTTATTCATCTCCGTGCCCTTGTTAAGCAGCATTCCACTATTGCAGGTATCAATAATCAGCACTTTTGTGCCCCTGATCTCCGCTAAAGCAGAATGCAGAACCGCCATCGTTAATGCGTATTCCTGCTGACCGTCGCTTAACAGAAGGCGAAAACGTCCCTCTACATCATCCCGATAGTCGCCATGGGTGCTGATATAAAATAGCGAAATATCATTTTCCCATGCATCCCTAAAAGAGTTTCTCACAAGTAAGCGAAACGCACTTTCATCCAACGGTTGATTGATGCTGGTATGAATACTTTGATAGCCTCGTGCATCGTGTTGTAGAATTCGCCTGATATCCTCTACGTTATTTTCCGCAGAAGGCTTCAGATTTTCTTGTGTTACAAATTGATCGCAGCCTATCAACAAGGCCCGCATCACCGATAAACGCGGCATCTCCTTCGCCGCGGCAGAGGGAAAAAGAAGTATAATAGTGAGCATGAAACTCAGCATTTTCACCACTATACTCCCCTCCCTTCCAGATAGAGTACACTAAAGTTCGCAACTTTCCCGAAGTGGTAGATGTATAAGCCACTGGGACTCCGTTACAATGGATGTTGACAGACATTCACAAGGAGGAGATCCCAATGGCTCACAACAAGAATACCACGAATTTCGAAGGTTTGCTATTCCAATTCATGGACACCCCTGAC
>CAZCBC010000084.1:0-1143 GCA_964496775.1 uncultured Oscillospiraceae bacterium
GGACGAAAGCGAGCTGCCCCAGACCCTGACCAGCTACTCCCCCTGCTTCCGCAAGGAAGTGGGCGCCCACGGCATTGAGGAAAGGGGCGTCTACCGTATCCACCAGTTTGAAAAGCAGGAAATGGTGGTGGTGTGCAAGCCGGAAGACAGCATGTACTGGTACGACCAGCTGTGGCAGAACGCCGTTGACTTCTTCAGGACGCTGGACATCCCCGTGCGTACGCTGGAATGCTGCTCGGGCGACCTGGCGGATTTGAAGGTAAAATCCTGCGACGTGGAGGCCTGGAGCCCCCGGCAGCAGAAGTACTTTGAGGTGGGCAGCTGCTCCAATTTGGGCGACGCCCAGGCCCGCCGCCTGAGCATCCGGGTTAATGACCAAGACAACCGCAAATACCTGCCCCATACCCTGAACAACACCGTGGTGGCCCCGCCCCGCATGCTGATTGCCTTCCTGGAAAACAACCTGCAGGAGGACGGCACCGTGTTGATTCCCAAGGCCCTGCAGCCCTACATGGGCAACAAGACCAGGATAGGATAAAGATTGGTTCAAGGGATGAAATCCCTTGTCCAGGGGCGGCGGGGACGGAACGTCCCCGCACCCTTAACCATAAGCAAAAACAGCAAAGCGTATTTTTGCGATGAGAAGTACAAGAAAATAGAACCCAAAAGGAGGGGAAGGAGATTTTGAAGTTCTCCTTCCCCGTTTTTTGCATCTTCCATTCAGCAATAGGTTATTGGTACTGTTTCAGCCTTTTCCACCCCAGCTCCGCTTCGCGCAGAACATTGTCCGGCGCCGGGCCGCCTAATACCTTGCGCTGGTTGACGCAGGTATCAAGGCACAGGGCATCGTACACATCCTCCCCAATGGCGGGGGAAAACATGGCCATCTCATCCAGGGTTAAGTCGTTCAGGGCGCATTTCTTGCCCAGGCAGTAGGCCACCATCTGACCGGATATGCTGTGGGCGTCCCGGAAGGGCACGCCTTTTTTCACCAGATAGTCCGCCAGGTCCGTGGCATTGGTAAAGCCATCCAACGCCTTTTCCCGCATGGTATCCAGATTGTAGGTGGTGGTTTGCAGCAGGGGGGTAATGATGTTCAGGCACCTTATATAGGTGTCCCGGGCGTCAAAGAAGCCCTCTTTA
>CAZCBC010000084.1:1153-1382 GCA_964496775.1 uncultured Oscillospiraceae bacterium
TGCATGTCCTTGTCATAGGCCAGGGGCAGTGCCTTCATCACGGTCAGCAGCGCCAGGTAGTTGCCGTACACCCGCCCCGTTTTGCCGCGAATCAGCTCCGCCACGTCGGGGTTTTTCTTTTGCGGCATCATGCTGGAGCCGGTGGCGTAGCCGTCGTCCATGGTAATAAAGCCAAACTCGGTGGTGGAGAAGATAATCAACTCCTCGCACAGGCGGCTTAAGTGCATCA
>CAZCBC010000084.1:1451-10199 GCA_964496775.1 uncultured Oscillospiraceae bacterium
GCCATGTTGAGCTGTTGCTGCACATCCTCCCTGTCCAGGGGGTAGGTGGTACCTGCCAGGGCGCCCGCGCCCAAGGGCAGGCAGTCGGCAGCTTCCTTAGCGTGGTGCACGCGCCGTACATCCCGCAGGAACATCTCGAACCATACCAGAAACCAGTGTCCCAGGGTGATGGGCTGGGCACGCTGCAGGTGCGTATAGCCGGGCATCACGTCCCCGTAATGTTTTTGCGCAAGGCTCAGCAGCGTTTCGCACAACTGAACAAGGGCCTTGAGCGTTTCATCGCAGGTGTCCTTCACATACAGGCGCATGTCGGTGGCCACCTGGTCGTTGCGGCTGCGGCCGGTATGCAGCTTCTTGCCCGCGTCGCCGATTTTCTCCGTCAGCAGGCTTTCCACCAGCATATGGATATCCTCCGCCGGGGTTTGCAGGCTGAGGCTACCATCCTCAAACCCCTGCAGGATATCCTTAAGGCCCTGGCGGACTTTATCCCCCTCCTCCTGGGTCAGGATGCCCACCTTGACCAGCATGGCGGCATGGGCCAGGCTGCCCTCGATGTCCTGTTTGTACAGGCGGCAGTCAAAGGGCAGGGAGGTGTTGAAATCATCCACAATATCGGCTGTATGCTTCTGGAAGCGTCCGCTCCAAAGTTTCATCTCAGTCCCTCTTATGGTCGGGTACTTCAGCCTCCATATGCTGGCTCTCCCTGATTTCCTTGGCCAGGGCGCCCACTTTAACGGGCAGGCCAAAGAGGTTGATGAAGCCGGCGCTGTCCATATGGGAATACAGATCCTTGCTGTCGCCGAAAGTGGCGATGGATTCCATATACAGGCTGTAGGGGCTGGTGACGCCATGGGCGAACACATTACCTTTGTAGAGCTTTAAGGTGGCAGTGCCCGTTACATTCTCCTGGGTTTTGTCCACAAAGGCGCTGATGGCTTCCCGAAGGGGGGTGTACCACAGACCGTTATAGACCAGCTCGGCAAACTTAAGGGCCACATGCTGTTTGAAGTGCTGGGTGTCCTTGTCCAGCGTGATTTCTTCCAGGTTTTGATGGCCCGCATAGAGCAGCGTGCCGCCGGGGGTTTCATATACGCCGCGGCTCTTCATGCCTACCAGGCGGTTTTCTACCAAGTCGGTGATGCCTACGCCATTGCGGGCGGCAATCTCGTTGGCCTTGGTCAGCAGGGCGACAGCGTCCATCTTTTCGCCATTGATGGCGACAGGGATGCCCTTATGATACTCAATGCTGACAATTTCCGGCTTGTCGGGGGCTTTTTCGGGCGACACCGTCAGCAGCAGCAAATCATCCGGCGGGGGATTCTCAGGAAACTCCAGGTCGCAGCCCTCGTGGCTCAGGTGCCAGAGGTTGCGGTCCATGCTGTAGGGCCGCTTCTTGCTGATGGGCAGCGGGATACCCCGCTCCTCGGCGTAGGCAATCTCGTCCTCGCGGCTTTTTAAATCCCACTCCCGCCAGGGGGCGATAATCTTCATATGGGGATCAAAGGCCTTGACGGTTACCTCAAAGCGCACCTGGTCGTTGCCCTTGCCGGTGCAGCCGTGGCAGATGGCCGTGCAGTTTTCCTTGTGTGCAATTTCCACCAGGCGCTTGGCAATCAGCGGGCGCGCAAAGGAAGTACCCAGCAGGTATTTGTTTTCATACACAGCGCCCGCCTTTAATGTGGGCCAGATAAAATCTTCCACAAACTCCTTGCGCAGGTCCTCGATGTATAATTTTTCGGCGCCTGTCTTGGCGGCCTTCTCGTGGAGAGGGTCCAATTCTTCCCCCTGGCCCACGTCGGCAGCCATGCAGACCACGTCACAATCATAGTTTTCTTTCAACCAGGGGATGATTACCGTGGTGTCCAGTCCCCCGGAATAGGCTAACAGTACCCGTAACTTGCTCATCAAACATTCCCTCCTCAATTGAATGTGAATATTATACACATATCATCATAATAATTCAACCCCTTTTTGACTTTCTTTTTTTTCATTTCATGGTATCATGGTTGTACCTGGAAAGAGGAGGGACAGCATGCAGATTGTTGTCATCGATGGGCAGGGCGGGGGCATCGGCCGCCTGCTGGTTTCCGCCATCAAAGCGGTATATCCTGACCATGTTTTAACGGCTGTGGGCACCAACAGCCAGGCTACCTCCGCCATGCTGAAAGCGGGCGCAGACAAAGGCGCCACAGGGGAAAACGCCGTGCTGGTCGCCTGCCGCAAGGCAGACTTTATTATTGGCCCCATGGGCATTGTCATCGCCGACAGCCTGCTGGGGGAAATTTCTCCCACCATGGCAACGGCCATTGGCCAGTGCGATGCCCACAAGCTGTTGATTCCCGTCAACCTGTGCAATAACCAAATTATCGGCACCCGGGATATGGGCATGCAGGACATGGTACGCGAAACGGTGGAGCAATTGGGCAAACTGATTTGACAGTCTGTCCCTCCTTTGGTAGGATAAATATAGTCATCCGAAGATGGCTTTGAAGGCAGAAGCCTTTTATTGATTCTCGTATAATAAATCTTTTGAAACTGTGTCATGAAGGCACCCGTTGGCAGAAGCCATGGGCGTCTTTTTTATTATCAATCGGAGGTATCTATGAACACGCAAACCAAGAATATCGCCCTGGCCGGGCTGTGCCTGGCCCTTGCCCTGGTGCTGCCCTTTCTGACGGGGCAGATTCCGCAGATTGGCTCTGCCCTGTCCCCCATGCACATTCCCGTGTTGTTGTGCGGTTTTCTGGCCGGTCCCTTCTGGGGGCTGTTGGTTGGCGCAGTGGCGCCCCCGCTGCGCTTTGCCCTGTTTGGTATGCCGCCGCTGATGCCGGTGGGTGTGGCCATGGCCTTTGAGCTGGCTGCCTACGGCCTGGTCAGCGGGCTGGTCTATCAGCTGCTGCCAAAAAAAGCCATCCATGTATATGCCGCGCTGCTTACTGCCATGCTGGCAGGGCGGGCGGTGTTCGGCATCGCCATGTACCTGTTGATGAAATCCGCCGGCAATGTCTATACATGGCAAATGTTTTTGAGCGGCGCCTTCATCAATGCGGTGCCCGGCAGTATCCTGCATATCCTGCTCATCCCGCCCATTGTGTTGGCGCTGGAAAAAAGCGGTTTGGTGCACAAAAAGTAAGGAAAACCCTCCCGCCCTGTGGTACAATCTGGGCAGGAGGGGTACGATGTCATCAATGTCCTTGCGGGTGATTGCCCGGGTCTATACGGATTTTCCCGATAAGTTTGGCGTCCCCCGGCAAAGCGGCCGGGTGGAGGAGTTGCGCGCTACCCTGATATTCGAGCCCGACTACCGGGACACAAACGCCCTGCGGGGGCTGGAACAGTTTAGCCACCTGTGGCTGATTTGGCAGTTTTCCGAAAACGCGGAGGCAGGCTGGTCCCCCACGGTGCGCCCGCCCAAACTGGGCGGCAACCAGCGGCTGGGCGTATTCGCTACCCGCTCTCCCTTTAGGCCCAACCCTTTGGGGTTGTCCGCGGTACGGCTTATCGACATCGAATATACATTGGACAAAGGGCCCGTGCTGCACCTTGCCGGTGCAGACCTGGTAAGCGGTACTCCCATCTACGACATCAAGCCCTACCTTGCCAGCGACAGTATTCCCAACGCGCAAGGCGGCTTCGCCAAGGCACACGCGGAGGACTTTATCCCGGTAGAATTCCCGGAGGAACTGTTGTGCAAAGTGCCCCCGGACAAACAAAAAGCCCTGATGGGCGTACTCAGGGAAGACCCCCGCCCCGGCTACCAGCAGGAAGGCCGGCAGTACGGCTTCTTCTTTGCGGGAATGGAAGTATTTTTTACCGTAGAGCAGGGTATCCTGCGGGTGGTTGATGTTCAGCATATAAACCCATGAAAAAAGCGCCTTTGAAGGGCGCATTTTTTATGGTTGCATGGCAATTACAGCAGTTCTTCCCACTCCTTCTCCTTAAAGCCTACCAACACCTTGTCGCCTACCAAAAGGGGACGCTTCACCAGCATACCGTCGGTAGCAAGCAGTGCCAGTTGCTCCTCCTCCGGCATGTGAGGCAGCTTGGCGCTTAGTTCCAATTCCCGGTACTTCATGCCGCTGGTATTGAAAAAACGCTTGAGGGGCAAACCGCTTGCGCGGTGCCAGGCTGCCAGCTCCTGCTCTGTGGGGTTTTGTTTGCTGATATCCCGAAAGGTATAGGGAATGTGATGGGCGTCCAGCCAGGCCTGAGCCTTTTTACAGGTTGAGCATCGGGGATAACAGATAAAAGTAAGCATAGAAATCTCCTTTCATATGGGGTAAACTTATACTTTCTTTTCCATCCATTTACCGCTGTTGAAGCGTCTGCCAAAGAAAATGGCTCGAATGATAATCTCGCTCAGGCTAAACAGCCAGGTAAGGGCCAGGCCCAAGCCTAACACATTGACAGCCAGCACCGCCATAATAGGCCGTATAATGCTGACGCATACCCCCATAACGGCGGCGACAAACAAATTGTCCCCCGCCCCCCGCAAACAGCCGGACAGCACCACCGACCCCATCTGGAAGGGCTGCATCAGCGCCACCACCAGCATGGTCTGGGCAGCGGCCTCAATCACGATATCGGCCTGAGGCGTATTGCCATCAATAAACAAGCTGCCTAAAGGATATCTGAAGATCACCAGCAGCGTACCAACCGTGGCTGAAATCATCATGGCCAGGCGAAAGCTGAGCTTACCATACATCTGGCTTTTGTCCGGCCTTTCCGCCCCCATCTGCTGCCCCACCAGAGAGGTGGCGGCAATGGCGGTACCATCTGCCAGGCTAAAGGTGATATTCAAAAACTGCATGGCAATGTTGTGGGCGGCAAACAATGTCACACCCAAGCCATAGATGATACGGGAATACATGAAAAAACCAAAGCGCAGGCTTAATTGCTCCACCATGGCGTTGCCGCCTACCTTTACAATGCCCCGCATGGTCTGTTTATCCACGCGCCACTTGTCGTGCCGGGACAGATGCAGGTAGGAGTTCCCCCCATGCATAACAGCCACAAAGGACATAACTGCCCCCGCCGTCAGGCCAATGACGCTGGCAAGGGCGGCGCCCGCCACCTCCAGCCTGGGAAAACCCAGGTTTCCACCAATCAGCAGGTAGTTAAACACCACGTTAACCAGGTTACTGATGATGTTAACTTGCAGGGTAATCTTGGTATTTCCTACTCCCCGCATGGCGGCATTAATGCACATGCTGACGGTGGTAATAGGCAGGCCCCAAGTCATAATCTGAAAATAGGTCATGGCGCCGTGCAGCACCTGGGCATCGTCCGGGGTGTTCGTGTTGCCGCCGGAAAGGCGCATCAGAGGCTCCGCAAAAATTAATCCCAGCGCCATAATAGCCAGCGATAGCGCCGCTACCAGCATGATGGCGTTGCGCAAGGTCATGTTGGCTTTTTGCCGGTTCCCTTCCCCCTTGCGGCGCGCCACAATGGCAGTAACGCCCACATTGATGGCAAAAAACATGCTGAGCATCAACATGCGGGGCTGCGTGGGCAGCGCCACCGCAGCCAAGGCATTCTTGCCCAGTTGCCCCACCATAATGGTATCGGCGCTGCCAATCAGGCTCATCAGCACCATTTCGGCAATGGAAGGCAGCGCGATGTGCAGCACATCGTTGAAAGCCTCCTTGCCATCGGGTAATTCCCCCCGCCTATGCTCTTTTGGCACCAGCCTATCCGTTTGAAAAAGACGCCCCAAAAACGCCTGCAAGGGAAGACCTCCTTTACTGTTGACGAACAAACATTGATATTCATCATAGCACCTGTAGCAGCAACAATCAATACAAATGCCAGATTTCAAACGCCGGATTTCAGATTTCAAGTTCTTTGGTTTACAGAGGTCTCACAGGTGCAAAAAAAGCCGACCATTCGGCTTCTATAAAGGGGATTCCACGTTAAATGGGATTATTTTACCCGTGTTAGTTCCAGAGCAGGCTGTCCTTCCAGTGTCAGGGTGAGTTTATCGCCGCTTAATCTGGCAGTGCCGTTCTGGGTAACCTCATACTCAACTTTACCCAATTTGATACCCATCTGCTCGAAAATGGCCATGCCATTAAACCGCGTCCTGAAGGCTTTCCTCAAAGTCCCGTTTCTTGCGGCGGAAGCGGAAACGGCGCTTCTTGGTTTTGACGGCAGGCAGGGAAAATTCGTGCCCCTCATCAAAGAAAACCTGCTCCGGCGGAACTTCCAATTCTTCCGGATTCTTAATATAGCCCATAAACTTGGCAACAAACTTGCTGTATATCATGCCGGCGCACACCCGCTCATCCGCCACCACACCCAGGGGCATATGGCGTACGCGGCGGGGCGTTCCGTCGCGGTCCAGTTCCACCGTACGCTCATTGACGCCAATAGACACAAACAGGGAGGTGGTGCCAAAGTTATAGATATGGTGTTTGACCGCCGGCATCCCGATGGATGCCATGTTGGTGACGAACATGCCCGTATGGAAGGGGCTGGCATCCACAATAAACCGGGGCAGCAGGCCATAACGATCCAGCACCCTTGCAAGAAACACAATCACATTGGCTAATATAGGGTTTGCAAGAAGCTTTGCCAACTTCATGGTACTGTTAGCGGCATTTTCCTGTCGGCTGATGCTGATATCCTTTTCCATGCGGGCAGCCACATCATAGATGGTGTCGTGGGGATCAAACTTGGCTTTAACGGTATTTTCCTGCACCGAGCCATCGGCAGTATTTTTGAGTACCGCAAAGGAAACAGCTATCTCCTTGCGGGCATAGATACGCTTATTGGCAATGAAACGGTTTACCTCAGGCAGCTGGGACACGGCGCGCACATAGGCTGCGACAACGATGTCCATAAAGGAAATCTTGTAGCCTTCGCCGTTTTTCTTAACGATATACCGCGCCAGGCGCTCAAAGTCGACAGCATAGTCCAGCATCACCTGTGCGTCGCAGCGCATAGGCATTAAATAAGGGGTTAAGGCAACAATGGGGTCTACCTCTTTGACCAGCCATCCATCGCTACGTTTTCCAAACATTCAACACACACCTTTCAAAAGCGGTCATCCGCCCGCGGTGATTATACACTTTCACATTATATGATGTCAAACAATACAGCCTTGTACCTTTTGGTATCTCCAGACCGCAGATATCAGCAAATACAACGGCGCTGAAGATGAATAGCGCTATCGCATCGGCAATAGTTTTCATCCAATTTTCGTTTCGTTTTGGCTTTTCTCCTGTGGTTTATATCTTTTCGCCTTCCGGGTACACCTTTTCTTGATGCTATGGTATACTCGTACCCATAAAAGATGTTAGGAGGCTGTTATGAAGAAAAACGCCCATACCTTGCTGGCCGGCATGCTAATAGGCCTTGGCGGATACGGCTTCCTTGGGGTAGAAAGCCGGGAAATCGGCGCTCCCCTCTTCTGCGTGGGGCTTTACGCTGTTTTAGTGCTTGGCACACCGCTGTACACCGGCCGCTGCGGCTACGCCTTTTCTAAAGACAGCTGCGGCATCAAGGAATACGCCATAATGCTGCTGAACAACCTGTTGGGCGCCGCCCTGCTGGGCTTGGCCTTTGGCGCCATGGGCACAGGCGTTAAGGATGTGGTGGCCATGGCGCAGGGAAAGCTAAACCAGAGCGCTGTGCAGACGCTGCTTAGAAGCATAGGTTGCGGCATGATGATGTTTATCGCCGTGGATACCTGGAAGCGCCTGCGCGGCCCCGAAAGGGCACTAGGGATTTTGCTGGCGGTACCCGTTTTTATTCTGGCAGGGTTTGAGCACTGCGTGGCCGACGCTTTCTATTTCGCTGCTGCCTTCGGCAAGGGTCTTATACTAAACATACGCCTGGTACCTTTTATGCTGTTGGCTATCCTGGGCAATACCCTGGGCTCCCTGCTGGTATACTTTTTAAGTCCCAGGCAGGAATAAGCCCTTCTATCCTTTATTTTAAACATTCTTTATACATTTCATCCATCCCCCTGCCCACTTAAGGCCAGAGGGATTATGGTATAATGCTCATAATCCGCCCATGCGGAAAAACGGAGGTGTATTTTTTGCAATCTCAGCCCATGCGCATCGTCGTCAAAGTTGGTACATCCACCCTGGCCCACCCTAACGGCCGCGCCAACCTGCGGGACATGGAACATTTAGTGCGGGTGCTGGCAGACTTGATGAACCGGGGCATTCAGGTGGTGCTGGTTACCAGCGGAGCCATCGGCATTGGCGTAGGCAAAATGGGCCTGTGCGAAAAGCCGAAAGACACCCCCGGCAAGCAGGCCGCCGCCACCATTGGCCAGTGCGAGTTAATGTTCATGTACGATAAAATGTTCGCTGAATACGGCCACAAGGTAGGTCAGCTGCTGATTACCAAGCAGGATGTGGAGGACGAGGAACGCCACCATAACCTGTGCGCTACCTTCGAAAAACTGTTTGAGTGGGGCGTTATCCCCATCATCAATGAGAATGACGCCGTGGCGGTGGAAGAAATCGTCTACGGCGATAACGACAGCCTGTCCGCCATTGTGGCGGTGCTGGTGCATGCCGATAAGCTGATTATCCTGACAGACATCGACGGCCTGTACGACAAAAATCCCAGCAAATACCCGGACGCAAAGCTAATCCCCGTGGTGGAAGAAATCACCCCGGACATTAAAGCGCTGGCCCAGGGCGCAGGCAGCAGCCTGGGAACGGGCGGTATGGAAACAAAAATCAAGGCTGCGGAAATGGCCTGTGCTGCGGGCATCGACACCTATGTAAT
>CAZCBC010000084.1:10290-10506 GCA_964496775.1 uncultured Oscillospiraceae bacterium
GGTACGTCATGATTAATATGTTAGAAAATCTGGGCCAAAGAGCCCGGGCGGCAGCCAACGAATTGATGCAGTTGGAAGATGCCAAGCGCAGCGGCGCCCTCTACGGCATGGCTAAGGCGCTGGAAGAAAACGAGGAAAGTATCCTCAAAGCCAATAAGCAGGACATGGAAAACGGCAAAGCCTCCGGTATGCCGGAAGCCTTCCTGGCTAGGTTGT
>CAZCBC010000085.1:0-4049 GCA_964496775.1 uncultured Oscillospiraceae bacterium
GCCGCCAGTTTGCCAAGGCCCATCCCCACATCGCCCTGAACGGCGGGCAGGGGTGCTTCCTCTGCGCCCTCTGCTGCGACAGCCTGTGTTCTGATGCAGGGGATGTCGGTGGCCATCAGCCCCAGGGCCAGTATCAGCATCAGGAAGCCCAGCAGCGCTGCACCTTCAGCCAGCTCTTTATACAGCCAGATTTGATTGTCAGAGGGCAGGGCGTTCAGGTTGTCGGCATACTCCTCAAAGGCCGTCAGGTAGAAGTCCACCGTATGGCCCGCGGATACCGTGGAGAAGTGGTTCCAGGGGTGTATTTCGTAGGGCTGGTACACGATGCGCTTGCCGCCGTCGCTGGTTTCGTACCAGGTTTCGGGCTGGGGGTCTTCCTGCTCCAGGAAGGTTTGCCCACCTACGGTGCCCACATAGTTCTTTTTGATGACGTCGCCCCGCACATTGGGGTCGGTGTTGAAGAAAAACTCGTCAAACTGGGCGGCCAGCTTGCCCAGGGTGCGCCCGCCGCTGAACTCGGCGGCCAATTCGGTGGTCAGCCCCAGGAAGCCTGTCCAGTAGTAGTCCGAGCCGTGGGTCAGGCTGGTGTAGATAATACGGTAGCCGTTCTTTTCGAAGGCCTTCTCGTCCTCATAGATGGCCATGGCGGAGGAGAAGCCGCCCATGGAGTGCCCCGTTACGCCGATGAGGCCGTTGCCCGCTTCATCCTTCAGCACATAGGGCTGGGCGTACATGTACTGGGCGGCGTCCCACATGGCGGTGGGCCAGAACTTCATAAAGCCGCCGGTGTAGTTTTCCTTGGCCTTGGAGTGTCCATGGTCGTACATGTCCAGCGCCAGCACCACAAAGCCCCGGCGGGACAGCTCGATGGCGTTCAAGTCCTGCATTTCGCCGGAGTTCAGGTACCCGTGGGTGACGACAATGGCAGGCCGCGGGTGCGCCGCCGACACCCCCTCGGGTGTGTACAGCAGCCCCGACAGGGTGCCCCTTTCGGTATCAAAGTAGATGCGCTCGACATTGGTGCGTCCCCTGTTGGTGTTGATGTAGTGGGCGCTGTAGCTGCCGCCCACAATCAATACCAACGCAAGCAAGAGCAACAGAATCCGATTGCGTTTCATAGATCTCTCCTCCTTTTTTTGTATCACATCAAGGCGGGACTGATCCCGCCTGGTGTTCCGGATAGGTAAACGCCCCGCATGGGGCAGTATATTGCTGAAAAAGAGGATTAAAACTCCGCCGTGCCTGTTGTACGGGGGAAGGGCAGCACGTCGCGGATGTTGCTGATGCCCGTCAGGTACATGACAAAGCGCTCAAAGCCCAAGCCAAAGCCTGCATGCTTCACTGTGCCAAAGCGGCGCAAATCCATATACCAGGTATAGTCTTCAGGCTCCAGGCCCATGTCTTCCACGCGCTGAAGCAGCTTGTCGTAGCGCTCTTCCCTCTGGCTGCCGCCCACCAGCTCCCCGATGCCGGGCACCAGCAGGTCTACGGCGGCAACGGTCTTACCGTCCTCGTTCATGCGCATATAGAAGGCTTTAATGTCCTTGGGATAGTCGTACACAAACACCGGGCGCTTAAAATGTATCTCTGTCAGGTAGCGCTCGTGCTCGGTCTGCAAATCCACGCCCCAGGAGACGGGATACTCAAACTCCCTGCCGCTCTTTAGCAGGATGTCGATGGCGTCGGTATAGGATACCTTCGCGAACTGGGCGTCCTTCACCAGTTCCAGCCGCTGCTTCAGCTCCTTGTCCACAAACTGGTTCAGGAAGTTGATTTCTTCGGGGGCTTCCCTAAGGATATCGGCGATGACATGCTTAATCATGTCTTCTTCCAGGGTCATGATGTCCTGAAGGTCGGAAAAGGCAATTTCCGGCTCGATCATCCAGAATTCCGCCGCGTGGCGGGGGGTATTGCTTTTTTCTGCCCGGAAGGTGGGGCCGAAGGTGTACACCTTGGAAAAGGCCATGCAGTAGGCTTCCACGTTTAACTGACCGGAAACCGTCAGGCCGGCGTGCTTGCCGAAAAAGTCCTCGCTGTAATCCACCCCGCCGTCCTTGGTGCGGGCGGGGTTGTTGATGTCCAGCGTCGTTACCTGGAACATTTCTCCCGCGCCCTCGGCGTCGCTGGTGGTGATGATGGGGGTATGCACGTACACAAAGCCCCGCTCCGCCAGGTAGCGGTGGATGGCCTGGGCCGCCAGGGAGCGGATGCGGAACACAGCGTAAAAGGTGTTGCTGCGGGGCCGCAGGTGGGCGATGGTGCGCAGGTACTCAAAGGTATGGCGCTTTTTTTGCAGGGGGTAGTCGTTGTCAGCTAGCCCTTCCACCACAACCTTGTCGGCATGCACCTCAAAGGGCTGCTTCATGTCGGGGGTCAGCACCAGGCGGCCCTCCACGGTGAGGGCGCTGCCCGTGGTGATGTGGGTAATCTCATCAAAATTGGGCAGTGTATCGTTGCAGACGATTTGCAGGTTGCGGAAATGGCTGCCGTCGTTTAATTCGATAAAAGCAAAGGCCTTGCTGTCGCGCAGGGTGCGTACCCAGCCCGACAGGCAGACGCTTGTGCCGTCTTTAGGTGTGTTCTGATACAGGTCCTTAATGTGCATGGTGTGTTTCCCCTTCTTCGGTAATAATGCGCGCCAGCATGGCGGCGCCGATGATGCCCGCCTGGTTGCCCAGCTGCGCCAAATGAATCTCGGCATAGGGCATGGTTTTAAACATCAGGTAATGGGGAAGCTTGGCGCGTACGGCGTCCAGCAAAAAGTCCCCCGCGTGGCTGACGCCGCCGCCCAGCACCACCATTTCGGGGTCCAGGAAGGACACCACCGTGTTGATGGCCAGCGCCAGGTACCGGCAA
This sequence comes from uncultured Oscillospiraceae bacterium, assembly GCA_964496775.1. Classification (GTDB taxonomy): domain Bacteria; phylum Bacillota; class Clostridia; order Christensenellales; family Aristaeellaceae; genus DTU024. The sequence continues at coordinate 2,857 of CAZCBC010000085.1, forward strand.
TAGCGGTGGAAGATGCGCATGCTGATGTCGTCCCCGCTCCGGGCGGAGTCGATGACCGTCTTGGCGGTAATCTTGCTTATATCCCCGTTGACCCTTTGGGCGATGTCGCAGTCGGGATGGCTTAGACAGGCTTCCTTGCCCATGCGGATGATGGCGGTGGCGCTGCAGTAGCGCTCCAGGCACCCGTCCTTGCCGCAGGTGCAAGGGATACCGTCCAACTCCAGCGTTAAATGGCCCAGCTCGCTGGCCACGCCGTGGGCGCCCGTCCAGGGTTTGCCGTCGATGATGATGCCGCCGCCTACCCCGGTGCCCAGCGTTAAAAATACGCTGCTCTTGCAGCCCTTGCTGACACCGGCGACGCTTTCGGCAAAGCCCGCCACGGTGGCGTCATTCTCGATGTAGATGGGGCGGTTGATGTATTTTTGCAATTCCGATACCAGGGGCACATCATGCCAGCCCAAATTGGTGCAGAAAATTACGATGCCCGTTTCATTGTTGGCGATGCCGGGGATGCCGATGCCGATGGTGGCAATATCCTCCGCCGTGCATTTTGCCAAGGCCAGCGCCTGCAGGCAGCAGGCGCCCATGTCCCGCACCACGTCCTCAAAGGGACGCTCTGCCAGGGTGGGGGTTTCCGCCTGGGCGATGATGCGCCCCTCATGGTCCACCACGCCGCAGGCGATGTGGGTTCCCCCCAAGTCGATGCCTAAGTACAGCATAAATCCTCCTCAATGGATATGAAATCATTCAAAATCAATACAATAAAAGTGAACAGGCAAAATGGCCGAAACAACAAGCAGCCGGCCGCCTGCTGCTATATGACTTTTGCAACGCGCGGCTTACTTGCTGCGGTTCATCATCTCGTTCAGCCGCTTGTCCAATTCCCGCGCGGCGGAGTAGCCCAGTTTTTTCAGGCTGTAGTTGCGCGCCGCCACCTCGATAATGATGGACAGGTTGCGCCCCGGGCGCACGGGGATGACCAGATGGGGGATGCGCACATCCAGAATGCTGGTATACTCTTCATCCAGGCCCAGACGGTCGTATTCCTTTTTCTCTTTCCAGTTTTCCAGGTGAATGGACATATCAATGGCCTTGTTCATCAATACGCTGCCCACGCCGAACATCTGGCGGATATCGATGATGCCGATGCCGCGTATTTCCATAAAGTGGCGCACCGTCTCGGGGGCTTCGCC
>CAZCBC010000085.1:4059-10419 GCA_964496775.1 uncultured Oscillospiraceae bacterium
GGCGGTTGTCCGATACCCGGCGGATGTCCACCACGTCGTCGGCTACCAATTGGTGCCCGCGAGTAACCAGCTCCAGGGCGGATTCCGACTTACCCACGCCGCTTTCCCCGGTAATCAGCACCCCGGTTCCATATACGTCCACCAAAACAGCGTGCATGGTGGTGCGGGGGGCCAGGGCGGTATTCAGATAGATGATGGCGTCGACAATAAACTTGGTGGTGGGTTCTTCCGTGCCAAATACCGCCACATCATTTTTGCGGGCGGCGGCAAGAAAATCTTCCGAGGGCACAAAGCCCCGGCACACCGTCACGCAGGGGATGGGGTAGGAGAAAAACTTGTTCAGGCATTCTCCCCTGTCTGCGGCAGAGAGGGAGTCAAGGTATGTCATCTCCACATTGCCAAGCACCTGGGGACGATTGTAGGCAAAATGCTCATAAAAGCCTACCAGTTCCAGGCCGGGACGGTTAAACTCCGCCGATTCGATGTTCCACTCCGTCTGGGAGGAAGGGGACAGGGTTTTCAGGTTTAATGCCGAAGCAAAATCTTTTGCGTTAATCATGCCCTCACCTCATTATCATAGTATAAGTATTATACATGTTTTATCCTTGCGGGGCAATGCGGCGGGCGGAAAAAGGCGCGTTAAGCATGCGATGATGTGCGTTGTAATACCGATTCCAAACATTAATGCATCGTCGTGCCGGTCCTTTTGACTTGCAGCATCGTCGTCTGTTCAGTCAGCGTAGCGCTGCTACGCTTCCTTCACTGCTCCTTGCTGCAAGCCGAAATTCCTCTGCACTTTGGATGCATTACTGTTTTACATCAGTATAAAACAAAAAGCGGGAAAAGCGATGCTTTTCTCTGTCAGAAAACGTCCGGCGCGTCTTTAACGCGCCGGGCATTGCTATTATCATTCGCTATCTTAGCACAGCGGGCGGAAGATGGCCTTAAACACGGCGCCCAGTACGCCGAACACAACCTGGAACACGAAACCCAGCACGTCAAACACAATGGGGAGGGCGATAAACAGGCTGAGGATAGCAACCACCAGGCCGAATGCGCCGCCTATCAGCGAAGGCACCACGCGCAGGATGGTAAAGAATAGGTAGACACCCACTACAAATTTCAGGAGGTTAATCAGGGGGTTGTTTTTGTGCGCGCAGCAATGCCGCTGCGCGCACTTTTGCTGCTGGCGCTGCTCCCTGCGGCGCTCCTTCTCCTCTTCCCTTTCCCTCTGCCTGCGTTCCTTCTCCATTTGACGCTGTTCCCTCTCCTTCTCTTCCTGTTCTCTGCGCTCCAGCTCCTTCGCGCTGGGTATATCCTCGGCGTACATGGGGGTATCAAGGCCGCCATACTGCGCCGCCATCTGCCGGGGGGTGGGCATAGCCAGGATGACTTCATCCTCCGTCAGCCCCTGTTGCAGTTTTTTCAACTCCATTTCGTAGCGGATGTCCTTCATAATCTGCGCGCGCCTGTCCTTGGGCAGGTTGCGCAGCTGCCACTCCACCATGGCCAGATATCGTTTCATGTTGCCTTCCATTTGCTTTCCTCCCCATTCAGACGTTTTCTTTGGACATCTATAGCGTAAGGCATCTTGTTTAAACCCCGCTGAGGGGAAGATTAAAAACAGATTAAATTTCCGGTGCGTATGATTTATTATGCGGGCGTTTTTTGTTTAACTGTTCTACCCGGGGATGCCGGGGGAAAAACGTCCCGCACAAACAAGCGGTTTTAAGTAAAAATTGGGCGAAAAGTGTTAAAATGAGCGGTTTATCGTTGCTTTTAGGGTTGAAACTGGGTATAATGCATGGCGTGGGGCAAAAATGCCCCGGCGGGCTACTTTACGCCATGGAGGTTGGATGCAGGATTTATCTTGGGCGCTTTTGTGCAAACTTGCCCCTGAACATATGACGGAAATTGGCCGCCGTGCCATGTTGCTGGAACATATCGAAAACCGTGAGCCGGTGGGCCGCCGCGCCGCCGCCCAGACGCTGGGCCTGTCGGAAAGGGAAGTCCGCGCCGCTGCGGACGCCCTGAAAGATCAGGGTTTGATTAGTTATTCTGCCTCCGGCATGACGCTGACCCGTCCGGGCCGCTCGCTGATTCCCGAAGTTCGCATGCTGTGCCGCATGGTGACGGATTTGGGCGAGATGGAACGGGAGTTGGCCCAGAAACTGGACCTGGACAGGGTGATGGTGGTATCCGGCGATGCCGACGAAAACCCCGCCGTTCTTCGGGACGTGGGGCGCGCTGCCGCCCACCGCCTGCGCCAGATTGTGCGCCCCGACATGGTAATCGCCATTGCCGGCGGCAGCACCATGGCGGAGGTGGCCCGGGCCATGGTGCCCAGCGCCAGCGGCATCATGGTGGTGCCCGCCAGGGGCGGCATGGGCAGCTCTGCCTCCACCCAGGCAGACGCCGTGGCGGGAGATTTGGCCGCCCACATGAATGCTCAGTGCCGTTTGATTCATTTGCCCGACGGCCTGAACCTGAGCGCCATGCAGGAAATGCTGAAGATGCCCGCCATCCTTGAAACGGTGGAGCTGATGCGCAACGCCGACATCGTGCTCTTTGGCGTAGGCCGGGCGGACGCCATGGCGCGCCGCCGGGGCATGGAGAACGCCCAGGTAGAGACGCTGCTGCACCTGGGCGCCGTGGGCGAAGCGCTGGGTAACTTTTTCGACATCGAAGGCCGTACGGTGTACCAGAGCCCCTCTGTCAGCACGGAGCTGCAAAAGCGGCACCCCGGCAGCCGCATGATGGCGGTGGCGGCGGGGACGGGCAAGGGCCAGGCCATTCTGGCCGCGGTACGCCACCAGCCCCCCAACTCGCTGATACTGGACGAGGGGGCGGCGCGCAGCATCCTCAAGCTGCTTCAATAAGGTTGGAAGGCGAGAGCCTTTTCCATAGATTGTCATCCCATCAACAATAAAGGAGAATGAGTATGAACAAGAAAACCATCCGGGACATCAATGTAGACGGCAAGCGCGTATTGGTGCGCGTGGACTTCAACGTACCCATGGACGGCCAGACCATTACCGACGAAAACCGCATTGTGGGCGCGCTGCCCACCATCAAATACCTGCTGGACCATAATGCCCAGGTTGTGCTGTGCAGCCACATGGGCCGCCCCAAGGGCGAAGTGAATCCCAAATACTCCCTGGCCCCCGTCGCCAAGCGCCTGTCGGAACTGCTGGGCCAGGAAGTGAAGATGGCTAAGGACGTCATCGGCGAGGATGCCGACAAGGTAGTCGCTTCCCTCAAAAACGGCGAGGTCGCCCTGCTGGAAAACCTGCGCTTCCATAAGGAAGAGGAAAAGAACGAGGAGAACTTCACCAAGAAGCTGGCCTCCTACGGCGAAATCTATGTGCACGATGCCTTTGGCACCGCCCACCGCGCCCATGCATCCACCGAGGGTGTGGCGCACTTCATGCCCGTAGCCGTGTCCGGCTTTCTGATTGAGAAGGAGCTTAAGTTCCTGGGCGACGCCGTCAACAATCCCGAGCGCCCCTTCGCTGCCATCCTGGGCGGCGCCAAGGTAAGCGACAAAATCAATGTTATCAACAACCTGCTGGAAAAGGTGGACGTACTGCTGATTGGCGGCGGCATGGCCTATACCTTCATCAAGGCTCAGGGCGGCGAAATCGGCACGTCTTTGCTGGAAGAGGACAAGGTGGAACTGGCCAGGGAGTTACTGGAAAAGGCCAAGGCAAAGAACGTCAAGCTGCTGCTGCCCGTGGATACCGTTGTGGCGGATGCCTTCAGCAATGATGCCAATACCAAGGTGGTGCCCACCATGCAGATTCCCGCGGACTGGATGGGCCTTGACATCGGCCCCAAGACGAGGGAAATCTTCGCCAACGAAATCAAGAACGCCAAGACCGTTGTGTGGAACGGCCCCATGGGCGTGTTTGAGATGCCTTCCTTCGCCGAAGGCACCAAGGCTGTAGCCCAGGCTATGGCCGAATCTTCTGCCACCACCATCGTAGGCGGCGGCGACAGCGCGGCTGCAGTGGAGCAGATGGGCTTTGGCGACAAGATCAGCCATATCTCTACCGGCGGCGGAGCTTCCTTAGAATTCTTAGAAGGAATCGAACTGCCTGGCGTGGCTGCTTTGAACGACAAATAAAAGGCGCGCGCGTTGAAAAAGCCCGCTATGCTGTGTCACTGAAGCCGGGTCAACTCGGTCACTTACGACACGGTAAGCTCCCTCGCTGACCCGGCTTCGTTCCTTGCCTAGCGGGTTTTTGAACGCGCTTTCCCCGATTAACGGAAGTTTGTTGTGATTAGTTGCCCACTTTGTTGGGTATGACATCTTTGGTAGTGTCGGGAAAATTGGAATGTGTAATCATTTGAAAAATGATTACTTGCGGATTCCAAAGGGCATCATGCCCTTTGGTCGGGGTTTGGGGCGAAGCCCCAAGAAAGGATAGAATATGCGTAAACCTGTTATTGCTGGTAACTGGAAAATGAACAATACGCCCGCCGAAGGTGCGGAGCTGATTGCGGAGCTGAAGCCCCTGGTTAAGGGCGCCAAGCCCGTGGTGGTGGTGTGCGTGCCCGCCATCGATATTCCCGCTGCCGTGAAGGCGGCTAAGGGCAGCGCTATTAAGGTAGGCGCCCAGAACGTACACTTTGCCGAAAAGGGCGCCTACACCGGAGAGATTTCTGCCAGGATGCTGAAGGAAGCGGGCGCCACCTACGTTATCGTTGGCCACAGCGAGCGGCGGCAGTACTTTGGCGAGACCGACGAGACGGTCAACCTGCGCGCCCGGGCCGCGCTGAACGGAGGGTTGATTCCCATCATCTGCGTGGGCGAAAAGAAGGAAGAAAGGGAAGCCGGGTACACCGACGCCCTGGTGACCTACCAGACGATGATTGCCCTTTCTGGCATGACGGAGATGGAAGTTAAGTCCGTCATCATTGCGTACGAGCCTGTCTGGGCCATCGGCACCGGCCTTACCGCCACCGATGAGCAGGCCAACGAGACCATCGGCGTCATCCGCAAAGCCATTGCCAACAAGTACGGCAAGCGCGTGGCCAACGCGGTGCGCATCCAGTACGGCGGCTCCATGAACCCCAAGAACGTGAAGGGCCTCATGGCGCAGCCCGAAATCGACGGCGGCCTGATTGGCGGCGCCTCCCTGAAGGCGGAGGATTTTGCCAAGGTCGTCAACTATCAGGAGTGAATATGCAAAAACAACTGACAGCCCTGATCATCATGGACGGGCTGGGGCTGAATGATAACCCCAAGGGCAATGCCGTGCATATTGCCGGTACCCCCAACCTGGACCGCCTGAAGGCGAAATATCCCCATACCCAGATTGGCGCCAGCGGCATGGACGTGGGCCTGCCCGACGGCCAGATGGGCAACTCCGAGGTGGGGCACCTGAACATCGGCGCCGGCCGCATCGTGTACCAGGAACTGACCCGCATCACAAGGGACATCCAGACGGGGGATTTCTTTAAAAAGGAACCCCTGCTGTGGGCCATGGATACGGCCAGTGAAAACGGCGGCGCGCTGCACCTGATGGGCCTGTTGTCCGACGGCGGTGTGCACAGCCATAACACCCACCTGTACGCACTGCTTCAGATGGCGAAGGACAGAGGGCTTACCAAGGTGTATGTCCACTGCCTGATGGACGGCCGCGACGTGCCGCCCACCTCCGGCATCGAGTTTGTGCGCCAGCTGGAGGAAAAGATCAAGGAAATCGGCATCGGCGCAATTGCCACGGTGCAGGGCCGCTACTGGGGCATGGACCGGGACAACATCTGGTCCCGCGTGGAGAAGGGCTACAATGCCATTGTCAACGGCGAAGGTACGACTGCCCCGACGGCGGAGCAGGCTGTGCTGCAAAGCTACGATAAGGGCGAAACCGACGAGTTTATCCAGCCCACCGTGGTGCTCAGGGGCGATCAGCCCACCGCCACCGTGCAGCCTGGCGACAGCGTGGTGTTCTTCAACTTCCGCCCCGACAGGGCGCGGCAGCTGACCCGTACCTTCATCCAGCCGGACTTTGCCGGCTTTGAGCGGAAAAAGGGCTTCATCCCCGTGCAGTTTGTCGCCATGACGCAGTACGATGAAACCTTTACCGGCCTAAAGATTGTCAACCCCCCCGAAACGCTGGACAACACCCTGGGCGAATATCTGTCTGGCCTTGGCAAAACCCAGCTGCGCATCGCCGAAACCCAGAAGTACGCCCATGTGACGTTCTTCTTTAACGGCGGCGTGGAGGAAAAGAACGGGGGCGAAGACAGGGTGCTGATTCCTTCCGATAAGGAAATCGCCACCTTCGACCTGAAGCCCGAGATGAGCGCGCCGGAAGTCACCCAGGAGGCGCTGAAACTGATTGAGTCGGACAA
>CAZCBC010000086.1:0-10411 GCA_964496775.1 uncultured Oscillospiraceae bacterium
CTTACCGCACCTTTCCACCCTTACCGATTGCTCGGCGGTATCTCTCTGTTGCACTCGCCTTGGAGTCGCCTCCACCAGCCGTTAGCTGGCACCCTGCCCTGTGGTGCTCGGACTTTCCTCATGCCATAGGCACGCGACCATTTGGCCGCCTCATTTCATCACATTAGTCAGGAAGTATCATTCTTCCGCAGGTTTCACACTCCACATCCTTGCCAGCTTTCAGGGCATGCAATACGGATGACGGAAAAGACATGTTGCAACCACCGCAACGATCGTTAATCAATTTTGCCATAGGGGGCACGCTGTGCTTTTTAACCGCGTTATATTTTTGTAGAAGCGCAGGATCCACCTGTTTGGCTTTTTCATCTGCAACAGCGCGAAGGGTTTCCAGTTCTTTTGCTTTTTGCTGATACTCCACATTGTATTCCACCCGCAGGCTGTCAAACTCAGTTTTGATTTTCACTGCAAGACGCTTGATGCCTCTTTGTTTCTTGTCCCTGTCAGCAGCGTCTTTTCGGATACGGCGGGTTTCCTGCTCATATTCTCCCAGGTCATTAAGCAGTCGCTGCGTCTCCTGAATATAGTCGCGGGCATCCTTACTGTCCTTAGCAGGATTTGCCTGAACTTTGCTTTGAAGCTGTTTCAGTTGTTCTTCATTCATGCTGATAGCATCCTGCAAAACATCGAGGCGATCAAGCATGGCAGCCGCTTCCGTTTCCAAGGTTTTCAGGAAGCTCTGCTGTTCCTGTATATCTTCGCGTAATTTTAACAACTTCAGACGCTGGGGCGAACGGGCAATCTCTTTCTTTACGTTGTCCACTTCCACGTCTGCCAGTTGATAATCCCACAGCAGTTCCAATTGGTTCATCCTGTTCCTCCTTTTAGGTTCACATCTTCAATATGCTCGCGCTTCGGATGTATAAACCCGTACATTGTATTTTAAGTCATTTAGCGCTTTTTGTAAACACTCTGCCAAATAGGGCACCATGGGCTGCTCAGTCTGCAGATGCCCACCTTCAAATAAGACAACGCCACTTTCTGCAGCGGCAATCGCGTTATGATGCTTAACTTCCCCCGTCAGCAACGCCTGCGCACCCGCTTGAGCGGCCATCAGCCACCCCTCGTCATAGGCGCCGCCAGCGATTGCCAACCTTTCAATAAGCGTTTGGGCTCTGCCATACCGTATAACCTTGGCGTTCAGTTTATCTTCCAGAAACACTTCCAACTCTTGCGCGCGCATCGCTTTGGGTAAAGTACCTATAAATAAATAGTCATCTTCTTGTTTTATCTCCAGCAGTTGCAAGTTTCTTGCCAGACTTGCGCTGCCGCTGTGCAAGGTTTTATCAATATTCGTATGCGCAGCAATCAACGAAATGCCCTCCCGGATGAGCGCGGATAACAGCCTGCCTTCATAGGTATCTTCCAATATTCTCTGTATTGGATGAAACATGACCGGGTGGTGCGTGATGATTAACTGCACATCCTGTTCTTTCGCCTCTTTGATGACTTCTGCTGTTAAATCAAGCGCTACTAAAATATTTTTCACCTGTTGATTTATATCGCCAACGAGCAGACCAACATTGTCAAATTCTTCCGCCGTTTCAAAGGGCGCGATTTCATCCAGCCACTTTAGTACATCACTTACTACTGCCTGCCCCATCTGTCCCACTCCTCCTTAATCCAAGTCATTTTTTCTTCGTTGCACGGTTGTTTCTTTGCTTCCAGTTGATAAAGCCAGTGATAGTAATCCCGCAGCAGCTGGTCACCGCTTCCCTCAACAAAAAAACCGGTGTGTATTTGTTTCCGTGTATAGTGAGCGATGCCGGGTTTTGCCATGATAATATTATAAGACCTTCCTGCCGCAGGTACGATAACCTCTTTTTCTATGGTATACCCATGGGTACAAAGGGTTTCCCGAAGAAGAGGGATCTGAGTATGCGCTGAAAGAATCAAAATAGGGTCTCCAGGTAGCTGCGGTGTCTTTTTTATCATCTCTGCGATGGTTTTTCCACCCATTCCACAGATGGCAACAGCTTCCACCGGCCTGTCAATAGCATCAAAGCCATCCGCTTCTCTAATGAGGCAACGGTCCAAAAAATCCAACTTTTCCATCAGGTTCTTTAACTTTTTGACAGAAGTGGCGCTGATATCACTAACTATCATCTTTTCACACCTGTCTGTCTGTAGCAAGAAGGCAGATAGTTTTCCATGATCTGCGCCAATATCCGCCCCGCATCCGCACACAGGAAAAAGGCTGGCTACAGCGCTCAGCCTTTTATCCAGGGCTATCGTACGGGCACTCATCATCAATCCAAAAAGTCCTTCAGTTTCTTGCTTCTACTGGGATGCCTCAGTTTGCGCAGAGCCTTGGCTTCAATCTGACGGATTCTTTCACGCGTAACCTGGAACTCTTTCCCTACTTCTTCCAACGTGCGCGGGTTGCCATCATCCAGACCAAAGCGCAATCGCAACACCTTGGCTTCCCGATGCGTAAGGGAATCAAGTACATCCCAAAGCAATTCCTTCATCAGGGCATTTGATGCTGCTTCCGCCGGAGCAGGCGCATCCTCATCCTGTATAAAGTCGCCCAGATGGCTGTCTTCCTCCTCGCCAATGGGGGTTTCCAGGGATACCGGCTCCTGGGCAATTTTGATAATCTCACGCACTTTAGCCTCAGTAATCCCCATGGCCTTGGCAATCTCTTCCGGGGTAGGCTCCCGCCCGTATTCCTGCAACAATTGGCGGGAAATGCGCGTCAGTTTATTGATTGTTTCCACCATGTGTACGGGAATACGAATCGTGCGCGCCTGATCTGCAATGGCGCGGGTAATTGCCTGCCTAATCCACCAGGTAGCATAAGTGGAAAATTTATATCCTTTATGGTAATCAAACTTTTCTACCGCTTTGATTAAACCAAGATTGCCTTCCTGTATCAAATCCAGGAACAGCATACCCCGCCCCACATAACGTTTGGCGATGGACACAACAAGCCGCAGGTTGGCTTCCGCCAGTTCCCGCTTGGCATCCTCATCGCCTTGCTCCATGCGCTTGGCGATCTCCACCTCCTGCTCCGCAGTAAGCAAAGGCACCTTACCGATTTCCTTCAGGTACATACGAACGGGGTCATCGATATTGATGGCCTCAGGTACGCTCAGGTCAATATCATCTTCTTCCTCGACATCATCCTGCGCATCCTGGTTCTCCTCGTCATTCTCCCGGGTCACTTGAACACCAAAGGATTCAATAGTTTCCAGAATTGTTTCAAACTCTTCCGGATCAATATCGACCTTGGCAAGTTCATTGATAATCGTCTCATAGGAGATGGTGCCCTTTGCCTTGGCATTCTCATAGAGATCGTTTAAGACTTTTTCCCGCTGTTTGGCAGTTGGTTTTTTTGAGGCCAAAGCGTTACACTTCCTTTCGTTTTGAGTATGCGCGCTGCGCATCTGATAATTCCACTGTTAGTTTCATGATTTCCTGCAATGTTTTCACCTTTTCTTCCGGTGTTTGCGTCTCCATCGTCTTTTTTAGTGTGTCAATTTCCTCTGAAATCCGCTGTCTTCTAAGGGTATTCAGGCATTCTTCCGCTGCCGCGAGCGCCTTGGCCGGTTCTTCAATCGTTTCCTGTGTAAAGAGTTTACCCACAAGAGAGCGAGTTGTTTCATCTTCCATCGTCGTCATGATTTTTACAGGCTGCTCGCCCCGCAATAGTCGAGTTGCCAATTCCTGATAGGTTTCACTAATAAAGTCTTCCCGGCTAATAAAGCCTTCCGGCAGCTTGCCTGCCGCAAGAAGCATCAGCAATGTCTGTTCAGCAGCATTCCCTTCCTCCGAAATTGCCTTGGGGCGGGCGCGTACCGCCTTCAGTTCCGTTTCCTTTTTTCGCTTGTTCAGAATCCTGCTGCCAGCCACCCGCATTTGAGCAACCAATACATCTCGGCTAAATCCGCTTCGCAGAGCAAGCTCTTTCAGATATAAATCAAGCTCCACAGGATCCTGCACAGCGGTTAATATTTGGGCCGCCTGTTTTGCATAGGATGTTCTGCCTTCCTGCGTAGACATGTCCATCTTCTTTTCCAATCGACGCAAAGCAAAAGAAATATCTGTAATGGGCCGCAGTTTATGAAAGGCATCCACACCAAAACGGTTAATCATGTCATCAGGGTCCATTCCTTCCGGAAACTGTAACACCTTCACAGGGATTTCTTCCTGCCTGAACACTTCAATGGCACGCTCGATAGCCATCTGTCCGGCTTCATCGCCATCATAAGCAATCCAGACCTCGGGGGCAAACCGCTTGAGGAAGCGAGCCTGCTCGTTGGTAAGGGCAGTTCCCAAAGTGGCAACTACGCCTTGCATGCCATGCTGTACCAGGGAGATAACGTCCATATACCCTTCTACCAACAGAATACGTTTCAGGTTTCGCTGATTTCGTAACAAATTGGCAGCATATACACCATAACGTTTGTTAAAAACCGGCGTATCCGCAGTATTCAGGTACTTGGGCTGCACATCGCCCAGCGCTCTGCCGCCAAACCCCAACACCTTGCCATAAACGTTGATAATGGGAAACATCAGCCGATCACGAAACATATCGTAATGATGCTTTTCTTTAACGGAGATAAGCCCTGCCTGTTTCATCTCCTCCAGCGTAAACCCCTGATGCTGCAATGTTGTAGCAAGACTGTCCCACTCCTGGTTACTAGCCCCCAATCCGAATTTGCGGATGGTGTTGTCATCCATCTTGCGTTGCCTTAGGTAGGTGAACACCCTCTCTCCCTCAGGCTTCCAAAGCATGTCGTGGTAATATCGGGCAGCCGCCTCATTCGCCAGGTAGATGCGCTCTTTCAGCGACTGCAGCGCTTCATCTTCTTTGTTTGCCATCGTTACGGGCAAAGGAAAATTGATCTGTTTCGCAAGGTATTCCAGCGCCTCGGGATAGGTCAGCCTTTCCATTTCCATTACGAATTGGGCAATATTTCCGCCCGCTTTACAACCAAAACAATAATAAACGTTCAACTCCTGATTAACGGAGAACGATGGTGTCTTTTCATTATGAAAAGGGCATAAGCCCCAGAAGTTTTGTCCCTTCTTTTTCAGCGGAAGATAGTTGCTGACAAGTTGCACAATATCAACCCGGGCATACAATTCATCAACCCAACTGGAAGGGAAGCGAAGCGCCATTCTTTCATCACCCGATTATAGTATTCGCTCTTCGCATAAAAACTCCTGCCTTATTTTTTAAAGTACACTAAAGGCATCCGGTTCAAATAGCCGTTTAAATGTCCGCATGGCAAAACGGTCTGTCATGGAAGCAATGTAGTCTACAACAGCGCGCTCTGTACCTTCCCTGAAAGAAATCTCTATAAATTCCTTGCTCATATCGCCCGGATGTGCCATATAATGCTTAAAGAGGTTCTCTAAAATAAAATCGCATTTTCTTTCTTCACCGCTGCGCCACTTATCATGGTAGACCCGTTTAAACAAAAATGCTCGGAGCTCATCCGTTGCCCTTTGAACCTCTTCCGACATAACAATTTCAGGTACATTCGAACTATTTTTAATAATATCTAAAATCATGGTGTTGATGCGTTCGCCATGGGTTTGGCCCAACACATTCAAGCTGGTACGTGGTAATTCGAAGGCTTGGATAATACCGCCCCGCAGCGCATCATCAATGTCGTGGTTAATATACGCGATACGATCTGCCCTGGCAACGCATAGTCCTTCCAGTGTACTGGCTCTTGCCGAACCCGAATGGCGGCAAATGCCGTCACGCACTTCCCAACTAAGGTTAAGACCGCCTTGTCCCTCTAAAACATCCACCACACGAAGGCTTTGTTCATAGTGCTTAAACCCATCCACAGCCAGACGGTTTAATGTTCTTTCCCCTATGTGCCCAAAGGGCGTATGTCCCAAGTCATGGGCAAGTGCAATCGCCTCTGTCAGGTCTTCATTCAAACGCAATCCCCTGGCAAGGGTACGCGCAATTTGCGCAACCTCCAGCGTATGGGTTAGACGGGTACGGTAGTGGTCGCCCTCCGGCGATAGAAACACCTGGGTTTTAAATTGAAGCCTCCTAAAGCTTTTGCAGTGAAGGATTCTATCCCGATCCCGTTGAAAGTTTGTCCGCAAATCACAGGACAATAGTGGTTTTTCCCGCCCCTTTGACTGGGCACTCTTGGCAGCATGGGGCGACAAATAATCTGCTTCCCGCTGTTCCAGCATTTCTCTGATTGTCATCATTTTTCCGCGCTCTCCTGTATGGATTGCAGCCATTCCCATTCTTTTTCTGTCAGGTTTGCGTTAGGCAGCAGTTCGGGCCTTCTTTTTAAAGTAGCCAGGATGGCCTGTTCCCTCTGCCATTTCATTATCTGGGCGTGATTGCCGTTTAACAGCACTTCCGGAACGGTCATGCCGCGGAACTCCCGTGGCCTTGTGTACTGCGGGTATTCCAGCAAACCGTCTTCAGAGAAGCTTTCATCCTGCGCACTTTCCTCACTGCCCAGCACACCCTGCAGCATACGGGACACGCTATCTACCAGCACCATGGCGGGCAGCTCACCGCCCGTCAGAACATAGTCTCCTATCGATATTTCCATATCAACATAATGCTCCACCACTCGCTCATCCACCCCTTCATATCGGCCGCATAAGATGGTCAGGCTTGGTTCTTTGGATAACTCCCTGACAAGCTGCTGGTTTAGTTGAGTTCCCCGCGGACTCATATAAATACGCTTCCCTTGATAGGGCGATGGCGTGATGGCATCAAAAGCATCGGCGATGGGCTGTACCATCATCAGCATGCCCGCGCCGCCGCCAAATGGATAATCGTCAGTGTTTCGATGTTTATTCTGCGCATAGTCGCGGATGTTGTATACATGCAATTGTATCTTATCCGTTTCCTGGGCACGCCCAAGAATGCTACTATCCAGTGCGCTAAACATCTCTGGAAAAATTGTCAGTATGTTAATCTCCAAAAACCGCTACCTCATCCAGCTTGTCTTCATCCACATAAACAGCACGCTTGATAACATCAATGTCAATGATGACATGTTTCAGCACGGGCAACAACATTTCTCCCCGCGAAGTATCCACAACATAGACATCATTGGCCCCCGGCTTCATGACGTCGCGGATAGTACCAATTAACTTATTGTCCCGGGTGTATATTCCGCACCCTATCAGGTCGCAAATGTAATACCGCCCTTCCGGCAGTTTCGGCGCCTCTTCCCGCTTCATATAGAGAACTTTCCCGCGAAGATTCTCCGCCGCTTCACGGCTGTTGATCCCTTCAAAACGGAGAAAAGCGTAACCTTCCCGTATCTGCGCCGCAACAACAGGCAGTACTTGATACCCATGACTCTCACTGGTGTACAACATATTTATTTCGAGCATCATTTCCGGTGCGTCCATATCAACCCGTACTTTTACAAGGCCATCAAGCCCCTGTGGTTTTAGCACCTCACCCGCTATTAAATATTCGCTCAGCATAATCTCCCCATGGAAAAAGACGCCGAAGCGTCTTTTTATTGAATTTCAACAAATACTGGTTTTTCCCCCTTGGTCGTGGCAGCTTTTACAACGGAACGGATGGCTTTAGCAATTCGGCCTTGTTTCCCGATTACTTTGCCCATATCTTCGGGCGCCACATTCAGCTCCATGATAACAGCATCAGGTCCCTCTGTAACCGACACATTCACCTTGTCCGGTTCGTTCACCAAAGATTCGGCCAAATACTGCACAAGCTGCTGCATGTTCTTTTCAGCCATAACCATTAACCTTCGATGGCGCCGCTCTTTTTGAGCAATACACGCACGGTATCCGTGGGCTGTGCGCCGTTTTTCAACCAAGTCGCCGCCTTCTCATTATCAATTTTAATTTCCGCGGGTTGCTTCATCGGATCGTAGGTGCCAATTTCCTCGATGAAACGACCGTCGCGGGGAGAACGCTCATCTGCCACCACGACACGATAGAAGGGATGCTTTTTCATACCGATTCTCTTTAAACGAATTTTAACTGCCATTGGATTATTTCCTCCTCGAAATGTATATGCTAATCATTAAGATGATTGCCAAAGTTTAAAAGGGCATTTTCATACGCCCGAACTTGCCGCGTCTGCCTGACATCTGCTTCATCATTTTCTGCATTTGCTCAAATTGACGCATCAGTTGGTTGACATCCTGCACTGTAACGCCTGCACCGGCAGCTATACGCTTTCGGCGGCTGGCATTCAGGATGGATGGAGTGCGCCGTTCCCTCAGCGTCATGGAGCGGATAATCGCTTCGGGCTTTTTCATAGCGTTGTCGTCAATCTCAATATCCTTTAACTTGTTGCCAATGCCGGGTAACATACCTAAAACGTTCTGAAGCGGCCCCATTTTTTTCAACTGCTGCATCTGTTCAAGAAAGTCGTCCAGCGTCATATCCTTGACGGATTTCTGCTTGCCCTTCATGTCCAGGTCACTATCTTCCATGGCCTGGGTTGCTTTCTCAATCAGCGTCAGCACATCGCCCATGCCCAATATTCGGGAAGCCATGCGCTCGGGGTGAAACACCTCAATATCCTCAAGTTTTTCACCGGTACCGGCAAACTTGATGGGGCGTCCAGTAACAGCACGCACAGAAAGAGCAGCGCCGCCGCGGGTATCACTGTCCAGTTTTGTTATAATAACACCGTCAATCGTCAGCTTCTCGTTAAACGATTTGGCAACGTTCACGGCATCCTGGCCAGTCATTGCGTCCACCACCAGCAAGATTTCCTGGGGACGAACAGCCTGCTTGATATTTTCCAACTCATCCATGAGGGTTTCGTCAATATGCAGTCGGCCAGCGGTGTCAATAATCAGTACATCGTTGCCGTAATAACGGGCCTGTTCCACCGCCTCTTTGGCAGTTATAACGGGGTTCTGCGTTCCTTTTTCAAAAACGGGAACGCCTACCTTTTCTCCCACAATCTGCAGCTGCTTAATAGCCGCCGGGCGATAAATATCACATGCGGCCAACATAGGCTTTTTGCCCTGTTTGCGCAAATGGCCGGCCAGTTTTGCGGCCATTGTCGTTTTACCTGCACCCTGCAAGCCGCACAGCATATATATAGTGGGTACAGATGAAGACCATGTTAAACGGGCGTTGGCGCCTCCCATCAGGTTGGTCAGTTCTTCATTAACGATTTTTATAACCTGTTGACCCGCATTAAGCGAGGAAAGTATTTCAGTACCTACGCTACGTTCCGTTACCTGCTTGATGAAGTCCTTAACAACCAGATAGTTTACGTCCGCTTCCAGAAGAGCAAGGCGCACTTCACGCATGGCGTCTTTGATGTTTTGCTCATTCAGCTTTCCTTTTCCGGTTAACTTTTTAAATGCATTTTGCAGTTTATCCGAAAGGCTTTCAAAAGCCATGGTCATTCCTCCTCTTCCAAAAGTACTTTAAGTATTTTTTGCGCTTCCTTTAATGAATGCGTTGTGTCAGGAGTAGCAGTAACAGTGCTGAGCATTTTTTCACACAAGGTTAAGCCTTCAACAATTCTTTCGAAACGTTTCGACAACCCCAGCGCATCCTCAAACTGATCAAGCTTGAGAAAAGCACGGTTGATGGTATCACATACGCCTTGACGGGTGATATCCATCTGGCGGGCGATTTCCCCCAGGGATAAGTCCTCATCGCAATAAAGCCTAACCATAGTGCGCTGATTTTCCGTCAGCAGAGCACTGTAAAACGAAGACAGAACACCATATTCTACCTTCCTCTCCAGCCTGCTTACGCTGCGCACTCAACACCTCCTGTCAAGCAATCAGCTTGACAAGTGTATTATACGCAGATTTATACCTTTGTCAAGGGCTACTCCTTGACAATTAAAGTTCAATCGTCTCAACGCCCTGCAGGGCTTCCTCAACTAATGTCTCTACATCAAGTACAGATTCAGCTATTGCCGTCTTGTCCAGTTTAGGATGCGTAATGGGGTGCTTTGGCGTAAAAACAGTGCAGCAATCTTCATATGGCAGGCATGATGTTTCGTAGGTATCTATTTTCTTTGCGTAATCGATGATATCCACCTTATCAAAACCAATCAGCGGCCTAAACACGGGACGATTCACAACAGCATCTGTACAACAAAGGGCATCCATTGTTTGGCTGGCCACCTGGCCGATAGACTCTCCGGTAATCAACGCCTGCGCATTTTCCTGTTCCGCCACTTTATCAGCCAGCCGCATCATAAACCGACGCATAATCAAGGTTGTATACTCCGGCGGACACTTCTCGTGTATCTGCATCTGTATCTTGGTAAAGGGCACGATATGTACCCGCATGCCGCAGCTGCTGACAGCCAAGGTACGCGCCAACTGCATCACCTTTTCCTTGGAGCGTTCCCCGGTATAGGGAAAAGAGTAAAAGTGTACTGCGCATA
>CAZCBC010000087.1:0-10063 GCA_964496775.1 uncultured Oscillospiraceae bacterium
CGTCCCCCACGATGCGCGCGCTTTTGCGGTAGGGCTTGTCGCTGGTCATGCCCAGCTCGTTCATGGCATACAGAATACGGCGGTGAACAGGCTTTAAGCCGTCGCGCACATCAGGCAGGGCACGGTTAATAATAACCGCCATGGAGTAGGCAATGAAGGATTTTTTAACCTCCGTTTCCAACTCCATCGGTATTAGTTTATCGTTAATATCGCTCATAGTTCCCCCGTTTACAGATCAAGGTCGGTGACCATGTCATAGTTTTCCTGGATAAATTCCCTGCGGGGCTCCACCAGGTTGCCCATCAGCAGGTTCAGCGTTTCATCAGCGGCAACGGCATCGGAATTGGTAACCTGCATCATGGTGCGGGACGCCGGGTCCATAGTAGTTTCCCACAGTTGCTGGGCGGACATTTCGCCCAGGCCCTTGTAGCGCTGCAATTCCGGCATGGGGTCGCGTCCGATTTCATCCAGCAGCTTTTCCAGCTCGTTGTCGTCATAAACATAGTATTCCTTCTTGCCCTTGGTCACCTTGTACAGCGGCGGCATGGCAATATAGACATACCCCTTGTCAATCAGAGGCCGCATATAGCGGTAGAAGAAGGTCAGCAACAAAATACGGATGTGAGCGCCGTCCACGTCAGCGTCCGTCATGCAGACAATGCGGTGGTAGCGCAGCTTGCTTAGGTCAAAATCCTCCCCGATGCCGCAGCCAAAGGCGGTAATCATGTTTTTAATTTCAGCATTGGTGAGCGCCTTATCCACCCGGGTCTTTTCCACGTTGAGGATTTTGCCGCGCAGGGGAAGAATGGCCTGATAATGCCTGTCTCTGCCTGATTTTGCGCTGCCGCCTGCCGAGTCGCCCTCCACGATAAAGATTTCGCACTTGGCGGGGTCGGTCTCAGAGCAGTCAGCTAGTTTGCCGGGCAAGGAGGCGCTTTCCAGCACCGTTTTTCGGCGGGTTAGGTCCCTGGCCTTGCGGGCCGCTTCCCGGGCACGGGCAGCGCCCAGGCAGCGCTCTAAAATAGCTTTGGAAACAGCGGGGTTTTCTTCCATATAGGCGCTGAGGCTTTCTGACACCAGGCTGTCCACGATGCCGCGCACCTCGGAGTTGCCCAGTTTGGATTTGGTCTGCCCCTCAAACTGCGGTTCGTGCAGCTTGACGGACACCACCGCCGCCAGGCTTTCCCTGACGTCTTCGCCCTTTAAATTGCTGTCGTTATCCTTAAGAATTTTGAAACGACGTCCGTAGTCGTTGATGGTACGGGTCAGCGCGGTATAAAAGCCCACCAAGTGGGTACCACCCTCGGGGGTGCGCACATTGTTGGCGTAGGAGAAGGTGTTCTCGGAATAGCTGTCATTGTACTGCAGCGCTACCTCCACCGCCACATCGTTCTTGACGCCCTCGATGTAGATGGGCTCAGGGAAAAGCACTTCCTTGTTTTTGTTAATGTGCTTGACAAATTCCCGGATGCCGCCTTCAAAGTAATACTCTTTAACGACAGGAGGTTCGCCGCGCATATCGCTGATGGAGATACGCACGCCCTTGTTAAGGAAAGCCATCTCCCGCATGCGGGTACGCAGGGTTTCCATCCGGAAGGCAATGCCTTCCTCAAACACGCCCTCGGGATTTTCGGGCGATTTGATATCCGGCCAGAACTGAATCGTCGTGCCGGTGCGGTCGGTTTCCCCCACCACCTTCAGGTCGTAGAGAATTTTGCCGCGCTGGTACTCCTGCTGGTAGATTTTGCCGTCCTGATAGACATTTACCTTCATGTGCTTGCTGAGCGCGTTAACCACAGAAGCGCCTACGCCATGCAGACCGCCAGATACCTTGTACCCCTCGCCGCCAAACTTGCCGCCTGCATGCAGCACCGTCAAGCACACTTCCACCGCCGGGCGGTGCAGTTTTGGGTGCAGCCCTACAGGAAAGCCGCGGCCGTCGTCCTTTACGGTAAGGGAACCATCGGCATTGATAGATACGTCTACCCTTGTGCAATAGCCCGCCAAAGCCTCGTCGATGGAGTTATCTACAATTTCGTATACCAGGTGCTCCAGGCCATTTACATCGGTGGAGCCAATGTACATGCCGGGACGCTTGCGGACCGCTTCCAGCCCTTCCAGCACCTGAATCTGACTTTCGTCGTAATGATTTTTTTCCACATGAGAGTTCATCGCGGCAACCCCCATGCCGTTTGCCGGCGTTTTGTTGTCCGGCACTTGGTTGATGTCCGTCATATGCCCTTCCTTTGTCTTGCATTCTTTGGGGAAATCTTTCCCCCGCAGGCGCACAGCAAATGTATAGTGATTTCTTGCTTTGCGCACCATTTTATTATACCACATTTTGGTTAAAATGAAAAGGGTTACGCCGCCTTTAAAAAAGGCAAAAACCCTTGAAAATTCAAGGGTTTTTTAAGATGTATAAAATGGTAGCCTTCACAGAAAAACTTTGGGCGGAAAATAGCGAAGATAATGCAGGGTTATATGAAGGTTTCCGCGCTCTTCCTGCAGCGCAGCGCAAGCACGCACAAGACCAGAAACAGGCAGAAGAACCCGGTAAGCGCCAGAATGTGTCCGGGAAGGTCAAACAGCCGGATGTTCCTTTGCAAATAGGTCATCGCATCATTCGCCCAGTATTGGGGCACCGCTCTGGCAATTTTCTGCATGAAGTCGGGCATCAGCCACAACGGCCAATAACTGCCGCCCAGCATGGCCAGAATCACTGTCAGGATGGTAGAGAGAGAGCTGAACATGGCGCTGGATTTTACTACCAGGGCAAAGAAGATGCCAATCAATACCCATACCACCCCATAGTAGAACCACAAAAGATACATGTCCACCGTCGTTCTGGTAGGGAAGATATAGGTGGTCAGCACAAAGAGGCAAAGAAGATTAAACAGCAGCATCAAAACGCCCTGAAAGAACACCGCGAAAATATACGTCATCCTGCCGATTGGAGCCTGGCGGATGCGGTTTAATGTACCCTGCTGCTTTTCTCTCAGGATGAGTGAAGCGTTTTGCATCATGCTCATGGAAAGGATATAGAACAGAAACCCGCTGGCCTGGGCCAGACCTTGGTTGACACTGCCTTCGCTTACCGGCTTTTCCTGATACTTGACGCCCTTTTCCATCAGGGCATCATGCTCTTTTGCCAGCGTCTCCCCGTCCTGAATGGACAGAATATCCTGCATCCTGATTAAATCGTCAATATACATATTAAGGGATACGTTGAGGGCGCTTACCACTTCCTGGCCCTTCAGGGAGCGCACGGCAATCGTCGGCTCTTCCCCTGCAAGGAGCTGCGCTTCAAACCCCTTGGGAACGATGACCGCCACGTCAGAGCGGCTGCTGGTCAGGGCGTCATTTGCCTCGTCGCTGGTCTTGTCCTCCAGACGGTTGGCCTCTTTTTGCAGCATGCTCTTCATGTTGCTGGACAGCGAAGAATGATCCATATCAACAAAGGCGATATTCCATTTAGCCTGAACGGTGCCACTGCCAAACATGCCCAGCGACATGGCAAAGAGAGCGACCGGCAGAATCAAGCTGACGATCAGCGCGCCACGGTTGGCTAACAGTTGCCGTATATTGTTCTTAATAACCTGCAGCACGGTCACTTCCCTCCTCTTTCTTGTACAGTACGAAGGCAACCAGCATCATCACGATTCCCAGACTGCCTGTTACCACCATCGCCCTTGTCATGGTGCTCAGGTCATTTCTGTAAATGTATTCAAGCAGCCCATTGTTGACCATGCCCACCGGAGAATAGGACATAATGCTTGCTATGGACGGCGCCATGGTGGACAGGGGTACATAGCCGCCGCCCGTGAACACCAGAATAACCGTCAAAAGGTTTAACAATCCGGTTGCCGCCTCGGCGCCGCCGGCCATTTGATATGTCATCAGGCCCAAGCCATTGCAAAACAGCGCATAAGGTACCAGCATCAGCAAAACCACCAGGATGTTGCGGTAATCCACATGATAGATCAGGTTGTTGCCCACCATCAATATCAGCACCTGCCCTAACAGCGCCAGCATGGAAACGCTGGACTTAGCCAGGTACACCCCGTTCATGGAAAAGGGCGAAGACTTAAGCCGCATATAGGTACGCTGCTTGCGTTCCAGGTCCATCATGTTGACTGCCTGGATGGCGCCGTACATCATAATCATGGTCATCATGGTAACACCGTAGTAGCCAAAGGAGGAGGGTTCGTTATTCAGTTCCACGCTCTGGGTTTGAATATAGTTTCCTCCGCGGGGGGCCAGCTGATCAAACCGCCCCTTCTGCACAGCCAGGGATGCCATGGTCGCCTGATTGGCATAAACCTGTGAGTAGGTGCGCACAAGCATGGAAGCGATACTGCCGGGATGGTCTGTAAAGAAGGTAACGTCCCCATCGTCCAGCACCACATACCCATCGCTTTCGCCTTTTTTGACCTGTTGCTGAGCTTCCTCTACCGTCGCCTCATGGAAGATAAGCCCCGCACTTTTCGCCTGGTTCATATACATCGCAGACTGCATATTGCCCTTGGCTACGATAGGCAGGTTAGTTTCAGGCATATCCAGCACCCGGTTAAAAGTATTGCCCAGGGCGGACCCCAGCACCAACGTCAGGGCAAAGGGGAATAAAATCATCCGCAAAAGGGATTCCCGCTCGTGCAGTACATGCAGGATTTCCTTTTTGATAAATGTCAATAAACGCATGTCCCCCTCCTTAATCCCGCAGGCTTTTTCCCGTTAGGGTGAGGAAGATATCTTCCAGGTCCGGCTCATTAATGGCCATATCGGATATTTCCACCTGGTGGTGTATCAGCGTATCCAGAAGGTCCCTCAGCTGATTCTTTTTATGCTTACAGGAAAAACGGTATTGATAGTCCCGTATGTCAATCTGCTCCACCCCGTCCACCTGGTTCAGGGCTTCCATGGGTACATCACCCTTTAATGCCATGGTGATATACCAATGCTCTTCCACCAGGGAGCGCAGCTCAGACAAGGTGCCCTGGGCAATAATCTGTCCCTCATCCATAATGGCGATGCGGTCACATAAGTCCTGAGCCTCTTCCATGTAGTGGGTGGTGTATAAAATGGTCATCCCCTGCTTGTTGAGGGTACGGATAGACTCCATAATATGGTTGCGGCTCTGGGGGTCTATGCCGACGGTAGGCTCGTCCAGTATGAGCAGTTTAGGCTGATGCACCAGGCCGCAGGCGATGTTCAGGCGGCGCTTCATGCCGCCGGAGAAGGTTTTCGCCTTATCCTTGCGGCGGTCGCTCAGCCCCACAAGCCTTAAGGTCTCCTGTACCTGGCTGTCCAACTCCTTGCCTTTAAGCCCGTAGAGAGAGCCAAAAAAACGCACGTTCTGCTCCGCCGACAGATCGTTATAAATGGCCAAATCCTGGGGCACAATACCCATCAGATATTTGCACTGCGTCAACTCCTGATCCAGGTCCAGCCCGCCAATCAACACCTTGCCTCCGTCCTTGCCAATCAGCCCAGTTATAATGTTGATGGTGGTGCTTTTGCCCGCGCCATTGGGGCCCAGCAGGCCGAATATTTCGCCCTGGTTAACAGAAAAGCTAATGGACGAAACCGCCAGTTTTTTATCATACCGTTTGACAAGCTCGCTTGTTTTCAACATGGTACATCCCTCCTTGTTGGTGCGATTGTAGCATGCATGTGTAAAATTCATTCGTAAAATCCGGTTATTTTTCATTTTTAACGTGAAAATACGCTCTTCTTTGCCCAAAGCCTTCATAACGGGTATAATAAATAAAAGATAATGGAAATGGAGGGATTTTTATCAAACCCATCGCTTTGGTATATAATCTAAGCCCCGAAAGGGAAAAGCAAATTAAAATGCTGTGCGTTATTAACGGCATACGCTGCCGTGTGGTAGAAAAGCACGAGTTCAGTCAACCCTTAGCTGCGCTGGCAGGGCTGGAAGATGCTACACCCCCATCCCATACAGGAGAAGATTTTCAGGACGAAATGATGGTGCTGTGCTTTTTTCCAAACGAAAAGGTTCCCGCCTTTCTGAACGCTTTCCGGCAGAAGGGATATAAGCCCGTACGCCTGAAAGCCGTGCTGACGGAAACCAACAGCCGCTGGGACAGCGTAGCCCTCCACAAAGAGTTAAGCGAGGAGGACGCCTGGTTTAAAGCCAATAAGGCACCCGTGCATTCTCAAGAGCAGAAGGACGGGCAGTAAGCCCGCTTCGCTTTTTGTTGTATACGTTTGACTTTTCAGAACTTTTATAGGAGGAAGTATTGATGAGTTTACCCGCATGCCCCAAATGTCATGAAGACTATACCTATGAAGATGGCCACCTGTTTGTTTGCCCCATGTGCTTCCATTCCTGGGATGCCATGACGCAGGCAGCTGCTGAAGAGGCCCTGATTACCCGGGATGTAAACGGCAACATTTTGCAGGATGGAGATGATGTCATTATCGCCCAGGATTTAAAACTGGGAAAGGATACCATCAAGCAGGGAACAAAAGTAAAGGCTCTTCGCATTTTAGACGAGCCGTATAACGGCCATGACCTTCAAGGCAGGGTGGCTGGGTTTGGAACTTTGTATTTAAAATCCAGCGTGGTCAAAAAATAAAGCAATAAAGCAATAAAGCAAATATTATCTCAATATTCAGTTAGCGGCAACGGGAAGGATATTTTTGCTTCTTCAGCCAGATCACTTGCTTACATTTCCCGCATAAAGGCAATCATTTTCTCTTCGCTGAAAGGGAGATCCTCGTGCCCAAAGTCAGGATAAATCACCATTTGTTTTTCGCTGCGAATTTTGTTGTAGGCGGCAAATTGTGTAGACGGCGGACACACATCATCCAGCAAGGAGGTAAACATCAGCACCCGTGCCTTGATGCGATGCGCAAGATGCTGATTGTCAATATACCCCAGCAGAAGAAAGGCTTCATCAACACGCTCATGCATCGGATCAAAGCGCCGGAAGTATTCTCTTAACTCCGCATAAGCGCGGCAGTCCAAATCCATATGCCACACGCGCTTATAATCGCACAAAAACGGCAAAGACGGCGCCGCGCTGTTTAACTTTGGTGTAAGTGCCGCGCAGGCAAGGGTAAGCGCTCCGCCCTGAGAACTGCCCACTGCGCCTACCCGCTTTTCATCAACAAATGGCATGGTCATCACAATACGGGCCAACTGTGCCGCATCAAGAAAGATATCATAAAACAGCAGTTTCTCGGGATCCATTTCACACAAACCCCGGATAATATGCCCATGTAGTGTGTTTCCCTTTACTCTGCTTGTATCCTCGGATTGACCGCCTTGCCCGCGGCAATCCAGCGCCGCAACAACAAAACCAGACTGCACATAGCTAAGCAGATGGAAAAAGTCCGGCGAACGGCCGCTATACCCATGGAAATGGCAAATTGCCGGCATGGGCTGGTCAATCTTTTCCGGACGCACCAACTTGGCATGAATCCGCGCGCCCTTGACGCCGGTAAAATACATATCGTAGCAAAGCACATGGGGTACTTGAAAATCCGCCATTTTCAGCTCAAAGTCTGTACCCAATTGTTCCATTTTTTCTATTGCCCGGTTCCAAAACGCATCCATATCGGGCGGACACGGGTTCATCCCCTGATAGGTTTTCAGTTCCGAAAGGGGCATATCCAGAATGGGCATCGTTATCCTCCTAACAGTTCAATTCCTTACCATAAAAACGGTCTTTATTATCCTTTACATGATATAAAGACCGGAAACAGAGCAGAAACCGGAAAATCTCTCCATTTTTATGGGCAACTGTAATTTCTTATGATGTATTCTCGTTAACGCTCAAGCATGGGGGCGGCCAGAATGTCCTCTTTTCTATCAAGAAGGTCATTTGTCGCGAGGGCTTTTTCGAGAACATCGGTTCCAAGTCTGTCAACAGCAGCGCCGAGGCGCTCCTTTACATAGGCATTTTCCTTGAACCACAGCATCACTTTTTCAATCATATCGGGAATCTCAGATTCTGTGAAGGTACCGGATAGAAGTGTTCCCATCCGCTGTTTTTTGCCCCAGGTTCCGCCGACAAAGATGCGGCAGGCAGATTCCGCCTCCTTGGGAACCGCACCGAAGGGACACTTGCCAACACAGACACCGCAGCTTGTGCATTTGCTTGCATCAATGACTGCTTTGCCGTCCACGACAGTTACAGCCTTTGTGGGACAGCTGTCTGCTACCGCACATTTCTTGCAGCCCCGGCAAATATCAGCATCATAAGAAAACAATTTGCAACCCTCGACGCCCACATCATTCAGGCTCGGTTTCATACAGCTGTTGGGACATCCGCCGACAGCAATCTTAAACTTATGCGGGAGTTTGACATCCTGCATGCCAATATAAAATTTATCATATATGACTTTGGCAAGCGCCATGGTATCGATATTGCCATAAATACAGGTTGTCCCCTTGCAGGCCGTTACCGGGCGCACCTTGGCGCCGGTACCGCCAAAGTAGAGATTTCGTTTTTCCATAAAGCTTTCCGCTTCGGGTATCCTTTCAAAGGGAATACCTACGATCTCCGCCGCAAGGCGAGAGGTAAAGATTACCTTCCCGTTGCCGAATTCATCCGCGCACTCCGCAATGGCACGCAGCTCATCAGGCGTGAACAGGCCGGCTGCTGTCACGATTCTGCCGGAAAAGTTCTCAGTCCCTCTGTTTAGCAGAAAGCCTCTGCATTTAACGCTTGTAATCTGTTCCTTTGTAATGCTCATATGTATGCCTTCTTTTTCATTTATCGATGAAAAGCAATGTCTATTGAGCAACTACGATATCATCCCTTGCCGTCACACAGGCATATGCTTTCATGTTCATCCATTGTCAAAACATCATTGGAAATCTCATAGGTGGGAATGCACCCCAAAATACCATGTTTTTTCCCTATATCAATTGACGTATGCTCATTAACTCATTACAATTATTAAGGGTATACGTTCAGTATATTTTAACAACCAATTGGGCGTATGTCAATAAATCTGATGGTTTCAGGTGAACACATAAATGATGAGGAACAAATATCTCTGGGTGATTGCAGGAATTCTATCGCTTTCCATGATACTGACCGCGTTTACAGTTTACGGCTTAGAAGGAAATCCAACCGCTGAAAACACAGTCGTTTTCACCGATGCGCTTAACAGACAAATAACAGTAAAGCAAGAACCGAAAAGAGTAGCTGCACTCCTTGGCAGCTTTGCGGATGTATGGGTTTTATCCGGCAGTTCTTTGTGCGCCGCGGCGGAGGATGCGTGGGATGATTTCGGGCTGGAGCTTTTAGCAGCAGTCAACATCGGTGGCGCCCACTCGCCCAATTTGGAATTGCTTCTCTCTGCCGCCCCTGATTTTGTTATTGCAAGCGCATCCACTTCTTCCAATGTAGAGATGCGGGAAACCCTGGAAGCAGCCGGAATTACCGTCGCGTATTTTGATGTGGACAATTTTGAGGATTACCTTAACATGCTTGACATCTGCACCGACATCACCGGCAGAAAAGACCTGTATGAACAAAACGGCCTGGCCATTCAAGCCAAGATAGAAAGTATTAAAACCGAATGTGCACATCATGGCCTGCCGGATCATGAGCGCACCGTTCTTTTTCTGCGCGCTTCTTCCGGCTTCATCAAGGCAAAAGGCAGTAAAGGGACAATTCTCGGCGAGATGCTGGCGGATCTACATTGTATCAACATAGCCGACAGCGACGCGTCACTGCTTGAAACATTAAGTGTGGAAAGCGTAATTCGGCAGGAGCCTTACCGCATCTTCGTTGTTACCATGGGCGATGATACCGAAAAAGCAATGAATAACCTTCATCAAATGATGGATGAAAACCCCGCCTGGAAAACGCTTGACGCAGTTGCGGAAGGAAGGCTTCACCTTATGGATCGCAAGCTGTTTAATATTAAACCAAACGCAAGATGGGCGGAATCATATGAAAAACTCAGCGAAATACTGCTTGAAAAATAATCGAATCTATGGCTTGTATGTTGCGGGGTTTCTCTTCCTTGGAATTTTTGCGCTGCTTGGCATTATGCTTGGAAGCACCCCCCTGGCTCTTTC
>CAZCBC010000088.1:0-3680 GCA_964496775.1 uncultured Oscillospiraceae bacterium
ATACTGATTATACTAAAAAATCCACCACGTAGGGTGGCTTTTTTGACAAACTGAGAGACTGCCTCAGAGCAGCCTCTTTTTTTGTACGCTAATTTAGCCGATATCCAGAGAAGGCAGAATACCCACAATGCGCCGGCGGGAAGCGCCCAGGGACTTGAGCAGCTTCATTTGGGGCTCGTTGCGGGAGTATGCCTGGGTCACACACTGGGTAACGCCCCTCTCCCGCAAAAGGGCGGCGGCAGAGCGCACCAGTGCGCTGCCCACACCGTGACGGCGGTGCTCGTTGCGCACATAGACCATCACCAGTGCCGCCATATCCGGCCGGTAGCCTGATACCATCACCTCGGCGATGGGCTGACCGCCCCGATAAAAGCCCAGCGCCATAAAATAGGGTTGCTGCATTTGCAGCGTCATATAGTCCATGGTAATGGGGGTCATGCGGTACATATTCATTCTGGCTAAAAACGCCTGGGTCTGTTCCGCCGTCTGCAGGGGTACCGAAGCAAACTGGCAGCTCATAGGCGGCGCGGGAGCCGGGGCATCGGGCAGGGTAAAGATATGCTCTTCCTCCGCGTCGTTGCTGACAAAGCCGCTTTGATTATAGAAGGTAATCATATCAAACTGGTTGGGCATCAGTTGGGTATAGATGCGCCCCTTCAGATGGGGATACAGGGCGCGAATCTGCTCGGCCCTGGCCAATAGCGCGCCCAGCAGCAAGTTGCGCGCCGAAGGCTGCGCCTCGATATTGATATAAATCTGCATGGGCCTGTCAGGATATACCTCCGGCTGCATGGACAGAATGATGTAGCCATAACCCAGTTGTACAAATTGTTCATTGGCAACGAAGAAGACATCCTCCCTCGGGATGCCTTGAAAAGCCGCTGCCGGGTGCGATAAATGCATTGTTTTCCTCTATTCTTCGTATTAATCGTGCCAAGGAGTGTCTTCGGAGGCACAATCAGGCGTAATATCATAGACCACCTTGCAGATGTCCGGGCAACTGTCCCGAACGGCCTGAACATAGTGCTCCAGCATATCGTAGGGCAAACGTGCAGGCTGTGTAATGACTTCGCCCGACTGCATGTTCACCCGGCTGACGGCACGCAAGCTGATAACGCTTTTACCCGCCTGCCGCCTGGAGGGGTGCAGCACGCCATAGTACTTCCACAACCGCTTATGCAGCCCCGCTTCTACCAGCATGTCGCAAAACAGCGCATCGGCATGGCGCAGGGTGTCAAGGCGCTCCACAGTCGCTTCATCGTACACACGCAACGCAAGCCCGGTGCCGGGGAAAGGCTGCGCAGCGGTAATTTCCGGCGGCAGGCCCAGTTTTTCGCCTACATAGCGCACTTCTTCCTTGAACAGTTCCTTAAGCGGCGCGATCACGGTCTTGCCTTCACTTGGCAGCAGCGTCTGCCGCCAGTTCATACGCATCACTTCGCCGCAGGTAATGCCGCGGATAATGGCGGAATATTCCATGCCTGCCACTGCTTCCTCCAGCGTCTGCTGAAGGCAGGCATTGATGGCCGCACGTTTTTCATCCTCTGTCCGCTTGCCCTTAAGCGCCTTTAGAAAACGCTCCTGGGCGTTGATACGGGTAATTTGCAGGTTTTCCTGTTCCATATAGTAGGAAAGAAAACGTTCCGCTTCGTTCAGGCGCAGCAGTCCCGTATCGATAAAGATACAGCGCAGACGATCCCCCAGCGCCCGATGCGCCAAAGTGGCGCTGACACCGCTGTCCAGCCCGCCTGTCATGGCGCAGATGGCGACCCCTTCCCCTACCTTGGCCGCAATGTCACTGCGGGTGGCGGAAATAAAAGCGCTTTCGTTCCACCAGGTGGTGCAGCCGCAAACTTCCTGGGCAAAGCGCAGCAGCACGCTGAGGCCCTCCGGGTCATTGGACTCAAGCTGGACACCCAGGGCGTAGATAGGCAGCTCGTCGTGGCGAAAACCGATGACGCTGTCCCTGGCATAGGCAATGGGCGATAATTCTTCCGTCAGTTCCAGGGGATAGATGGTATGCATCATGCGTTCACTCTCGGTGAACTCTTCCGTCAGCGGGGAAGGTTCAAAGCGGACAGTATCCACCGCTTCCACCGCCTGCGGCTCCAGCGTCTTGCCATTGAGTAAAATCCCCACCGAGGCCGCCGTATTGCCCAGCGCCAGGAGCGGAATGCCTGCATGCAGCAGCCTGCCGTCCAGCGCCAGGGGAATCTGCCCCCGAACCCCGCCAGCCAGCACGATGCCAAGGGGCATCTCGGCCAATATCTCACCGGGGGTTGTATCGCCCGGCATGACGCGGCAATAGATGCCTTCGCCCCGGAGCCTGACAGCCGCCGCCGAAGCATAGCGGTCATCAAAGTTTAAAATAAGCAGCATGTCCTGCATAATATCCTCCGATAATTAAAGGCTGTTGTCCACAACCCAGTACTGGTTGCGTTCCATCAGCCGCTTATCAACGGCCCGATCAATAGCAAGCTGCGTCTGTCTGTTGGCCATGCCGGTAGCCGCCTGGTTTTCCCGGGTCTGAAAGGCACGCACCGCGTCAGCAGTTTTCTGCCCGTACCTTCCGCTTACCTCCGTTTCCGGCAACAGGTCCAGCAAGACCAGCTTTTCCTGCAAGCGTTTGACATGCACCCCTTCGTTGCCGGCGCGCAGCACAATACCGGCCACATCATGCACCATAACCCAGGATGCGCCAGTCGCTTATATCATACACATTCTGCTGCACCTTGTCAGGCATGTTGCCCTCCAGCACATGAACCTTGACCGTGCCTTCCGGGCTTCTTGTGCAATATTCCACCATGGCTACATGGGTCGTATCGCCCGAGGGGGTATAGGAAAAGAATGCCCAGTCCCCAGGCTGGGGGATATAGCTGTTGGCGGCAATGGGTTCGCCGTCCTTTACATACCACTGGGAGCCCCAGTCGTTGACAAACCCTTTGCGGGCAACATAACGCCCTTCCTTCAAAAACCAGTTAAGGCCAATGTTGGTAGCGCCATAGAGAGGGTAGATATTTTTAAGCAGGCTTGTCTGGTGAATCTTATCCACCTGGTCCACCGACCAGCACAGATACTCTGCGCACCATTCTGCACCCGGGTCGTTATACCAGGCACCGTACTTGGTGGTGCCGTCCGGTTTTTCGGTGTAACCCAACTCGTTATGGGCGACCTCCAGCAATTGCTGCACATACTCAGGGATGGGATAGCTGGGCGCGATTCGCTCTTCCTCTGCCGCAAAAGCCAAAGAATAAACAAGGCATAGAACCAGTACACAGATGCTAAACCGCGCTTTCATGCGACACCTCCCCTCAGAACTCTCCGTATTATACATGTTCAAAGCATAATTGACAAGAACGCCGGCCTTGCCGCGTTGAGCGGACAAATAAACTATGATATAATCAGGCGACAGTAAACAAGGGAGGGACGTATTTGAGCAACCAGGCACCCATCGCCACAAACAACAGGGGAATCCCTTCCTTCCATGCCCTCTATAACTATCTCTACTGTATGATGGCCTCCACCGTGCTGATGCAGCGGCCGGTGCTGGGCGGCGCATTGTATCTATCCGGCCAGGTGGCAGGCATGGCCACCCGCCTGCTTACCGGCAGCGATACGCCCTCGCTGTCCAGGGGAAAAAAGTTCCTTTTCTTTTCTCTGATGGCGCTATGCGGCCTTTT
>CAZCBC010000088.1:3729-6535 GCA_964496775.1 uncultured Oscillospiraceae bacterium
CATGCTGCTGATCTACCCCCGGGCCGCGGGGCTGGAGGGTATGTGGCTGCTGTTCAGCCTGGTGCTGCTGACCTCCCTTCGCGCCTCCCTCATCGAAAGGTTTTCCCAGGGCGCCTTGCGGCGGAAGTTATCCCCGGTGCAGATCGGCCTGCGCATCGCAGAAGCGGCGCTCCTGCTCTGCGGCATTGCTGCTATCATTCTTTTCTTTTCTTTACCCACCGAGACCGCCTGGTACCTGCTGGGGGGATATCTGTTGACCGCTCTACTGGAAAGCCTGCATTTCGGAAGCCGCGATCATGGAACAAACAATGCAGACGCAAACGATTTGGCAGCCAATTACCAGGAGAATCTGGAACAGGTCAACGCCTACAAAACCTTCCGCAAGGTACTGGGCCTGGCCGTCACCGCCCTGCAGGTGACGATGATACTAATCTTTACCTTTATCGGCACCACGGCAGGCGAAATGTTCATCAGCATGGCCATCGCCTTTGTTTCCACCGTTACCGTCAGCCATATCGCCTACCGAATCATCCGGCGCAAAAAGGGACGCGACCCCAGCAATGTGATGCTGGCAGGCCTGTTTCTATGGCTGCTGGGGCTTGTATCCTTCGGTCTGCACGCAGGCACCCGCACCGGTATATGGAGCTATCTGGCACTGATTACCTGCAGCGCGGGCACCGCCGCAACGGTAACTTCCTTTATCTGGCTGGATAGAAGCATGCGGGAAGTGGTGTTCTTCGCCACCGGTGTACAGCCGCAACAGGGCATGGAGCGCATGCTGGCGCTGACCATGGAGTACGCCCAGCTGCTTGGGCAGATGATTGCCCTCATCGGTCTGGCGCTTATCGTGTTCTTTGGCGAACAGCCCGCCGCCTTTTCTAAAGGGGTACCCTTGCAGCCCCTGTTGGTGCTGCCCGCCCTGGTGCTGGTGTTTTTTGCCGTGCTGGCGGGGCTGCGCTTCCCCCTGCATAAGCGCCACATGGAGAAGCTGCACGCTTTTCTGATGTTGAAAGAAAACGGCGAAACCAACGCGCCGCTGCAAAAGCAGCTGGAGGATGTCATCATCAAGGTGCGCAAGCGCCATTACGGCATCCGGGTGCTGATTTTTTTCCTGCGCCTCTTCATCTATAACAAAGTGGTGGGCAAAGAAAAAGTCAAAGCCCCCAAGGATACCAGCCTGGTTTTTGTCTGCAACCACGGGGAACTGTATGGACCTATTGTAACCAACCTGTATATCCCCTTCCCCCTGCGCCCCTGGGTAACAAGCGAGATGATTAACCCGGAGGAAACCACGCAGTACGTCTATGAGGGCACCTTCAAGCGGCAAAAATGGATACCCGAAAGATTCCGATACTCCGTTGCCAAACTGGTAACGCCCATCATCAACTGGGCCATGGAAGGGGTGGAAAGCATACCCGTATACCGCAACAAGCCCAGGGAACTTATCAACACCTTCCGCACCACCGCCGCCGCCATGGAGGCGGGCGACAATATCCTGATTTTTCCGGAAAACCCCCATGACCCCCGCAGTGAAAGCAAATTCTACGTAAGGGAAGGGGTGGGCGAATTCTTTACCGGCTTTACCATGATTGCCCCCATCTACTACAAGAAAACAGGCAAGAAATGCGTATTTGTACCCGTATACGCCGACAAGAAAAAACATACCCTGACCTTTGGGAATGTCACCGCCTTTGACCCTGATAACGAGTTCAACGCCGAGAAGGAGCGCATCTGCGCCTACCTGCGGCAGGAAATGCTACGGGTAGCCGGCTTAAGCCCCGTGGAGGAATAACATGGCAGCCATCCTGTACCTGATTATCTACCTTGCCGGCGGTATCCTGTGTGTAAGATTTTTGCTGCCCCGGCAGAGGATGCTTGTCCGCCTATGGCTGGGGTTGTCCTTCGGGCTGTTCCTGCTGATGTGGCTGCCCGCGCTGGTGGCCTTTGTGGATGCCTTCTCCCTGAGAGGGCATCTGGCTGCGCTGGCGCTGCTGCTGATGATCGTAGGTATTTTTTACCTGTTGCGGGATAAGCGCCCGGCAACACCCTGGCAGGAAGAGGATGTAAGGGACGCCCGGCTGCTGCTTTTTCTTGCCTTGCCGCTGACACTGCTGGGCTTTTACCTGCAATGCACCCACAACCTGCGCCCCGTGGAAGGCAGCCTGCATGTGGGGCAATCTACCTACGGGGATCTGCCGATGCACCTGGGCATCATCACCTCCCTCAGGGGCGCTCACTTCCCCGCCGACTACAGTATCTTCCCCGGCGAGAGGCTGTCCTATCCCTTTTTAGCGGACAGCCTGTCCACCAGCATGATGGTGTTAGGGCTAGGGCTGCGCTGGGCACTGCTGCTGCCCGGCACGCTGATGATGGCGCTGGTATTTGGCGGCTTTGTGCTGCTGGCCTGCCGCATGGCAGCCTCGCGCAAAGCAGCGGCGCTGGCGGCGCTGCTGCTGTTTATCAACGGCGGACTGGGCTTTCTGTACTCTTTCGACATGGCAGGGGTCAGCCTGGGCACAGCAGGCAGCAATGAGCTGCAAAGCGGCACCTGGTTTCAGCGCCTGAGCACCATTCTGAACGGTTGGTACCAGACCCCTGTCAACCACGCTGAGTTTACCACCTATAACCTTAGGTGGAGCAACATCATCGCCGATATGTTTGTGCCCCAGCGCACCTTCCTGGGGGGCTGGACGATGCTGCTGCCCAGCATCTACCTGTTGTACGACGCACTGCAGGAGCAAAAACGCAACCCGCGTGCCTTTGTGCTACTGGGCATCCTGGCCGGCGGCATGCCCCTGCTGCACAC
>CAZCBC010000088.1:6556-9952 GCA_964496775.1 uncultured Oscillospiraceae bacterium
GGGATATGGTGCACACCAGAGAGTGGCAGGGATGGTTTGTCTATGTGCTGATCGCCGCTGCGTTGTCTTTGCCCCAGCTCTTTGCCTTCACGCTGAAACAGGCGTCGGGCAGCGGACACTTTTTAAGCTTCCAGTTCAACTGGGTAAACGGCGCAGGGGGCATGAAGGATGGCTACCTGTGGTTCTACTTAAAGAACATCGGCCTGCCCTTTCTGCTGCTTATATTCTCCCTGTTTGAAAAAAACAGCAGATACCGCTTCATCTACCTGGGTGCCTTTATGATTTTTGTGCCAGCGGAGTTGATTCGCTTTCAGCCCAACGAATACGATAACAACAAGCTGCTCTATGTATGGTATGCTCTATGCTGCGTGCCCATTGCCGAGTATGCCCTGGAATTGTACGCAAGGCTGAAAGGATTAAGGGCACGTAAGCTGATGGCGGCGCTTGCCTGCGTGGTGCTGTTTCTGTCCGGCGGGCTCTCCCTTGCAAGGGAAGTAAAAAGCGATTATGTTATGTTTTCCAAAGGGGATGCCCAGGCCGCCCAATGGGTGGAGGAAAACACCCCGAAGGATGCCCTGTTCATGTCGGGCATGCAGCACATCAACCCTGTGGCCGCCCTGGCGGGCAGACGCATCGTGTGTGGCCCGGCGCTGTGGCTGTACTACCATGGCTTTACGCTGAGTGAAAGGGAAGCCGATATCCGCAGATTCTACGCAAGCCCGGAAACAAATCAGGACGCGCTGGATAAGTACGGCGCGCAGTACATTCTGTTATCCGCCCACGAAAAGATGAGCTACGGCGCCCAGGCGGAAACGCTGGACAGCCTGTACAAGCGGGTATACGCCGATGACAGGGAAGAAATTGTCATCTACCATGCGGGCGGCACCACATGATCCGGCGGTTTTTGCAATACTCCCTGCGGCACGCAAGGCCCATCAAGGTGGTATGGACAGAGGGTGAAAATATCTTAAGCCGCAACCTGACGGTGGTCAAAATAGAAGAGGAGAGCTTTGACTACCTGTCCAGCCGAAACAAAAAAGTACCCCGGCAGATGCTGTTTGAGGATGTGCTCTCCTGCTGCTACGCCCGGGGCGACAGCGGCGATACAATGAAAAATTTGGAAAGGAAACAAGAACATGAAGGATAAAATAAAGGCCCTGTGGGCCAATGAAAAAATGCGGGAAATGATCGTATATGTCATTTTCGGCGCGCTGACCACGCTGGTCAACTGGGCCGTCTATTTCGCCCTGACGGCGCTGCTGGGCCCGGACGGTTATCCCGAGGGCAGCGCCCAGCGGGCGCTGATACTCAACAGCGCCAACATTACCGCCTGGGTGCTAAGCGTACTGTTCGCCTTTGTAACCAATAAAAGGTATGTGTTCCGCAGTGAAGAAAAGAAGCTGGGCGCCATCAGGGAGTTTTTCCTGTTTCTGTCTGCCCGGGTAATGAGCTACCTGCTGTTTGACCTGCTGCTGTATAATGTCAGCGTGTTTGCCCTGGGCATTGACCATAAGATTGTCAAGCTGCTGATGAACGTGCTGGTGGTGATCTTTAACTATTTCGCCAGCCGCTTTGTGGTGTTCAGAAAAAAATAAAAAACGAAGCCAAATTGTAGATTCCAAAGGGGTACCCCTTTGGAATCTACACCTACTGTTTCATCCTTCCCCGCCGGCTGATGCCCTGCACCATCCGGCGGGGTTTCATTTCCGCTGCTATGTCGGCAGCCACCGCCCGGGGTATGCCCTGGCCCACCGCTTCCCGTATAAATTCCCTGCGGAACACCCGGTAGCGGATAAGCGCCATAGCATACCACATGGTCGCCATCGCTATCATTTTGGCACTGCGCAACGCGATGGCAAGAACAGCCGTCACTGATCGTCCCGGGTATTCACCTGCATGTGAGTATTCTTCATAGCCTGAGACATCATGGTGCTGTAGTCCCTGGCCATCTGCAGGGCATCCTCCCGGGGAATGCCGTTCTCCACCAGTTCTTTATAATAGATACCTACTGCCCGGCCCATGTCCGCCGCCGTTGTAGGGGCATAGATGGAGCCAATAACCTCCTTGACCAGCTTGGGTACCTTTTCCCCCAACACTTCCAGCATTTCCGATACTTCCTGCAAATCTGTTTTACCCATGTTCTTCTCCTTTCGTTTATGACACCAAAGCGCTGACAAACCTTAGGGTTTGAACGCTAAGCCTCAGTGCGTCTCTTGCGCGAGCCAGTTGGCCCTGCACTTGGGATGGTTCTCTATCATCTTCTTGCTGAAGGAAGGCAAGGCAATCCTTTGGCGCTTCGGGCACTTCCTGGAGCAAGGCTTTCTTTATGGCCAGCGCATCCCGCAGTTCTTCCATCAATCCCCCATCTTCAAGCAACAGATGGCACACCTGCAGGTAGGTATCCACAGGCAATGTCCGGTTGATAAACTGGGGCATCAATAAGATCGCATGCTCTCTGGTCATGGCGTTCCCTCCCTTAGTTTTTTACGGATACCGTACAGGCGGCTTTTGACTGTCCCCTCAGGAATACCCAGGATATCCGCCGCTTCTTTCAGGGTAAACCCCTGGGCGTAGCATAGATACAGCAAGCTCTTATCCTCCGTCTTTAGCCGGCTCATCATGTTTTCCAGCGTCAGCCGCTCCACGGTTTGTTCCTCAAACCCTTCCTGGCACGTTTCCTGAAGTGCCTCTTCGCCTTCCTCCTGCTGACGGACACGGACAATTCGCCGCAGGGCATCCATGGTTTTGTACCGGGCAATGGCGTATATCCAGCTTTTAAAGGAACTCTGCTCCCTAAAGGAATGGCGGGACTGCCAAGCGGCCAGCAGGGTTTCCTGCAAGACTTCTTCCCAGTGTTCCGGTGCTTTTAACCGGATAAACCCGCCCAGACCTTTCAGCAGGGGAGATACCTGGGCTTCAAAGGCATCCGCGGACATGCTTCTTGGCTCCATGACACTCCCCCCCTTCTATCTCTATAGTCGCAGTTTAGCACCATTTGGTTCATCCATCTATTGTAATTTGCAGAAAACAACGGCGCCCCCATCAAGAGGGCGCCATTGTATTTACATTGGGTTTTACCTAAATATCAGGAGGCCTTATTTCGCCATTTTTTCCTTGATCGCGGCGTGGGCGGCTGCCAAGCGGGCAATCGGCACGCGGAAGGGCGAGCAGGAAACGTAGTTGAGGCCAACCTTGTGGCAGAATTCAACGGAAGAGGGATCTCCGCCATGCTCGCCGCAGATGCCCAGTTTGATGTTGGGACGGCCCTTCTTGCCCAGGGTAACGGCGGTTTCCACCAGCTTGCCGATGCCATCCACGTCCAGGCGGGCAAAGGGATCGCTCTCCAGGATTTTATTGCTGTAGTAGGAATCCAGGAACTTGCCGGCGTCATCGCGG
>CAZCBC010000089.1:0-9910 GCA_964496775.1 uncultured Oscillospiraceae bacterium
CTATGCCGCACTGATCGCTATGCTGGTGTTTATTACTGCCTTTATCCCCATCTTTGGCCCCTACATTTCCGGTGCTATCGGCATGCTGCTGGTGTTTTCCCAGAATGCTGCCATCGCAGGGTGGTTCTTGCTGATTTTCTTTGTCGTGCAGCAGATTTCCGGCTCTGTCATCTATCCCCGCATCATGGAGCGGGTTATAGAGATGCCCTCCATCCTGGTGCTGGTCTCGGTAACCATCGGCGGCGGGCTGATGGGCTTGATGGGTATGATGTTTTTTATCCCCTTAACCGCGACGGTGTATAACCTGGTGAAGGAAGATGTTCTCCATAAACAGAAAGGGAATATCTCTACAGCGGGGGCGGACAATGGCTGACATCCTGTTTGATAGCCTGACCATAGAGCATGGCGAGGACAGCGGCCTGTTTGATATAAACTTCCAGGTGGAAGAAGGCGGCGCATACGCCGTCCTGGCACCTACAGGCGGGGGCAAAAGCACCATCGCTTCTTTGTTGATGGGCCTGTGTACGCCTGATGAAGGAAGCTGCCAGGTGCGGGGCATGGACTGTTTCGCTCAACATGACAAGGTGCAGCGCCTTGTGGGCTTTGTGCCTGGCAATCCCTATTTTCCGCCCCGTATGGACGGGGAAAAATTTATGAAGATGCTGTCCGCCTGGCACGGCGGCGCGTCGGAAGAAAAAATCCGCCATGTGATGGAAAAACTGGATATTAACCCGCTGGGCCCCTTTGGTAAAATGACGGCTGTCAATAAAAGCAAAATGGCGGTGCTTTTTGGCCTGATGTATGACGCGCCCATTTTGGTGTTGGATGAACCCTATATGGGGCTGGACGTATTTTCCCGCAATGTGTTAACCGACTTGCTGCTGGAAGAAAAGGCACAGGGCAAAACCATTCTGCTGTTGACGCACGTTTTGCAGCAGGCGAAAAGACTGTGCGACCGCGTTGCCATCATGCGAAAAGGCCGTATGGTAGTTGAGCAGCAGGTGGAGCAGCTGCAGTTTTCCAGACAGAAGGTATACCATATCACCTTTGATTCTACCGGGGAAGCCAGCCGTTTCTCTCAGGAATGGGAGAGCGGTGTGGAACTTATAGGCGAGCGGGCTATTGTGGCGATTCCTGCCAGCCCCATGGCATTGATTAAGACGCTGTCCCATTATGGGGTGAAGGACTTTGTCGGCGGCAGGGAGGAAGGAGAAGAGGCATTCCTGCGTTACTACGGGGATGACATGCTATGAAGGAATTTTTTACCTATCGCCTGAAAACCCAGGGCTACCATCTGCTTTTTCTGTTGCTAATAACCCTGGGTATGGTATTGGGGGCGGCAGCCCTGTATACGCCGCCGGTAGGCGGGCAAAGCCATATTGAGTTGCTTCGCATGCAGGCGCCTGCCTTGGCTGAACTGCTGAACATGCGGATGTATATTCTGCCGGGCGATCATCTGATTTCTCTGTTATTTGGGTTGCTGTTGCCTATTATCAGCTTTATCTATGTGTTTACCGTAGCAGCCAAACTTCAGGCGGAGCCTTTGTATACCGGGGAGGTTTTCTGGCTGATCAGCGCCCCGCGCCATAGGGGACTGGTGGTGCTGGTACACTATGCCGTCATGCTGCTGGGGCTATGCCTACAGTATTTTTTAGTGGCGCTCATGTCCTGGGCTGCGAGACTAATCTGGCCTGCCTTTCAAATCAGCATTCTGCCCCTTTTCAGGGTGTGTCTTGGGGCCTTCCTGATGACGGGCCTGGTGGCAGGGGCGGCGCTGCTGTCCGCCTGCCTGTCGCGAGATGGCAAACTGCCCAGGCTGGTACCTTTGCTGACGTGGCTTTTTTTGCTTTTGCGCATGCTGGCGAATTTGAAGCAATTTGCTTTGCTGCAATATGTAACGCCCTTCTCCCTGTTTGATCCCTGGGGCATGGCGCTTGGCCGTCAGCCTGTTATACTTATTCTGATTCCCATGATTACGGGCACTTTGCTTGCCCTGTTGGGTGCGCTGTTGTTTTCAAGGCGCGACCTGAACTAAAGGAGGACAATATGCACAACCGTTTTTCTATCCATCCCTTCAGCGTAGTAGAAACATCCTTCGCGCCGGAGGATATGCGCTTTGGAGAAAGCCTGATGTCCCTGGGCAATGGCGCCATGGGCTTAAGGGGCAACTTTGAAGAGGATTATTCCGGCGATACCCACCGGGGCACCTATATTGGCGGCGTCTGGTTTCCTGATAAGACACGGGTGGGCTGGTGGAAGAATGGCTATCCCCAGTATTTTGGCAAGGTCATTAACGCTGTTAACCTGATTGGCCTGCGTGTAACAGTCAATGGCCAGCTGCTGGACGCGGGCGCGCTGCCCGTACAATCTTTTTACCGGGAGCTGGACATGCGGCGGGGCGTGCTGACGCGCCGTATGGTGGTGCTGTTTCCGGAGGGGGAGGTGGAAATCCGGGCGGAGCGTTTTGTTTCCATGGCAGAGAAACAGATACTGGCACTGCGCTACGAGGTGATTCCTTCTTTTGACGCTGAGGTTGCAATCGCCCAGTATCTGGACGGCAATGTCCACAATGAGGACAGCAACTATGACGAAATATTCTGGGAGCAGCTGCAATCCGGCGTTCAGCAGGGTGCTGCGCTGGTGGTCAGCCGGACGAAGGAAAATCCCTTTGGGACGCCCCGCTTTACCGTGGGTGCAGCGTCACTGGCGGAAACAGAGATGATAAAAGCCGAAGAACAGTCTTCTTCCGGTTTCGCTTCCATTACTTACAGGCAAAGTATTAACAAGGGGCAGAGTTGTGTCTTGCATAAGATCGTCAGCGTTGCCACCGACCGGGATATGCCCATGGAAGAGGTGCCTGATGCCGCGCTGCGCTTTGTCAGGGAGGCGGCAAAGCAAGGGTATGCCAAACTGCTTGTCCGGCATGAAGAAGCCTGGCTGCATAAATGGGATACTGCCGATGTGCAAATCGAAGGGGACGACGCAGCCCAGCAGGGCATCCGTTTTAATCTGTTTCAATTGCTTTCTACCTACACCGGGGAGGATGCCCGCCTGAACATCGGCCCCAAGGGCTTTACCGGGGAAAAATATGGCGGGGCCACCTACTGGGATACCGAGGCCTTCTGCTTCCCTGTCTACATGGCTATTTCGGGCGATGAGGTCGCCAAACAGTTGTTGTTGTATCGTCATAATCAGCTGCCCCAGGCCTATGGCAACGCAGCCCGGCAGGGGCTGCCCGGTGCGCTGTATCCCATGGTTACCTTTACCGGCACCGAGTGCCATAACGAATGGGAAATCACCTTTATGGAACTGCACCGCAATGGCGCCATGGCCCATGCTATTTTTAACTATGTGACCTATACCGGCGATACAGAGTACCTGAAAAACCAGGGTCTGGATGTGCTGACAGGCATTGCCAGATTTTGGGCGGGACGGGTGCACTGGAACGAGAATAAAAAAGTATACATGATGCATGGCGTTACCGGCCCCAACGAATACGAAAACAATGTCAACAACAACTGGTATACCAACCGCATCGCCGCTTGGTGCCTGGAGTTTTGCCGGGAAACGGCGGAAATGGCGGGCAAGGAACGCCGGGAGCAATTAGGTTTAACTGAGGAAGAATTAGCGGCCTTCCAGCGCATCGCCGATAACATGTACTACCCGGTGGATGAGGAACGGGGCATCTTTGTGCAGCATGATACCTTCCTTGACAAGCTGCTGCAGCCGGTGTCCGCTATCCCCAAGGAAGACCGTCCCCTCAACCAGCACTGGTCATGGGACCGTATCCTGCGCTCCTGCTACATTAAGCAGGGGGATGTTCTGCAGGGGCTGTATACCCTGGGACATCTGTACGACAAGGAAACCAAGCGCCGCAACTTTGAATTTTACGAGCCTATGACGGTGCACGAAAGCAGCCTGTCTCCCTGCGTTCACGCCATTTTAGCGGCGGAAATAGGGGAGGAAGGCAAGGCGGTGGAAATGTACCATCGTACCGCCAGGCTGGATTTGGACAACATCAACAACGATACGGAGGATGGCCTGCATATTACCAGCATGTCGGGCAGTTGGCTGGCTATTGTCCATGGCTTTGCAGGCATGCGCACGGTGGAAGGGCTGTCCTTTAACCCCATGCTGCCCAAAGACTGGCAGGGATACGGCTTCCGGTTTATCTACCGCGGGCGGGTGGTGCAAGTTAAGGTGAACAAGGAAGAGGTCATTCTTGCGCTGGAGAAGGGGGA
Organism: uncultured Oscillospiraceae bacterium; assembly: GCA_964496775.1. GTDB lineage: Bacteria > Bacillota > Clostridia > Christensenellales > Aristaeellaceae > DTU024. The sequence goes on from CAZCBC010000089.1 coordinate 4,242, forward strand.
ACCCCTTGAGCTTAAAGTGTATGGGGAATCCATTCTTCTTGAAACGAGTGTAGTTCTTGGAAGGAAACAAGCGTGAAAAAACTGTTTATCAGCGCCGATATCGAGGGGACCTGCGGCATTATTCATTGGGATGAGACCACCAAAAACAAGAGCGACTTTGAGTACTTTGCCCGGCAGATGACCAGGGAAGTTGCTGCCGCCTGCGAAGGGGCATATCAGGGCGGCTTTGAGGATATTTTGGTGCGGGATGCCCACGACAGCGCCCGCAACCTGCTGCCCGACTTGTTGCCCCAATACGTGCGTATCTTACGGGGGTGGGCACAGGAACCCTACTGCATGATGACAGGGCTGGATTCCACCTACGATGGCGTGATCTTTACCGGCTATCACAGCGCGGCCGGCTGGGATGGAAATCCTCTGGCCCACTCCATGGATACGTCGTTGAGCAATATTAAAATCAATGGTGAAATTGCCAGCGAGTTGATGATCAACTGCTATACCGCCGCCTATGAGAACGTGCCTGTTTTTATGGTCACGGGGGATGAAATGCTTTGCCGGTGGATGAAGACATTCTCGCCCGGCACTGCTGCAGTGCCGGTATCCCGCGGGGTGGGGGCGGCCTCTCTGTCGCTGCACCCTGAGGAGGCGCTGCGCCGCATACGGGAAACGGCGCAGGAAGCCGTGCAGTATAACCGGGAAGATTGCCTCATTTCGTTGCCCGAGTATTTTGAAGTTGAAATCACATTCAAAAACCATAAGGATGCCTATCGCAATGGTTTCTATCCCGGTGCGAAGCAGATTGGCCCCCACACAATCACATTTGAAACGGACGACTATTACGAGGTGCTGCGCCTCCTCCACTTCATATGACTTTATATGAGGATTGTTTTCTTAATACTTCTTCAGATGACAACTTTCCCTGTGGATGATATACTAATTATTGGTGCCCATATTTTCTCCGAAAGGGATAGTGCATGAAGACGAGCAACAAACAAACCCTCAAAAAGGTACTAAACATTTCTTTTATTGTTGGTACCTTTGCTGCTGTGGTATATTTTGCCATTAAGTCGGGGGATATTACTCAGATAAAAGCGGCCCTGGTTTCTATGGACCTTGGGTGGTTGATGGGTGCTCTGCTGTGCTGGGGGCTGTATGCCTTTTTGGAAGGCTTTATTGTCTATGTTTTTTTCCGCTTCCAGAGGGTGTCTACCAAAGTCAGCACCAACCTGATGGTGGGGCTGATTGGCATGTACTATTCTTCCATTACCCCGGCGGCGACGGGCGGGCAGCCCATGCAGGTGTATTCTCTTAGAAAACGCGGCGTGCCGACCGGGATATCCTCTTCGGCGCTGGCAGTCAAGTTTTTCTGCTGGCAATGCGCCCTTTTGCTGTTGGGCGCTGTGCTTTGGCTTAAAAATCCCAGCTTCATCAGCCAGAATATGCAAGGCGGCGTATGGTTTTTATTGGTAGGGTTTTTTGTCAACAGCCTGACTGTTGTGGGGGTCATTTTACTCGCTATCAGCCGGAACGCAGTGCGTGCGTTAATCATCTTCTTTGTCAACCTTGCTCATAAGCTTCGTATGGTAAAGGATAAGGCGAAAACCGCCTCGCGTATCGACGCGGCGCTGTCGGACTTTCATGCCAGCGTGGATTTGCTGACAAAGCATCCTTTTCAATTTGTTGTTTTATTTCTTTTATCCCTTCTGGAAGTGCTGGCGATGATGAGCGCTATCTACTTTGTTTACCGGGGCCTGGGACTTAACACGGCCACCTATGTTCAGCTGCTTACCATGCAGACCATGCTGTTTATTGCTGCTTCCTTTACGCCCCTGCCCGGCGCTTCCGGTGCGCAGGAAGGCGGCTTTTATATCTTCTTTGTGAATCTGATTCCTCAGAACATTATCTTTGCCGCCATGTTTGTATGGCGCTTTGTCACCTATTATTTGTCTATTCTTGCGGGTTTTGCCGCCGTACTCTATGACGGAGCACGCGTTGTCAATGTCAGCAAGATGGAAAACATGGAAAACCATGGAGGAACGCATGAAGAAATACCTCGCGACCCTGCTTGCCCTGCTCCTGATGATGCCGCTGTCCACTCAGGCAACAAGCAAGAAGCCCCCTAAACTGGTCCTTTTGCCTGTGGAGGTGGGCTATGTGAGCCAGCCCATTGAAGGCGAAGGCACCTGGCACAGCGAGCATCCCGACATCGCGACAGTCTCTGAGAATGGCATCATTACTACTCATCAGGAAGGCTATACCCTGGTGCTGTGCACCGGCAAAAAGGGCAATGTAGTTACCCGCTGCGAGGTGAAGGTAGGCAACAAGCCCGCCCCGCCGGAAGCACAAAAGGTGATAGACCTTGCCATTGCCGACTGGGCGGCTGCTGATGGTGCCGCCTTACCAAAATACAACAAGTATACCCAGTGGTATAATCCTGCGGCAAAGAATGGTTTTGGCTGGTGCGGCGCCTTCGTAGGCTACCATTATAACGAAGTGGGCGTTACCATGGACAAGGAGTTCCGCGCAAAAAATGCGCCGCCTCTGCCGGACGGTTCCCTTTTCGTGGTACGGCAGGCATCCCAAACCAAGCTGTTCGAAGGGTTTGAAAGCCGCAACCGCCTGTCCAATATTCCGCAGCCGGGGTACTATATTATCTATGGCCGCAAGGGCAGCACGCCCTATACCCATGTCGGTCTCGTTACCTCTGTTACCGAGATGGGGGAGGGGATCTATATGCTGGAAACGGTGGAGGGCAACCTGAACTCCCGCATCAAGCGGTATTGCTATCTCTATGACAGCCTGGCCGAGCGCAAGGAGCGCAACATCAAGTCTTTGCCAGAAGATATGCAGGTAAACCAGGATGTATTCAATTACAAATATGTTGACAACTTCTACATCAATGTATTTGGGCAAACCTGGTATTAAGAATAAAACAAACCCCTTGTGCGTTTCTTTTGCATAAGGGGTTTTATTATTGGTGCCTGTGTCTCTCTGGCCTAACTTTCATAGGGCGTGGGAGCAAAGTAAAAACAGCGGACATACTTGCTTGATATGGATTTGCTTGGCGAATGATAGATAAATATCATATAGGGGGATTCATCAACCGCCGGGCGTCGGCAATCTCCAGATCCCGTGCTCCTGCCTGGGATTCCAGGTGGTGGGTTAGTTCGTGTTTTAGTACCTTATCGATTTCCTGGCGCATCTCTTTCTCGTTCAGGTGCGGGAACACTGCCATGAAGGAGCCATAGAACAGCATGATGCCCCGTCCCATCTGGTTGCTGGCGCGGTACTCACCCAGGGTATAGCGGGGCGCCTGTGGACTGGATGCCGGGTGCAAGCGCACTTCCTCACTGACGCCGATCCCCAGATTCAGCCCCGTAAAGATAGGAGTAGGCAAAAGTGCTGTCAGCTCCTCTAAAATTACTGTAAAACGATTGATGTCCATGGCCTCCCCCTTTGTTGCATTGTAGGCGGAGGACCGCTTTGATGTCAATCTTTCCAAAGCCCTTTGCCTGTGGTATGATACAAACCGATTGAGATACGTAACGAAGGAAGGTAATGCAAGGTGACAAAGGTATTTGCCCACCGTGGTGCATCGGGGTATGCGCCAGAAAATACGCTGGAAGCCTTTCAGCTGGCATTTGAGTTGGGTGCTGACGGCGTAGAGCTGGATGTTCACATAACGCGGGATGGCCATCTGCTGGTTGCCCATGATGAACGGGTGGATAGAGTGTCCGACGGCATTGGACGCATTTGCGACATGACGCTCAAGGACATCAAAAAGTTAAATTTTAACATCCCACATCCTGAGTATGAGGGGGCCAAAGCCCCTACCCTTAAAGAGGTATTTGAGTTGCTTGCCCCTACAGGCCTTCAAATTAATGTGGAACTCAAAAACAGCATCCTTCCCTATAAGGGGCTGGAGGAGAAATGCCTGAACCTGGCGGCTGAAATGGGCGTGGAAGACAGGGTTCTATACTCTTCCTTTAACCATCACAGCATGGTGCTGATAAAAAAGTTAAACTCGAAAGCCGTTTGCGGCTTGCTGTATAGCGCCTGCCTCGTTAACCCCTGGGACTATGCCCATGCCTTGGGGGTAGATGCCCTGCATCCTTATTACGCAGAGCTTGGTATGGTGCCCGACGAGTGCGACAAGGCCCACGCTCTGGGCATTCAGGTAAATACCTGGACGTGCAATGACGAGCGTTCCATGCGCTTGGCCGTTACAAGCGGCGCCGACATCATGATTACCAACTATCCCGACCGGGCAAAAGCCGTGGTAGACATGGTTTGACGCTTAAAACCCGGAATGTTATAATATAACACAATTGTAATTAATGAAGGAGGATATCCATGGCTGGTCATTCCAAGTGGGCCAATATCAAACATAAAAAAGGCAAGGCGGATGCCGCGCGGGGCAAAATATTTACCAAAATCGGCCGCGAAATTGCCATCGCCGTCAAGGAGGGGGGAAGCGATCCTACCCAGAATAACAAACTGCGGGATGTTATCGCCAAAGCCCGTTCCAATAACATGCCCAATGACAACATTGAGCGCAGCATTAAAAAGGCAGCGGGGGAACTGGGCAATGTTACCTATGAGGAGTTCACCTATGAAGGTTACGCCCCCGGCGGCATCGCTGTCATTGTCAGCGTGGTTACGGATAACCGCAACCGCACCGCGTCGGATGTTCGGCATATCTTCGATAAAAACGGCGGTTCCCTGGGCCAAACCGGCTCAGTAGGATACCTGTTTGATTATAAAGGTGTCATCATCATGGAAAAGACCGACAGCATGGATGAAGACGAAGTGATGATGAACGCCCTGGAAGCCGGCGCTGAGGATGTGGACGTTTCTGAGGAGGCCTTTGAAATCATAACCGCTGCCAACGACTTTTCCGCCGTGCGCGAAGCCCTGGAGGGCAAAGGATATACCTTTGCGTCGGCAGAGCGGGAATACATCCCTCAGATGACCAATGCTGTCACCGATGAGGAGGTATTGGAGAAAATCCAAAAAATGCTGGACATGCTGGATGAAAACGACGATGTGGTGGAAGTCTACCACAACGCCGAACTACCCGCAGAAGAGGAAGAAGACTGAATTTCCTCCGTTTCCGGTTTTTCTCCTGTTTTCCAGAAAAAATACTTGACAATTCTGGCTGCATATGCTATTTTACCTCTTGCAGCCAAACGCGGGAATGGCGGAATTGGCAGACGCGCTAGATTCAGGTTCTAGTGTTCGCAAGGACATGCAGGTTCAAGTCCTGTTTCCCGCACCAAAGCAAGAAGCGTTGAGAAATCAACGCTTCTTGGTTTTTCCGCCATCTGTGTCATGTATGCAAAGGAATGATACAGATAAGACACGTTTGGCGAAAATTGCTTGCATAAAAAAGTTGAACATAAATAGATACTGATTAAGGCAGTACGAATTCAGGGAGAGTTTGCGAGAAGAAATGTAGGGTTTCCTATTGCCGATTTTGTCATATAAACATTTGAATCATGAATAATAGTGTTCATATAATACTCTACTCAAGTTGGAATAGCCACACTATTAACTGAATGCTATAATATCCTCGGAGGTGGGGAGTATGAAACATGAAATCACCGAGGAAGAATATCAGGCTGTTATTAAAGCTGAGAAGGCAACTCAACACAAACGAATCGCCAAGA
>CAZCBC010000090.1:0-2907 GCA_964496775.1 uncultured Oscillospiraceae bacterium
CCAAGCGCCGTTTCCTGTGTTTCTCTCTTTTGGCACAAGCCGCATGTTCGGCTTTTTTGTCCTTTTTGCAAACAGGTGGCATGCACATCCGTTATCCATTCACCAAAGGCATGTTGGCCCGCATCTATTTTGCGCGTTTCCGGCGTTTCACAGGTCGTGCAGCACCGTTCCTCTTCCCAGCCCAACACGCAATCAGCGTCTTCGGGAACAATCCATTTACTCCATGAATGTCCTTTGGCAAGAATCTCAGTGGAAACCACATTTTCGCACACCTTACATTGCACACCCTGGAGGCCAGGAAGTACGCATGTTGCGGGGGTAATAATATAAGGCTGCCCATACGTATGACTCGAGTAAGGCAAAACTTCTGTTTCGATACATGAGCATAAATTACATTGCCGTTTTCGTGAACCCTTTTCTTTGCATGTGGAAGGCTTTGTTTCCCACCTACCAAACTCATGGTTTCCCGCATCTATTGTCTTTTCTTCGGTGGACGGGCAAGAAGTACACGTTCTTTTCTCCACCCAACCCGTCCTGCAGTCCGTATTCTCGGGCTTTATCCACTCACCCCACGGATGAGGGGCTCGCGCAATTTTCACCCGGTTAACATAACCGCAAACAGCGCATTCCGTCCCCATTTCCCCTTCCTCTTGACAGGTGGCTTCCTTGATTTTATACGGCAACCCAAACGAATGATAGGTCTTGGGGATATCTTGCTCCTGTACATCTTTGCACCGACTGCAAGTCCGGTACTGCCTGCCCCCCGCCTGACAGTTGTAGGGTTCCTCTCGAACCCATTCCTGATAGTTATGCCCCAGAATTTCCTCCCTTGCCAGCTCGTTTTCCAACTCGCATACTGTGCATATCTGCCATGTCCGCCCTGCCGTAGTACAGGTTGCATGAACTGTTTTCTTCTCAGACCAGGTGTGAATCAAAGAAAGCGGTATGGTTTCCTCATACTGTTCATTACAGCCTATGTTGGTGCATTGGTAGAGCGCCGTTCCCGCCTCTTTGCACGTAGCTTCCCTTAAAACGCTTCGCTTGTAGCTATGTCCCAAAGCGGCATAGGTTTCTATAGTCTCCTGCCAACCGCACACACTGCAGGTTTTTGTTAATTGCCCTTCCTGAGTGCAGGTAGGCTGGGTTATTTCCGGCGGCAAATATTGATGCCCGGCTGGGATTTTTTCTTGATATTCGTGTCCGCAATCAGGATATTCACAAACATAAACAGTAAAGCCATCCTCTGTACAGGTGGCTTCCTGGCCCTGTACTTGTTGATATTTATGTTCGCGTTTCGGAATGGTACTAGTTGTCTCAACCTTCTGGCATACCAAACAAATTGTTCGTTGGCTACCTTCAGTAAAGCAGTCCGCTGACTTGATAGTTTCCTGTATGAATTGATGGCGATTGGTGGCTTCTAACGTTTCTAACTTATCTTGTTGGGTACAACCTTCATTGGCGCATTTATATGATATCCATCCATTTTCACCGCAAGTGGCTTCTTTTCGCTCTATTTCTTGATAATTATGACTGAGAGCAGGAACAGTTTCCTGATATTCCTCAGGGCAACCTCTGCATTTGAATGTTTTCGTTCCATTTACTCCACAAGTTGCTTTGATTTCATTTACTAAATAGTAGTCATGCACGTGAGGCGCTTCGATAGTAACCGGCACATCTACCATTCCTGTTCAGCGTGACGCGAACATTACTGAAAGTAACTGATTCATTTGCCGTGGCGTTTTCCGAAACATTACAATACACAAGTACAAAAACAGAGTTCCTGCCTGAGCCTGTTATTGTAATTGTACCCGTTGTCCCTTTTACACTATAGCCATCACTCGTAGCAAGCCTATCCACGGATAAGCCAGATGAAGTCGAAAGCGTTACAGTAATACTGCTAATCTTATCCGCATCTGTGGGCTGAACAATAAACTGCCCTTTTACTCTACAGGTTTTCCCCGGTTCAGGCGACGCCGATTCCATAAAACATGTGGGCCTTACACTACCCCCACCACTTGAGGAAAAACAAACATCAGGCACAACAATCAACAGCAGAACCGATAAACAGGCAGCCACGAGTCTTTTCATATATAACCTCAAACAAAACGAATTTGAGATATCCTATTAACCAAATGGATTTTTTAATCTATGATTTTACGGATTTAAGAAAAAACGACAAAAGCCCCTTCATCCCTTACATCCACCACATGGCTGGCATGTTCGCCAAACACCTTGTTCATTTCGGATGTGAAAAAATCCACCATGTCAAGCGGCACAAAGTGCAGCGTCGTACCTGCGAAACCACCGCCATGGATACGGGATGCACCTTTGCCCGCAAGCAGGGTATCCGCCAGAGCAAGAGATACCGCCAGGGGCTGGCTTTCAGCGGAAAGTAAAGAAACATTCTGCAACAGAGTCCAGCTGCTGATGCCGGATTGTCTGATAACTTGAAGGAATGCGTCTACATCATCCGCTATCAGGGCTTTCATGGCATGGATGGAGCGCTCATTTTCTGCATAGTAGTGTAGAGCTCTGAGCACGGCTCTGTCCCCCACCTTCTCCCTGAGGGCGTGTATCTCCTGCATAACCTGTTCTTTGCGTACCTTGCGCAGTGACTTTTCTCCAAAGAAAGAAGCGACTGCCAGCATTTCATTGGGGATGGCGGCATAATCCGCCGTCAAATCGTCGTGACTACCGCCTGTGTTCATAACGACCAACGCATAACCTTTGTCAGCGAAGGCGTAATGGATGGGAGTCACCTCAGGCTGCGGGTTTTTAAAATCAATACCCACCAAACCACCTGTGCTGCACGCCATCTGATCCATCAGACCGCTGGGCTTCATAAAAAACACATTTTCTGCATACTGGCAAATCTGCGCACGCAGCGTGCTGTCCATAACAAAGCCA
>CAZCBC010000090.1:2917-9906 GCA_964496775.1 uncultured Oscillospiraceae bacterium
TGTACAGTTGATCCAAAATGGCGCAGATAAGCACTTCAAAGGCGGCGGACGAGGACATACCGCTGCCGCTTAGCACATCTGAAGACACAGTGGCATCGAAGCCGCCAATTTTAAAGCCGTGTTTCTGCATACCAGCAGCAACACCGCGTATCAGCGCCGCCGTCGTGCCTTCTTCCTGCGGTTTAGGGGTTAAATCGCCAAGGTGAACCTCCACCATGCCGTATCCCTCGCTGAGGAGACGTACCTGATCATCATCCCGTTTCGCTACACAGGCCACAGCATCAAGGTTGATAGCCGCCGCCAAAACAATGCCCTGATTATGGTCGGTATGGTTGCCAACAATTTCACTTCTGCCGGGCGAACTGACTACGCATAGACTGTTTTCATTATTAAAAACTTCCTCATGTAGCTTCGCAAGATGCGTATAGCGGCTCATCTGGTAAGTATATCCCACATCCCTGATGCCATATAATTTTCTAAAACGCTCCATTGCTTCTGTGGATTTTAGCACACGTTTTAATTCCGTATAGTTCATTTTTCAGCCTCCGCTTGATAAATATCCTGCCAAAATTTTAGGAATTCGTGCAGTCCTCTTTCTTCCAGCCCCTTATTGAAGGCATCAAACTGCGCCTGAGAAGTCTCCCACTCCCCCAGTACCCAGCGTCCGATGGACTCGTCCACATAACGACCCAGGGCATTTTGCAGGGGCAAAACCTCCTGTTCCTGCTCTTCATTCAAAGAGAAAGGTGGGAAAGGCTCCCGGGCATAGGAGGCAACCATTTGCACCTGCTTTGACACATCCTGAATCATAGAATCGTAGTACAGCTGCTGGAACCTGTCTGAGGATATGCCTGGCGCTGCCGCCCCTGTGTTGATGGCTACATTGAAGAGGAAGGTGTTTTGTTTGGCCTCCTCGGTTTTACGCCAAGTACCGTCCCCGTCCACCAGGTAGTCTTCCCCCTCGAGTCCCTCGCTTGCCAAAATCGCGCCCTCGTCCGTGTAGAGACAATCCACCCATCTCAACATCTCTTCCGGCTTTTCGCAGGCAGTGGTGATGGCAAAGGTGCCCGTAGTAACAGGCCCTGCAATGCTTCGGTATATCTGCTTGTTTTCATAGACCATCGGCTCAAGAGCCACATACTGCTGTGTCCACTCCACAGGCACCATATAGGATACCATGGGCGCTATGATGACCCCATAAACAGGTGTGCTTTTCGCGTCGCTGACGCGGCGCAGCACATCGGACACAGTAAAGCTATCAGCGGCAATCAGTTGATTCTGGTACAACCGCGCACACCACGTCATAAAATCACGGAATGCGGGTTCCAACGGCATAAAGCGCACTTCATCTTCCCTCATAAATATATTAAAATCATTGGCTATCAGCCCGAAGGCGTGGGCAAGATATTTGATATCGTAGGCGCCTGTGAAGGTTAAGGGTACCTCATCACTTTTTCCGTTGCGGTTTGGATCTTCCTGCTTAAAAGCCACCAGCATCCGCTCAAACTCTTCAGCGGTGGTAGGCATGGAAATCTTTAATTGCTGAAGCCACTCCTGATTAACCCAAATACAGTTCTGCGCGGGATATACATCAATATAGGGTAATGCCGCAATGCTGCCATCAGGCAATGTGATGGCTTTCAGGTATCCGGGGTTTTCCTGAAGCAAAGCCCATAGGTTGGGGGCATGCGTTTCCAAAAGAGGTTTAAGATCAATCAGCACGCCTTTGTTTAACATGTCGATGGTTTCGGCGGGAGTTAGTTCCGCCTTGAAAAGTACATCCGGCAAATCTCCATTGGCCGCCATGTCCTTTTTCGCTTGTTTCCATACTGCCTGGTCACCATATTGATGATAAACAAACTGCACGCCTGTTTTTTTCTGCATCCTTTGGAAAAACAGGTTCGTGCTCCAGTCTCTGTACACATCATCCGGATCAAACCCTGCCATGGAATAGGAAAGGGTTTCCTCCCGCAGTTGATCGCCCAGCGTAACAACTGGAAAAAGCAATATCAACATAAAAAAACAGATCAGGCGCTTCATTTTTCATCACCCTTTCTTGTGCTATGAACGATATTATACATGAACACGCCATCATTGACCAGAGTACCGTCCATGCTTTTTTTCCTTGTACAGGCATGCTATAATACGATTCCAACGGAAATGGAGGTATGCACTTGTTCGACATCGTTGTAATCGGGGGTGGACACGCCGGCTGCGAGGCCGCGTTGGCCAGCGCCCGCCTGGGGCTTGAAACCCTGCTTATCACTTTAAATATTGATTCCATCGCTCTGATGCCCTGCAATCCTTCCATCGGCGGAACCGGCAAGGGGCATTTGGTACGGGAAGTGGATGCCTTGGGCGGTGAAATGGGAGTAAATATCGACGCCACCATGCTGCAAAGCCGCATGCTGAATACCGGCAAGGGTCCTGCTGTCCATTCCCTGCGCGCTCAGGCCGATAAAGTTGCCTACCAGAGCAGAATGCGGAATGTTCTTTTCAGCCAGCCTCACCTGACCATACGCCAGGGAGAAGTTGCTGATATCAGCGTGGTGAGCGGAAAGGTAACAGGGATTACCACCGTAGCAAAAGAAAAAATCCCCTGCCGCGCCGTTATTGTAACGACGGGCGTCTATCTAAACAGCGCCATTATCATTGGGGAAACCATCCTTCAGGAAGGCCCGCAGGGGCTTTTGCCATCCAGGCATTTTTCTCAAAGCCTTCTGAACCTGGGTTTTTCACTGCGCCGTTTCAAGACGGGTACGCCTGCCCGTATAGACAGGCGCAGCATCGACTTTTCGCGCATGACGCCCCAGCACGGCGATGAGCCCGTCGTTCCCTTTTCTTTCTTAACGGATAAAAAGCTTCAGAACACCCACTCCTGCTACCTAACATGGACCAACGAGGAAACACACCGGATTATCCGGGATAACATGCATCGTTCCCCCATGTTTTCCGGCACCATCAAGGGTACAGGCGCCCGATACTGCCCCTCCATTGAGGATAAGATATACCGCTTCGCTGATAAAGACAGGCACCAGTTGTTTTTAGAACCGGAAAGCGCCAGCAATAATGAATGGTATGTGCAGGGCATGTCCACCAGCATGCCCGCCGATGTGCAGCCCGCGATGTACCATACGGTGCCGGGCCTTGAAAACGCCATGTTAACCCGTCTGGCCTATGCCATTGAGTATGACTGCATCGACCCCACCAATCTGTCCCCCACCATGGCGTCCCACGATGTGGAAGGTTTATTTCTCGCCGGGCAAATCAACGGTACGTCCGGATATGAGGAAGCCGCCGCGCAAGGCCTGCTGGCGGGCATCAATGCGACGCATTATATTTTAGACAAAGAGCCGGTTCTTCTTACGAGAGATATGTCTTATATCGGTGTACTGACAGACGACCTGACGACCAAGGGCACCGACGAGCCCTATCGTATGATGACCAGTCGCGCTGAACACAGGTTGTATTTGCGGCAGGATAACGCCGATATTCGCCTAACACCCCTGGGACACGCCATCGGGTTGGCCAGCGATGAGCGCATGCGCAGGCTTGAGCAAAAAATAGAGCAAACGAAGAATCTGACAGAAAGAATAGAAAGCCTTGGTAAAACAACCACCCTGCGCAGGCCGGAAGTGCGCATTGCGGATATCATTGAAGACACACATTTATATACAGATGCTGCCCTGCAACAGGCGGAAATTCAAATAAAATTTGCCGGTTACCTGCAAAAGGAACAGGCCAATATACGCCAAACGGCGGCTATGGAAAGCCACCGTTTGGCACCGGATATACCCTATATGCAGTTGGACGCTTTGCGCATTGAGGCAAGGCAAAAATTAGCCAAACATCAGCCCGTTTCGCTGGGGCAGGCCTCCCGTATTCCCGGCGTATCGCCCGCAGACATTGCGGTGCTAACCGTATGGTTAAAAAAGAATCAAGTGAAAGATTAGACGCCTTCTTGCTGCATCACGTCGCCAACAAACTGCGCGATGCGGCGCATGGCTTCCATGATTCTTTCTTCCGATGCTGCGTAGGAAATCCTGATGTAGCCAGGCGCGAAAAAGGGTTCGCCCGGCACAACGGAAACCTGGGCATACTGTAAAAGTAGCTCCGCAAAAACACCGTCATCTGTGATAACCTTGTCCTTATAAGAGCGGCCAATGCACTGGCTGATATCAAGCAATACATAAAAGGCACCCTTGGGCTCTACGCAGGAAACACCTGGTATCTGTTTGATACAGGACAACATCAGTTTCCTGCGGTTGCCAAAAGCCTCCACCATATTTTCCACGCTCTCTTGAGGGCCTTTCAGCGCTTCCACGCCGGCATGTTGCGCAATGCTGTTGGTATTGCCGGTTGCGTGGCTCTGATAAGCGTCCATAGCGGCAATGACCCTTTTATCCCCCGCCGCATAGCCCAGGCGCCAGCCTGTCATGGCATATGCCTTGCTAAAGCCGGAAATGAGAATGGTGCGCTTCTTGGCATCTTCTGACAGGGAAGCGATGGAAATATGCTTTGCGCCGTCATAGACCATTTTTTCATAGATTTCGTCACTGATAATCCAGATATCCTTTTCCTTGGCGAACTCAGCGATTTGCCGCAGTGTTTCTTCGCTCCACACAGCGCCTGTCGGGTTGTTGGGCGTGTTAATTAGAATAGCCTTTGTTTTGTCCGTTGCTTTGGCAATGATATCTTCAATGGCGGGTTCAAACCCGTCTTCCACCCGGCTGGGAACAATGACAGGAACCCCGCCGCACATGCAGGTCATTTCCGCATAGCTGAGCCAACAGGGCGCAGGCAACAGCACCTCATCGCCATCATCCACAATCGCGCGCAACGCTTCATACAGCACCTGTTTGGCGCCCGTTCCAACAATGATATTGCCTTTTTCATATGTTAAACCCTTATCCTTGAGCAGTTCGTCACATATGGCCTGACGCAGTGCGGGAATACCGCTTACGGCTGTGTAGTGGGTATGGCCTGCCGCCATGGCTTTGTTAGCCGCCTCAACGATGTTGGCCGGCGTTTCAAAGTCGGGTTCACCGGCAGCTAGGCCAATAATGTCCTGTCCCTGAGCGCGCAGCTCCACCACAAGGGCGTTCAGTCGAAGTGTTGTAGAGGGCGTGATTCCCTCACAAACTTTGGATAATGATACAGACATGTTCCTTCCTCCTTCAATCTGCAATACAGGAGGCAGTATAACACAGATATTATTAAAATACACCTATAAATTTTCTAAATTTGCAACTTTATTTTTCCATCATTCATTTTCGTCTTGAAAAGCCGCTTGCATCATCAGCGCGCACTCCAGGCGCTTGCGGAATAAGTCGCACCCTGTTTTGTATACCCCCCGAAGGCTTCCGGAAGCATGAAAGTTATTGGCTGCACAGCCTCCTGAGCAAAAATACTTCGCCCAGCACGCCGCACAATCAGGGTGAGAGAAGAGATTGCAGCTTTGAAACTCCTGTCGCAATTCTGTATTTTTAATCCCTGAATATACATCTCCCAGACTGTTGGTATTGTCGCCAACAAACTGATGGCAAGGGAACAATTCGCCCCAAGGCGTCACCGCCATATACTCGGTGCCGCAGCCGCAGCCGGCAATGCGCTTGTGCAAACAGGGGCCGTTCTCCAAGTCCAGCGTGTAATGATAAAAGGTGATGGGCCTTCCTTCTTTGCGGCGCTTAATCATTTCCTTAGCCAGCAATTCATACTGCTCAAATACGATGGGCATATCATCTTGCGTTAAAGCCGCAGGATCATCCGGGGATGCTACTACAGGTTCCATACTGAGTTCCGTAAAGCCAAGGTCCGCCATATGCAGGATATCCTGAAAAAAGTCAGGGTTGTGATGGGTAAAGGTACCGCGGATATAGTACCCTCTCCCCTTTCTCTTCTCAACAAAGCGCTGAAACTTGGGCACTATAACATCATAACTGCCCCTGCCCATGTGGTCTGTTCTGAATCGGTCGTGCACCTCTTTTCTGCCGTCCAGGCTGAGCACCACATTATGCATTTCCCTGTTGCAAAAATCCATGATTTCGTCATTTAACAGCACGCCGTTCGTCGTCAGGGTAAAGCGGAAATGTTTATGATGCTTCTTTTCCAGCTCCCTCCCATAGGCTACCAGCTGCTTGACTACTTCCCAGTTCATCAGGGGCTCTCCGCCGAAAAAATCCACTTCCAGGTTGCGGCGGGTGCCGGAATGGGCGACCAGAAAGTCCAATGCCTGTTTACCCACAGAAAAAGGCATCACGGCACACTCGCCCTGATATTTTCCCTGGGCAGCGAAACAATAACTGCAAGTTAAGTTGCAGCTGTGGGCTACATGCAAGCACAATGCCTTAATAACATTCCCTGTCTTGCTGAAAACTTTTTTATCGTCCGTAAAAGGATCCTTTGCGTACAGTTGGCCGCTTTGTCGCAAAGCAACGATTTGCTCCAGCGTTTCCCTTAAGTCTTCTTCACTTAATTTTTCCACCTCAAGGGAAGGTTGCATCTGCTGTAGCACTTCTTCTTTTGTATGGTTTTCCATCAAACGGATCGCCTCAGCGGACACATGATCGGTTACATGAATACTGCCACTGCCTACGTCCAGAGTAATGTGATATCCATTTAAATAAAATTGATGTATCATATGCTCCTAAAATGCCGCTTGCACTGGGCAAGCGGCATTTGGTTTGATTAGTTATTACTTGCTTTCTTTATTTTCGCAAGGCTGGTTGGCCACGCCGCAGGAAGTTTTGCAAGCAGACTGGCAGGAAGTCTGGCATTCGCCGCAGCCGCCGTCTTTCAAGCTTTTCTCGAGATTGCGGGTTTTGAGTGTCTTGATTTTCATATTGAACCTTCTCCTTTACGCTGAATCTTGGATTATTTTATCGGTTTGCGTATGCAAAGTCAAGCGATTGCCCGGCATGTGTAAAGATGTTATTGTAGGAGTACCATACATATTGGACAGTGGGAAAGAAAGGAGGAGAAAAAGAGAA
>CAZCBC010000091.1:0-9897 GCA_964496775.1 uncultured Oscillospiraceae bacterium
GATGATGGTGTTTTTCATGTCGATGCGGGGCATCTTCCAGGAGATATTAGCTTCCTTCTCCTCGCCCCCTTCCAGCGCTTCTTTCAGGCTGTCCCCGGTGGCAGCCAGCATGGCGGGGGTTACGCCTTCCTTGGGCAATACAAAACTGACCCATCCCCCGCTTTGCAGCGGCAGTTTGGCGCGATAGAAGGCGTCTCCCTCATTGTACACCGTTTCCTCCTCAAAACGCTGCATCATGGGCACGTTGTATTTTTCGCCGCCAGAAGGCAAGTGGAACTTATCCGGGGTGGTCAATTCCTTGTCAAAGGGTTCCTCCCAGGCGTCCTGGAAATACAGGGCATTGATAAGCAGCAGCAGGTCCGCCGGGGTGGGGGTTATTTTCATCTCAATCAGGCCCTTGGTCTTGTCGGAAATCCACCGGGAAATTTTGTCCCCTGTCGCCGGGTTGGCAAAATCCTCAGAGAACACCTCGGCGCCATGGTTGTATTTCAGTTTATCAACAAAATCCTTCTCCACCTGCAAAGCCTCATTCAGCCACAGGCTGTTGGCAGGCTGCAAGGTGCTTTTGCTGGTAGAAAAGGTAACGCTGTGGCGCAGTACATTGCTGATGTCCCCAATATCCCGCCCTTCAGGCAGGTTCAGCACGCGCTTTAACTCATCAAGGGTCTGTCCCTCCGCCCCTTCCGCCAGCATGGACAACGCCAGATACAGGCTGAGGGGAGATAGAATCTGATTGTCGGATTTTTCCTCGCGCAGATACTGGCTGGCCACATCCATGCTGAAGCGCTGATACTCATCAGGGTTGACGCGCATCATGCTGAGGGCAAAGGCATTTAAGGGCATGGCCAACACCAATAAAAGGCAGATCCATTTCGTGATTTTCTTCATTCTTCTTTCCTCCTTTGTGGCTTCCACCCATAAGACGGAACAGAAGCCCAAAAAGTTCCATCCGCTTCAAAAAAATCCCCGGTACGCCGCAAGCAGCGCGCCGGGGAAACAGGATGCCCGAAAGGGGGTTCACCCTGCTACATTATTCCGCGATGGTGAAGGAATCAAACTCCCTGCCGATATAGCCAATGCCGTTGTCTTCGATGCTGGCTTGCAGGCCGCGGGCAGTCATGCCATCTTCGCCTACTTTTACCACCATGATGGAACGGAAGTGGTTCTCTTCTACCACAGGCATGTTGCCCGAGGGATGGTAGGGGTCGTTGCTGCTGCGGTAGTTGTTGCCGATGGAGGCAGCCTCAATGTAGTTGACGCCGTTAATCAGGTAGCGCTCGTACACATGGCTATGGCCGAAGTTGACAGCGTTGACCTTGTAGGTTTCATACAGGGGGCGCAGCACGTCCCAGCAGTAGTCGCCGTCGGGATAGATGGCTTTGCCGGGGTTGTTGGGGTCTTCCACAGCCTTGGACACGGGGAAGTAAGCGTCATCGCCGCGGTTGAGCATATGCCAGTGCATAACGACCCATTTGTACTTGGTGTCGGCACTCGCCAAATCTTCCTGCAGCCACTTGGTCTGGGGGCTGTCGGGGCTGATGTCATCATAGGTAATCCAGCCGGGGAACTCAAAGCCGTCCCACTTGTGCCAGCGGTGCACGTTGATGGAAGAAATGTGCAGGTCGCCATAGTTGACCGAGTAGTAGCGCTTGCCATTTACAGTGTAATCCTGCTCGGGATACAGGGGGCGGAACATCTGCATGTAGACGCTCCAGTTCCAGCTGTCGGGGTTCTGCGCCAAATCCTTATCGAAGCACACCCTCTGGTCGTCCACTTCATGGTTGCCGGGGCAGTAGAAGATGGGCATGTACTGCGCAAGGCGGGCATTGTCGCCGTCCTGATGGAGGCACTCGAAGAAGCTGCGGTCCTCTTCGCCGGGGGCTTCATAGGCGCCTTCCACGTTGAACCATTCCGACACCTTCCAGGGGGTGTTGATGAGGTCGCCCGCGAAGATGATAAAGTCGATATCCTGCTGGCCCATGAACTTGATGGTTTCCTTGGTTTTCACCTTCAGCTGCATGTCGGACAGCAGGGCAAACTGGAATTCGCCGCCCTTTTCCGGAGCAGTTTTGAAGAAATAGCGCTTGCCCACCTGGGTTTCATCACCCTTTTTGGTGGTGACGCGGTAGTAGTACACCTGGCCGGGCTGCAGGTTTTCCAGCTTGGCAATCAGCTGATAAACGGGCAATTCCGGGTTTTTCGCCGGGTCGGCATCGTAGCCTTCGGGGGTAACAGAGGTACGGAAGCCCTTGATTTCATACTGCTCAGCGGCGGCAACTTCGCCCATCACGGGGGTCAGGCCGAATTCCACGCTGCCTTCGCAGGGTTCCTTGGTCAGCCAAATGATGTTCATTTCGCTGCCGGGGTTCAATGTCACCATGTAGGGTTCGGTGTAGGTGAGGTCGGGTTTTTGCTCCTCAGCCAGGGCGCCGGGCAACAAAAGACCCAGCAGCAGTACAGCGATCAGCAACTTTTTCATGTGTGTTCCTCCTTTTTTAATTGCGGATTCTGTTTACAGCGTACCGCTGTTTTATGAAATTTCGGGGCATGTTCCGGTAAAATCTCCGCAAAAGGCAAAAGGTAGATATATCCTGCATGTTCCCGCAAAAAGAGGAACAAGATATAAAATATGGGCAAAAAACACGCAAAAAGAAGCCGCCCTTTGGGACGGCTCCAGTGGTATTGGTCTTGTACAGGTTAGACTGCTTATGCTTTTTTAGTTTTTACGTCGGCAATGGGGATAATCTTGCCCTTGGTCTGGGCACGGTTCCAGATGACAACCAGTGCAATCAGCCCAAGGCCTATGATATCGGTCATAAGGCCCGGGTCAATCAATAACAGTCCGCCGGCCAGCGCTAACACCTGCTGGATGATGTTAAGCCTGGACATATAGAACTTCTGCATGAACATGGCAACGCCGAACATACCGATCAGGGCAGTGACCATCATGCGGATAACATCAAACAAAGAGGCATCAATCATCAACAACTGGGGGCTGAAGATAAACATGTAGGGAATCAGGAAGGCGGCAATGGCAAGGCGGGTGGCCTCAAAGCCTGTCTTGATGGGGTCAGCCTTGGCGATGGCCGCACCAGCCATGGCTGCCAAGCAGACTGGCGGCGTAATATCCGCCACAATGCCAAAGTAGAAGGTAAACATATGAGCAGGCAATTTAACATAGCCACTTCCCAAGGCGGATAGGGTTTCCACCACTTCCGGCAGGGCGACGGCCATGGCCTTGATAACCACCGGCGCCATAACAGAGGAGGTGATGATATAGTTGGCCGTGGTGGGCACGCCCATACCCAGGATGATGGAGGTAATCATGGTGAAGAACAGCAGCAGCAGCAGGTTGCCGCCGGCCAGCTGGGTAAAGCCGTCGCCGATGCGGGCGCCAATGCCCGTTACGGTAATGATGCCCGATATGATACCGGAGGTGGCGCAGGCCAGGGCAACGCTCAGCACGCTGCGGGCGCCGGTTTCCAGACAATGTAGATAATCTTTGCCCGTAAGACCTGCGCGCTGCTCCAGAATGGTGTTGATGTCCTTGTTGTTGGGCATCAGCAAGTCTAGCAGCGTTTTTATATAGCCGATTACAGCGGCCACGCCTATAGCAATCAGGGCGGCGAAAGCCGGGGTCAGGGAGGTGCCGGCAAGGATGTAGATGATAATCAGCAGCGGCGCCAGCAAATGGCCGCGTTCCGACATCACCTTACCCAACTTGGGCATCTGGTCCTTGGGCATGCCCAGTAAGTTGCGTTTTTTACTTTCAAGGTCAACCACCAGCAAAATGCCGGCGAAATACAGCATCGCAGGGATAACGGCGGCTTTGATAATTTCACTGTAAGGCAAGCCCACCGAATCCACCATCAGGAAGGCGGCGGCGCCCATGACAGGCGGCATAATCTGTCCGCCGGTAGAGGCAGCGGCTTCGACGGCGCCGGCAAACTCCGGCCCATAGCCCAAGCTTTTCATCATTGGGATGGTAAAGCTGCCCGAGCCTACTGTATTGGCCACTGAGGAGCCTGACACGGTGCCCTCCAGTGCGCTGGTGATAACGGCCACCTTGGCAGGTCCGCCGCGCTTGTGTCCGGCAATGGCGTTGCTCAAATCAATGAAGAACTCGCCTACGCCGGTGCGCTCCAAAAACGCGCCAAAGAGCATAAACAGGAAGATAAAGGTGGTACAGGCGCCGATGGCTGTGCCGAAGATGCCCTCCTGGTCGTACCACAGGTGCTCCACAATGCGTTTCCAGGAGTTGTTGGATTTAAGGAAGCCGGGCATATACTTGCCGAAAATAGCAATGCCAATAAAAGCAGTCGCGATAATAACGATGGGCAAACCCACCACACGGCGGGTGGCTTCCAATAGTAATACAATGCCGATAATGGCAAGGATGCGCTCATAGTCCTGTAAACGTATACGAGCGTTAAGGTTCTTCAGGTTGACCACCTGGTACATACATACCGCAAAGGCAAGCACCGCTAAAACAACGTCATACCACGGAATGGTGTCCTTGCGCATGGACTTTTTCGCCGGATACAAAAGATAGGCCAGTAGCATAACAAGGCCAAGGTGCAATGGGCGGATGTAGGGCAGGGGATTAAAAGTATGATACAGCTGAATCAGCGAGAAAACGATAGCAATAACGGCGATGATGGTACCACGGTAATCGGACAGCTTACGGTAGGCGCTTTCGCGGTCATACTTGAGCATGATTGCGTCAAGCTCTTTCTGCATTTCCTCGCTGACGCCGCCCGCCATCGTCACGACAGGTTCTTCCACAACTGCCGGGTTCTTCTGATGGTTGTCTGTCATAATAACCTCCTTCTACCGCGAAAAAGAAGGCGTTCGGTTTCCGAACGCCTTCATCCGGTATACTTATTTTACCTGGGAAACTTCGGGGATTTCTACATCAATCTCAGCATAGTACTTGGCTGCGCCGGGATGGATGGGGCAGGGGATGCCCTGTACGGCAAATTCGGGATTCAGTTCCCTGGCTTTGTCATGGGTGATTTCGTCCTTCTTTTCAAAGAGGGTCTTGGTCAGGTTGTATACCAATTCATCATCCAGGTCCTTGGACACAATGATGGTGGCGGTGATGGCGGGGACAACGGTGTCTTCCGTAAGGCCAGTGTAGGTAGCGGCGGGAATGGTCACATCAATGTAGAAGGGATACTTGCCCTTGAGGGCGGCATCCTGATCAGCGTCCAGGGTTAGCAGGCGGACAGGGCGCTTTAAGTCTGCGGAGATGATGCCGGTGTTGGGCACGCCCGCGACGACAAAGAAAGCATCCAGCTGCATGTTCTGGAAGGAATCGCTGGACTCGCCGAAGCTCTGGTCATAGCGCTGAATATCATCCAGAGTGAGACCGGCAGACTCCAATACCTGCACAGCGTTGATGAAGGTGCCCGAGCCGGGGGCGCCGACAGAAACCCGCTTGCCCTTTAAGTCTTTTACGTTTTTGATGTCGGAATCAGCCGCTACGCCCAGCTGTACAGCTTCGGGATAGAGAGCGGCAATGGCATAGAAGCCATCAAACTTTTCCCCGCCGAAATGCTCAGGATCGGCATTGTAGGCATAGGAAATGGTATCGTTCTGGGACCAGCCCAGCTGGAACTCGCCGTCGGTGATGGCGATGATGTTGGCCTTGGAGGCGCCGGTAGGCTGCGCGGCTACTTCGTAACCTTCGATGTACTTGTTCCACAGTGTCGCGATTTCGGAGCCAAAGGCATAATAGGTGCCGCTGGTGCCGCCGGTACCCATGGTAAGTACCTCTTTCGCCAGCGCGGTGGTGAGGGAGAACGTCAGAGCCAGTACGAGGATGAGAGCTACCAGTTTCTTCATAAAAAGGTCTCCTTTCGCTATTGATTTCTTTTTGCCATTATGGTTTTACTACAGATATTATAACAAAGGAGGAGCATATTTGCAACTATTCCCCCACCCGCCCGCTGTTTTTCGAATGTTTTGAGACATCATTTAGAAAAGGGCTTACCTACCCCTTCCGGATTAACAATTCCCCCTGCTTCCCCTGTCTGCTACTCCGCCTCAAACTGGGCGGCGTAAAGCCGGGCATAGAATCCTTTTTGCGCCATCAACTGTTGGTGGGTGCCCTGCT
Organism: uncultured Oscillospiraceae bacterium; assembly: GCA_964496775.1. Classification (GTDB taxonomy): domain Bacteria; phylum Bacillota; class Clostridia; order Christensenellales; family Aristaeellaceae; genus DTU024. The sequence continues at coordinate 6,119 of CAZCBC010000091.1, forward strand.
CCGCATAGAGAGGAAGGACAGGTGTCAAGAGAAAATCGCCCCGCAAATCAGCAGGGCGATTCGTGTTTTAATGCTCATAACTCCACCTTATCAAAGAACGTAGCATCCACGCCGCACACGGGGCAGATATACTCATCGGGCAGGGGGTCGCCTTCGTAGATGTAGCCGCACACACTGCATTTCCAGCCTATTTTGGCGGTTTCGGTTTCCTGCGCGGCCTGCTGGGGAGCGGCGCCCAGGGCAGCCAGGATGTCATCGCCCAGCTTATTTAGCTGCTGAACCGTTTCGTCATTGGGGGTGGACAGGATGGTAACGGTATCCCCCACCTTGCGCATGTCCTTCATGCCCCCGATGATGGTCTCCATTTTAGCGCCGGCCGCGGGCGACCAGCTGCCATTTTCCACCAGGGAGTAGGTACGGCCTTGGAGGTTGTGGGCAACAAAGTCGTTGAGGGCGTTCTTCATGGGGGTAAAGACGTCCATGTTATAGGTGGCGGAAAGCAGGGCGATGTGCCCGCAGCGGAAGGCCTCAGCAATCAGCTCGCTGACATGGGTTTTGGACACATCGTAGGTGGCCACATTGCGCTTTCCTCCCTGGGAAAGGCGCTGGGCCAGCAGGTTGGCGGCGTTTTCCGTACCGCCATAGATGGAGCCGTACAGCACCAGGGCGGCCTCGGGCTCTTCAGGGGTATAACTGCTCCACCTGTCGTACTTGTCTAAAATCCAGCCCAGATCCTGCCGCCAGACGGGACCATGGAGGGGGCACAGCGTCTGAATATCCAAAGTGGCGGCCTTCTTGAGCACATTCTGCACCTGCGGGCCGTACTTGCCTACAATGTTGGTGTAGTAGCGCCGGGCGTCGGGCAGCCATTCCTCCTGAAAGTTCACATCGTCGGCAAAGAGGTTGCCGCCCAGGGCGCCAAAGGTGCCAAAGGCATCGGCGGAAAACAGCACCTTGTCGGTGGCATCATAGGTCAGGATGACTTCGGGCCAATGCACCATGGGGGCTTCCACAAAGGTCAGTTTATGCTTGCCGGTGCTCAGCTCCATGCCCTCTTTGACGGTATAGCCCCAATCCTCCACCTTAAAGCCAAAGAACTGCTCAATCATCTTGGCGGCGGCGGCAGAGCACAGCAGCTTGACGCCGGGGTAGCGCGCCATCACCTGGGAAAGGGCGGCGGAGTGGTCGGGCTCCATGTGCTGGATGACCAGATAGTCCAGCGCGCGGCCATTCAGCGCTGTTTCCAGATTCTCAAAGAAGGGGTTGATGGCGGTGCGGTCCACCGTATCAAACAGCACCGTTTTTTCGTCCAGCAAAAGATAGCTGTTGTAGCTGACACCCCGGGGCACGGGGTAGACATTCTCAAACAAGGCAATGCGGCGGTCGTCCACGCCGATGTAGAGGATATCCTCCGTCACATTCCGGACGGTTCCGCTGCCGGCAAACTGCTTTTTGCCGGGGAAAAGGGGCGCGGGCTTCTCCTCCGCCAGGGCATGGGGCAATTCCCCCATGGCGCCCAGCACCGCGGCGCCGGCCATGCCCCCCGCCGCCGTCTTAATAAACTGACGTCGATCCATCTCTTTTTTCATATGTAAAACCTCCTTGCAATCCCGGTAGTTTATTCTCGTACAAATTATACCCATTCATTAAAGCGAATGCAATGTGAACATCACATCGTAAGAACAGCGAAAAAAGCAATTGCCCCAACGCAAAAAGCCGCCCGCAGGGACAGCTTTTCATGTTCTAATATCGCTCAGCTTAGTTAAACGGCGGTGCCCAGCACTTCCTCCAGTTTTTGCAGCAACAGACATCGTCGCTGCATTGTTATTTCTTTCCCAGGATGCTTTCCAGCAATTCCCCGGCGTCCATGCCGGTGGACTGCTTCACGCCGTCCAGAAGGCCATCCAGCAGAGATTTCTCCTGTCTTCTGGTGGTGGTTCCCCTGGTTGCGACCTTCTTTGCCGGGGTCTTTTGGGCCGTCGTCTTTCGGGCGGTGGTCTTCTTGGCAGAAGAAACTGCCGTTTTTTTCACTGAAGCGGCGCTCAATTTTCGCTTTTCGGCGTTCAACGCCTTCTTTTCCGCCTGCAGCTTGGCAATGTAGCCCTTGTACTTGTCAATTTTATCGTCGGCCTGCTTAATCAGGGCGTCAATCTGCCGAACGGTACGCTTTTTTGTTTCCGCCATAGATACCTCCTCGTCTAAGTATCATACTCCTCCTTTTCCCGCCGGGCAACGCAACAATGTCTAAATTTATGTAAAATGATCGCTCATCATCCCGCGCATTTTCCTTCGCGCGCCTGGCAGATATTCCCCTTTACCGCTTAATCAGCAGCACCGTCAAGTCGTTTACATTGGTGCCGGTGGGGCCGGTCATGATCAGTCCGTCCACCGCTTTCAGGGCATGGTAGGCATCGTTGTTGTCAAGGGAGGCAAGGGCATCCACCCCGGCGGCCTTCATCTTTTCCTGGCTTGTTTCATCGGCATAGCCCCCGGCGGCGTCGGTGGGGCCGTCGGTGCCGTCGGAGCCCAGGGAAAATATGCAGGTATCCCGGCAGGCAGCCAGCGCGGGTACGGCGCTCAGGGCAATCTCCTGGTTGCGGCCGCCCTTGCCCGTGCCCTTTAACTGCACCACCGTTTCCCCGCCTAAAATATAGGCCAGGGATTGCTGGCTGTCCTGATGGTATTCCGCCACGGAAGCCAGGAAGCTGCCTGCCTCCCGGGCCTGGCAGCGCAGCGAGGCCGTCAGGATATGGGGGGTATACCCCAGCTGCTTAGCCGTCTTAGCGGCGGACAGGCACAGCTGGCTGACCGAGCCCGTTACCATGGTAGTCACATTGCTGAGCTGCTTGGGCGTTTCCTCCTCCAGTGCCGCCCAGGCATTATCGGGCAGCTGCAAGTTGTAGCGCCGGGCGATGCGCAGGGCATCCTGCGATGTGGAGGTATCGGGGTAGGCGGGGCCTGAGGCAATCATATCCAGCGGATCGCCGATGATGTCGCTGAGCACAATGGCGTACACATGGGCGGGGGCACACCGCAGAGCAAAGCGCCCGCCCTTAACATGGCTTAAGCGCTTGCGCACCGTGTTGATTTCCACAATGTCGCAGCCCGCCGCCAGCAGCTGCTGGGTAATATCCTGCATCTCCTGAAGGGTAACTTTGGGGTCCTCAAACAGGGCGCTGCCGCCGCCGGACACTAAAAACAGCACAGCATCCTCCTGGGTTAAACCCTCCACCATCTGAAGGGCAGCCTGGGTGGCGATGACGGTATCATCATCGGGCACAGGATGACCTGCCTCAAACACCTGAAGGGGAGGCAGTTCCCCCATGCTGTGGCCGTGCTTGGTAATGACGACGCCGCCTTCAATACGGGTTTTCAGCAGCTCCAGCGCCGCCTTGCTCATCTGCCAGGCGGCCTTGCCTACCGCCACCAGCAGTACCCGGCGCTTGTTTGTTAAATCAATCCCCTGCAAGGCTTTTGCCACCGCCTCATCAGGCAGCGCCGCTTTCAGGGCGTTTTTCATGATGGCTTGAGCATCGGAATACAGTGACATAATGGCTCCTTTCCCGGATTCAAAGGTTTTTTATCGTCTTTCGATTTCACTTAATTTGCCTTAAGTATACTGAAAACATAGGAGGATGACAACTTTTAATGGCGGCACTCCATAAGCCAGCACTCGTACCTTAATACTGATGTAAAATCAAAACCACCGGCTGAGCCGGTGGTACAGTTTGTCAAAAAAGCCACCCTACGTGGTGGATTTTTTAGTATAATCATTGTGG
>CAZCBC010000092.1:0-7841 GCA_964496775.1 uncultured Oscillospiraceae bacterium
GGTGGCGGCGCACCCGCCGATCACCGCCGCCCGGGCGCCCCAGGTACCGGCGTCGGGGCCCTGGGCGCGGCGCAGGCCAAACTCCATCACCTTGTCACCCTGGGCGGCCCGGGCAATGCGGTGGGCCTTGGTGGCAATCAGCATGGGGTGGCCAATCAGGTTCAGCATGGCGGTTTCAATCAGCTGGGCCTCAAACAGGGGGGCGTCCACCTTCACCAGCGGCACATTGGGGTACACCACGGTGCCCTCGGGCACGGCGGAAATATTGCCGGTAAACGCAAAGCCCTTCAAGCGCGTTAGAAACTCTTCGTCAAACAGCTTCAGCGACCGCAGGTAGCCAATGTCCTCCTCGGAAAAGCGCAGGTTTTGGATATAGTCCACCAGCTGCTCCACCCCGGCCATCAGGGCATAGCCCTCCTGCCCCTTCTGGCCCCTGAAAAACATGTCGAACACGGCGCGGCGCTGTTCCATGCCTTCCTTCAGGTAGCCGTACATCATGGTTAATTCATATAAATCTGTCAGCATCGTCAGGTTGCGGTTCATGACTGTTCCTCCTTCATGATTTGTTCTATTTCATCAAGCCACAGTTTGTTGCCGGCATCCGAGGGCAGGCGCAGCCCGCCCCGGGGGGAGAGGGAAATTGGCAGCACCTGCGGCCCGTCCGGCAGGCAGGAGCGCTTAAACTGCGCGGCAAAGAAGCGGCGGAAAAAGCTATGCAGGCTGTGCAATGTCTGCCGGGGGGTGTACTCCGCCCCGAAGGCGTCCCGCGCCTTTTGCAGCAGCGCCCGGGGGCTGAGCCCCACCCGCAAAAAATGCCACAGATAAAAGTCTGTCAGGGGATAGGGGCCTAAAATGTCCTCAGTTTTCTGCTTCTGCTGGCCGCCGGGCAGCAGCTCCGGGCTGATGGGGGTTTTCAGCACCTGCTGAAGGGCGTCGCCCAAGTCCCCCTCGTACATTTCTGCGTACCAATCCACCATCTGGCGGATCAGCGTTTTGGGCATGCCGGAATTAACGCCGTACATGCTAAGGTGGTCGCCCCCGTAGGTGGTAAAGCCCAGGGCCAGCTCGCTCATATCGCCGGGGCCCACCACCAGGCCGCCCACCATGTTGGCAATGTCCATCAGCACCTGGGTGCGTTCCCTGGCCTGGGCGTTTTCAAAGGCGGCGTCCAGCTGCCCCCCGTGGCCGATGTCCTTTAGGTGCTTTTCCACCGCCTGCTGGATGGAGATTTCCTTTAAGGAGATGCCCAGCGCCTGGCATAAAAGCCGCGCGTTGTTTAGCGTGCGCTTGCTGGTGCCCGGCCCCGGCAGGCTGTATACATGGAGGCTCTGGGGCGGCAGCCTCAGCCTTTGCCGCGCTTCCTCCATAATAAGCAATGCCATGGCGCTGTCCAGCCCGCCGGATAAGCCCAGCACCATGTTGTGTATATTGGCGCGCTTAAGCCGGGTGCTGAGGCCGTGGACGGCGATATCCAGGCAGTCCTGGAAAAATTGCTCCTCATCCCCCTGAAGCCAGGGGAAGCAGGCATCCGCAGCGCACGGCCTGCCAGCGTAGGCAACGCCCCGGGCGCTTGCCACATTGGCCTTGATAAAGGGCTCCTCCTCAAAAGCGGGGGAAAAATCCAGCACCTTGCCCCGGCACACCAGGGCGCACATGCCGGCGTACACCCCGTCGGTGGTGCTTTCCGCCGCCCCGGGCTGGGCAACCGCCAGGGGGCCGGCCAGGGCTTTGCTCTGCTCCGCCACCCTATGCAAAAAAGCCCCGCCGCCGCCCGCGGTAAAGGGGGCGGCTTCGGGCTGAATATACAGCGGCTGAGCGTCGTCCAGATACAATTCTTTGTCCCTGCCCGGCTGCACAACCATCGCCTGCCAGCCCTTTCCCGGCAGGGTGATATCGGGGCTGCATTTAATACCCCGGTATTGGATAGCGTCCGCCGCCTGCCAGGGGCGAAGGGGCGGACAGGGAATAAAATACGGCACCAGCGCCTCCACCACGCCGCCCCGCACAAAGGCCAGAACTTCATATACATCTTCATCCATGAAGACAGGCAGCCCCACGCAGGTTAAGGTATCGCCGCTTTGGCCCGCAATATGCTCCAGCGCCTTCCAGGCTTCCTCCAGTAAAAGGTGATTCCGCAGCATATCGCCGCAGGTAACCCCCGTAAGGCACAGCCGGGGCAGCACCAGCAGGTCTGCCTTTGCCTTGTGCGCCCGCGCCATACAGTCCAGAATATGCCGGGCGTTGCCCCACACATCGCAGGGCACCCCCAAAGGGGCGGCGCAGGCCGCGACGAGCCCCGAAGCCCCCGGCGCCTTGCCCGCCTGTTTCTTTTCTACTTCCTTGCCACCGGGACGCGCGCTTTTCGCCATGCCAGTATCCCCCTTATTTGCTTTCTTTATTGTAGCCCTTTGCCCCGGCAGGCGCAAGGGTGGGAGTGTATGGATGGACATTCGTTGGATGAAAAGCAAAATCACCTAACAGATGAAATAATCGCCTAATATAAGAATAAATTAGGCGATTATTTCATCCCTCACTTGTTTAATCGCCTAAAACATGCTAAAATTAGGCGATTATCGGAGGTGCTTATGCGAATTTTTGATTACAACCTGTTGGCCCAGCGGTCCTTCAGCGGCGAAACGCTGGGCTATGTAGCCCAAATACGGGAACACCGGGGCAGACAGCAAGCCTATCTTGCCAAGGAACCGGCAACACTTAACCGCCTGATTGACCTTGCCAAGATACAAAGCACCGAAGCCTCCAACCGTATCGAGGGGATCCTCACCACCGACAGCCGTCTGAAGCAGCTGTACCAGGGCAAAACAACTCCCCGCAACCGGGACGAAAAAGAAATTATGGGATACCGGGATGTGCTGAACCTGATTCACGAACAGTACGCCTATATTCCCTTGCAGCCCGGAGTCATCCGCCAGCTTCACCGGGATTTGTACCGCTATTCAGAAAAAACCATGGGCGGGCAGTACAAGCAGGCGCAAAACTACATCATGGAAACCCATGGGGATGGCACCCAGTCCGTGCGCTTCCTGCCCCTTGCCCCCTATGAAACCCCGGACGCCATGGAAAAAGCCTGTGACAGTTTTAACCTCACCCTCTCCCGGCAACTGATAGACCCTCTGGTGCTGATTCCCGTCTTTATACACGACTTTTTGTGCATCCACCCCTTCAGTGACGGCAACGGCCGCATGAGCCGCCTGCTGACCACCCTGCTTTTATATCAGTCCGATTTTCTGGTGGGACGCTACGTCAGCCTGGAACATAAAATCGAGCGCACCAAATCCCATTACTACGACGCATTGGCGCAAAGCGGCACAGGCTGGCAGGACAACCAGAACGACCCCACCCCTTTTATCAACTACCTGCTGGGCACCATCCTGGCCGCCTACCGGGATTTGGAGGAGCGCGTTTCCCTGCTGCACGCCAAGCTGCCCGCCTACGACACAGTGCGCCAGGCGGCCCTGACCACATTGGGCAAGTTTACCAAAAGCGATATGCTGGATAAGTGCCCCGGCCTGAGCAAAGCCTCCGTGGAAAACACCCTGACCCGCCTTGTCAAAGAGGGCCTGCTGGAACGCCACGGCAAGGGCCCTGCCACATACTATACCCGAAACCCGGAAGCGCCCGCCACATAAAAAAATCAATACACATAAAGCCAAAAATTCAGGTACGTTTCCCTTGTTCCGTACCTGAATTTTTGGCGTTTCCGGTCATCCCGTTTTTAACAGGGTTGTTTTCCCCGGCAAACAGGCTTATCCGTTGGTGTTTAAATCAAACACGTTAACGATTTCGCCGTCCTGGGCATCCAGCACCACGGTGTAATGGGGAATGGTGGTATCTTGTATGCTTTCTTCCGTATTAAAGTCAATGTACCACTGCCCATCCTTCAAAAAGGTATACGCAGTTGTCCAGCTATTAATCTCCTCCTGGGTAACGGCGTAGACGGTTTTGAGGTATTCCAGCGCTTTTTCCCTTGCTTCTTCCCTGGAAATGTCCGTTTCCCTGGGCAGGGCGTATTCGGTAGGGTCAAAGGCTGCCTTTTCTTCCACTGTCCACATCATAAAGGGACGGCCATATTCTTCTTCCAGTTTAATGCGCATACTTTCCTTGCGCATTTCCAGACTGTAACTTTGATACAGTTCTGCATCAGAGGAAATAACCCGTCCCTCCGGCGACGTAACCACCACAAAGAACAGCGGATTGCCCATCTCCTGCCCCTTCAGTTTGAAGGCCACCCTCCACCAACTGATGTTATCCCGATTGTGGCGGTGGAAGGTCATGTTATGCACCTCGTACTCAAAGCGGGTGAAGCCTTCCGCCGCGGCCTCTCCCATGCGCTGCCAGGCAATGGCAAGGGCCTTTTCCTTGTCCAGATCCCCTTCTCTGGGGTAGGAAGCGTAGAAATAATCGGTATAGTATTCGATATCCTTTTGTTGTTCCCGTATCTCCTCCCCGCTGGGAATCTCCCGTTCCTTTGCGGGGAAGGATTTGCCCTGGAAATATTCCAATGGGTTGCCCTTATCATCCATTTCTACCGTTACATTGCCCTTGCCGTTGTCGGCGTAAAGGGTAACACCCCAATAGTGGGTATCGGCATTCTCAGGCTTGTGGTAAAAACGCAGAGACACACCCAAAATATCCTGGTCAGTATAGCCATATTTTTCCCGCAGCAGCTTATCCCCCAGCGCCATGACCTCGTCCCTGTCCATGTCTTCCTTTCCGGGCACCAGATGGATGAGGCTCGTATACTCATAGCCGTATTCCTGCGCCAAGCGAGAGCGGGCCGCCATGTTTTCCAGGCTGGGGTTCATGCCCTCATCGTCCGTAATGCCTATAATCTGGGTTAACTTTTCCTGATACTCCCGATACCTGTCAAAGTGTCCCGGCATCACATAGCCGAACATCTGCGTCTCCGGCTGTCCCTTCGCAATGATATCCGCGTTTCGCTCATCCAGCGCCAGCGCGTCCACGGGGATAAAGCCCGCCTTTCCCTCCACCATGACATGATGGTAGTCTTGCATGCTGCCTAACAGCTGAAGGGGCGTTCCCTTGGGGTAGGTGCCCAGCACCGCATCCGTCAGGCCGGTATCCTTTCTGAGGGCAGTTTCATGGGCCAGCGTTCCAGCAGGCAGTTCTGCCGGAAGGGAGGGGTCGTCCTTGATATATTGCAGACAGATTTGCGGCACCCAGCCGGAAACCTCCATACCGTCCGTTCCCGTTTCGATAATCACCTTTCCCCACATCTCTGTGGGATCATTGAGGCTCTGCGGGTACCCGCCCAGGGATTTTTCGATTTCCAGTACTTTCACCTTGACACCGTTAAAATACACGGCGGCAGGCATCTCATAGTCGTCGGATATTTCGCACAGACCCGCCGAAGTGGCGATGGGGCTGTGGATATAGGCCTCCCGGGGAAAATCCTTTTGATTGGCTGCGTCGGGTACTTCCGCCTTCTGTTCCCTTGTCCCGGTATCAAAATCGTCCCGTTCCTGGGTAAGTTCGTTTCCCTGCCTTTCCTTAAGAATATCACCATAGTTTCTCAAAAAATATGACATATCGCTGGTGATAATATCCCCTTCGGGGGAGGGTACCACCATCTCTATCATGATTTCCTCCTGGGTCACATCCGCCCTGCGGAAGGCAACCCGCCACCACGAAAGATTTTCCTTATTGTAACGGTGGAAAGTGGCGCTCTGCACGGAAAAGTCTTCCATTCTTCCGCCCTCCGGCAACAGGCTCTGAAGCTTTTCCTTTGCCCTTTCGATGGCTGTGTCCCTATCGATATCCCCTTCCATGGGGTAGGTGGGGTAAATATGGTAGTAGTCGATGCTTTGCTGCGCAAGTTTTTCTTCTTCCTGCGTCAGCACCTCCTGCACGGGGAACGCCTTGGCCTGGAAATACTCCAACGGGTTGCCTTTATCATCCATCTCCACGAGCAAGTTACCCATGCCGCCCCAAGCATGCAAGCGCACCCGCCAGAAATGCCGCTCCTTGTTTTCTGGCTTATAGTAATACTCTACCTCCAACCCCAGTATATCAGCGTCGGTATAGCCGTATTTTTCCTTCAGCAACTTTTCACCCAGTCGGATGACCTCGTCGGGATCCATGTCCTCCTTGCCGGGCAGGATATGGACTTCGTCGGTATAGGGCAGGTTGTATTCCAAAGACAAAGCACTTAGGCGGGCTTTTCTAATCAGCTCGGGATAGGGAACATCCTCGTCGGGCATAGCAAAGATCGCCTGTTGCTTGCTCTGGTATTCCTCGAAGCGGAGCTCGTGCCCCGGCATAATATAAGAAAACTCACCGCACTCAGGCTGGCCCTTATCGATAATCACCTGATTGTCCTTGTCAAATTCGACGGTGTCCCGGGGGATAAAACCCGCCTTTCCTTCCACCTGCACATGGTAGAAGGTATCCATAATGCCCAGCAATGTAACAGCAGTGCCCTGTTTGATTTCTCCCAGCAAGTCCTCCGTCAGCCCGTTGTCCAGCCTGAACTGTACATCCTCTTTGAGGGTACCCACTGGCAGTTTGGCAGGGATATCGGGGTTTTCGTTAATATATTGCAGACAGATTTGCGGCACCCAGCCGGAAACCTCCATGCCTTTTGTTCCTGTTTCGATAATCACCTTTCCCCACATTTCGGTAGGATCATTGAGGCTCCGCGGGTACCCGCCCAGGGATTTTTCAATTTCCAGTACTTTCACCTTGACACCGTTAAAATACACGGCGGCAGGCATTTCATAGTCGTCTGATATTTCGCACAAACCTGCCGATGTGGCAATGGGGCTGTGGATATAGGCTTCCCGGGGAAAATCCTTTTGCACCTCCGGGTTGGGCGCTTCCGCCAGGGTAAAGCCGGAAAGCATCAGCATCAACCCCAAAGCCAGGATAGGCAGCAGGCTGCGCTTGTTGACAGAGCGTTCCATAATAGCAGCAATGCGGTTCTTCATATCATTTTTCCCTCCCATAAAACCTGTAGACAAGGCAGTGCCCTGCCGGGCTTTCCGTAGGCCGCTTAAGATGGCATAACTATACTGGGCGCGGGTTTCCATGCTCTGCTGGTCTACTACCCTGGCATCACAGCTAACCTCGCAGTAGTAGCCTGCCCGATGGGCGGCCAGCCAGGCGAAGGGGTTAAACCAGTTAAGGGCCAGCGCCAGCACCGATAGATATTTAATCAGCACATCCCCGCGCTTTAGATGAATAAGCTCGTGGTGGAATATCAGCGACAGCTCCTCCTCGGTGTAGTGGGTGCCGGGCACCAACAGCCGCGGGCGCAGCAGCCCCAACAGCATGGGGCTGTCTACCCGGGGGCACAGATACAAAGGAATATGCTGCTTTATGCTGAGCTGAGTTTGCTTCTTTTTAAGAATACCAAGAAGGGGGCCTTCTTTCACAGGTTTCAGCCAGGGCCGTATGTCCCTTAAAAAGCGGATATGCCGCGCCGCAGTCCACAGCAATACCCCAAGGACGCCTGCAAGGTAGACAATCAACAGTTTTTGCAGGGGACTTAGACGGATACCGCGTCTTTGGGGCATTGGCGCGGGCGCTATTGGTTCTGCTTTGGTTGATTCCTCTATCTGCGCTGGCACCAACGCTTCGGTCGGCGCGGGACGCACCCGGGGCCTTTCGGATAAAGTGACGGCCGGGGCGGCAATATAGGTTTCCGCAGGTTGCGCGGGCGCAAGCAGGGGCAGGCGGAATACCACGGGCCGCCACAGGATGAGGAAGCCGGCCAGCACCACCAGCCACAAAGCGTACTGGATGTCGGGGGCATAGCGCCGGGCCAGGGGGTAATTCCCCTCGCGGAAATGGGCCTCCGAAAC
>CAZCBC010000092.1:7851-9799 GCA_964496775.1 uncultured Oscillospiraceae bacterium
CAGCAGCACGGCCGCCAGGGAAGCGCCCAGGGTACAGACAATCAGCGACCAGATAAATCCTTCCATATTATTTTTCCTCCAGGGTCTTTTGCACAAAGCCCCTCAGTTCCTCCAGCTCCTCCTCCGACAGGCGGGCACCCCGCAAGGAGGCAATCAGCGACAGCACGCTGCCCTCATGGGTACGCTCGATAAAGCGGCAGGTTTCCCTTTGCAGGTATTCTTCCTGGGTTAGCAAAGGGTAGTACTTATGCTCCCGTCCCTTGCCTTCCCCTTCCTTGCGCAGCAGGCCCCGCTTTACCAGGCGGGAAAACAGGGTCGTCAGCGTCTGGGGTTTCCAGTCCTTGGTGCGGCTGATATCCGCCAGCACCATGCCGATGGTAACGGGCGGCGTCATCTGCCAGATGGCCTGCATCACATGCAGCTCAGCATCGGGCAGTCTGGTATTGGTCATGGCACTCCCTCCTATCGCTCTTCATTGTTTCCGGTTCACATTATAAGACAACTTGTCTTTAATCTGATACTACACCTTGTCTTATCTTGTGTCAACCCTTTGAAACACTTTTTACAATTCGTTTCGCAATTCATACATCATGCGTTTTCCCATACGCTTCCCCATTGATCCCCCCGCAAACGGAAGGAATCCGACCAATCCCGCAAAAACGATTGAATAAAGAATGAATTTCGTTTATAATGTTTTTATTAATGGAGGGGAGGCTTAGGATTTGTATAAACTGCTGTTGGTAACCGACCGTAAAGACGTAATCGAGGTCTTTGGCCACATCGACAACTGGGCGCAGATGATGTTTCACCCCATCACCATCATACAGGACGTGCAGGAAGCGCTTGACTACCTGAATGCCCACTCGGTGGACGCCATCGGCTATTCTATTGCCCATGCGGATGTAACCCCCTTGCAGCAGTACATCACCGACCACCCCAGCCTGCCCGTATTCCAGACACACCAGCGCGACGACATGCTGCACACCGAGCTTTTGCGCATCCGCCGCTTCCTCGACCGCATGCATGCCGACGACAGCGACGATTATTACGATGAAAAGGTCATTTTGCAGATGCTTAGGGACGAGCTGATGACCCAGCTCCTCTCCGGCCAGATTTCTTCGCTGGACGATTTAACCAGCCGCATCAAGCTGGTGCGCGCCAACGCCTCCATGACCATGGCGTGCTACCTGTACGACTACGATTTGCCCCAGGGCGAGGTATACCTGAACGACCGCTGGCACTACGGGCGCGAGCGCCTGGAAAGCGCCCTGCGCAACAACTTCCTGGGTCGCTTCATCGACGATGTGTACTACGACGTCGCCGTGCTGACATGCCGGCACATCCGCATCTTCGCCTGTCCCCGCTTCAACACCACCCGCACCAACGAAGAGATTCAGGCTTCGGTAGAGGCAAAGATAAAAAAAGTGGTGGAGGATGTTAAAAACTACATGGATCTGGACCTTAATCTGGAACAGGTTACAAGGCTTACCAATATTACCGAACTTATCAACTACAACAGCTAATAAGGAGAGTAAAAATGGGATTGTTTGATCTTCTGAAGGGTCAGTTAATTGATGTTATCGAGTGGACGGATTCCTCCACCAACACCATGGTGTACCGCTTTGACGACGGCGGCAAGGAAATTATGATGGGCGCCCAGCTGACGGTGCGCGAAAGTCAGGTGGCCGTGTTTGTCAACGAAGGCCGCATTGCCGACGTGTTCCAGCCCGGCCGCTACGAGCTGAGCACCCAGAACATGCCCATCATGACGGCGCTGAAAAGCTGGAAATACGGCTTCAACTCCCCCTTCAAGAGCGAAGTATACTTTGTCAACACCCGCCAGTTCCTGGACCTTAAGTGGGGCACCAGCAACCCGGTGATGATGCGGGATAAGGACTTTGGCATGATCCGCCTGCGCGCCTTCGGCATCTACTCCTTCCGCGTGGCG
>CAZCBC010000093.1:0-9677 GCA_964496775.1 uncultured Oscillospiraceae bacterium
GCCTGTGCATCTGCCAGTTTTTTGGTTAACTCTTCAACCTGCTTTGTCAGTTCCTGTTTTTCTGTTTGCATAGCAGCCAGTTGCGAGTCCTTGCTTTCCAGCTGTGCTTGCAGTTCCTTCGTATGTTCAGTCTGCCCTTCTTCAGCAGCTTTGATCAGGTTGGTCAATTCCTCCACCTGCTTATCCAGTCCCGCCTTTGCCGCCGTCAGTTCATCCAGGGCAACGATTTTTGCATCCAGCTGAGATTGCAGTTCCGCCTTTTCGCCTTCACACGCTGCCTTTTCCTGGGTCATTTGCTCCAGACTCGCTTTAATAGTTGTTAATTCTTCCATCTGTTCATCCAAGGCGGCAGTTTTGGCATCCAGCTGAGATTGCAATTCCGCCTTTTCGCCTTCGCATGCTGCCTTTTCCTGGGTCATCTGCTCCAGGCTTGCTTTGGCAGCTGCTAATTCTTCCGTCACCTGATCCAATGTTTCCTTTGTGGCAGCCTTATCACCTAATTCTTTGGTCTTTTCTTCCAGGCTGGCTTTTGCTTCCGTCAGTTCTTCCATTGCCTTATCGCGCTCTGCTTCCAAGGTTGTAACAACAGCAACCGAGGCTTCCTTTTCACTTGCCAATGCTTCCTTCTCTTTTGTAAGAGTTTCAATGGTTGCTTCCAGTGCAGACTTCTCTGTAGCGAGTGTGTTTTTCTGTCCCATCAATACACCAACACCAATGGCGGCAACCAACACCACGGCTGCCAAAATCAACAACAGTTTCTTCATCTTATTCTCCTTCACTCTTTGAGCCACGACAGAAGTGTTCCCTCATCAAAGCCAACTGACACGCGTCTGCCGTCACGAATCAGCGGTGTCACCAGGAACTCGGGATGTTCCAGCAGGTAAGCCAAGATGGTATCACGGTTGGAAGTGTAAGCAATAGGATGTTCTTTTACAGCAGGCTGTGTTTTATCTATAAGGGAATGTACCCCGCAGTTGTCTGCAAAAAGGTTCAGCTCCCTTAAGCCCATACGGTGTTTCTTCAAATCTACAATCTGCACCGGAATACTGCGCTCCTTGAAAAAGCGGAGCGCTTTTTGGACTGCAAAATTCTTTTTCAGATGGTACAGTTGAATGTTCACTGGACATGATCCTTTGTTTCTTCTTCAAAGGGCAGACTAAGACGGTTGGTGCCATCGGACCATAAATGGTCCAGACGATAATAATCCCTGTCTTCCTTGTGGAAAATGTGAACAACAACATGATTATAGTCCAAAACAATCCACCGGCCTTCCTGGGCGCCCTCGCTGCGCCGCAAAAGAAGGCCCATTTCCCCTGCCTTCATATCAATGTGTTCTGCCAGGGCTTTCACCTGCAGCGCATTGTGGCCGGAAGCGATAACCAGACAATCCGTCAATATCGTCAGGTGTTTAACGTCAAGGACAACAATCTCCTGGGCTTTACGTTCGTACAAATGCTTAGCTAACTGAATAGACATCTCTTTTACGTTCATGATGTTCCCCCTTATGATATATTTGTGAGGCTAATTCTTCAATAGCCTGCAATGACTTGTTTGAGTAATTGCCTCCGCTGGCAAATATATGTTGCTGTGTAGACTCAAGACAGGCAAGCGCGGCGGCGCGCAAATCTATTTGCGCTAAATTGCGTATTTTTTGCAGCCCTGGGAAAGGATGGCGGCGTGGCTCAATGGTATCCGCTACAAATATGCAAAGTTCCAGCGCGCTCATACCCCTTCTACCCATGGTATGATATGTAATCGCGTTTAGAATATCTTCATCCTCAATATGAAAGCGTTCCCTGGCGATAAACGATCCCACAATGCCATGCAACATAGCGGCAGACGAAAGAAGTTCCTGGTCGTCCGTAAGGCGGTTTTTAATCGCCAATTGCCGCAGTTCGGAAAGCGACATACATTTAGCACAGTCGTGCAGCATGGCTGCAACAGAAGCCTTCAGGAGCGGAATACCATGCCTTAGTGCCAAGTCTACAGCTGTTTCCCGAACGGATATGGTATGCAACAAACGCGATACATTGAGTGATGGTTTAAGCAGATTCTCATAATCCGGCAGGTACAATCCATTGCGTGCAATGTAACGAATGACCTTCGGATTGAGCAAATCAGGCGCATCATTTAACAGAGAAATCTGTCTACGGACAAACTCTGCAGAAACAAAAACATTGCTGGCCGGGGCAATATGTATACGCGCTCCATTTATGCGCGGCAATTCAGCCAACTGTTGAAGATTATATCCCGGGCGCGGATAAACAAGGAACTCGCATAATTGAAGCAGTTCTTTTGCGTTTTTCCAATACTGCATACCAGGAAGACGATTTGCACCAATAATGTAATAGATGCGGACGTCCTGATACATTTCCTGCACCTTGCGCACAATATCGTAAACCGCCGAAGTGGACTGCTTTAGTTGAATATCCGGTACAGATATGAAGGGATGATGCTCGGTTGCTAAAAGGGCCATCGCCCTCCTTTGCCCGATGGATGTGACAGATTGCCTATGTTCCGCAGAAGGTAAGGGGATAAAAAGTACTTCGTCAAGAGGAACAAATTTAGCAAAATATTCCGCCATACGCACATGTCCGAAATGAACAGGATCAAAGGAGCCGGACAGTATACCTATAGCGCGCACGAAATCACCCTTTCAAAACATTTTTCTAATTATAACCCATGAATGTAAAAAATAAAAGCATATGAAAAAAGCAGCCCAGAGAGCTGCTTTTCGCTAAATACGCAATGATTAAATCATCTCGATGATGCACATTTCCGCTGCATCACCGCGGCGCGGCCCTAAGCGGGAAATGCGGGTATAGCCGCCGCTGGAGTTCTTTTCCTGGTTGCGGGCACGGTACTTGGGGCCGTATTCGCGGAAAAGTTTTTCCACAACGGGATGCTTGTTGTCCTTGGTGCGTTCCCGATAGTCGCTCTTGCTCTCATCCTTCTTCTTGGTCTCCTGAAAATCATACAGAAAGGCCATCATCAGGCGGCGAGCGTGCAATTTGCTGGGCAGATCATTTGTTACTTCCAGAGAAACAATCTGTCCCTTTTCATTATGATATTCTTTGGTGGCCTGCACAGTGTTATCGTACTCGCGAATTGCCAGGGTAACCATCTTGTCCGCAATGCGGCGGACTTCCTTAGCGCGGGTTACAGTGGTTTCAATGCGCCCGTGCCAAAGCAGGCTGGTAACCTGGTTGCGCAGCAGTGCTTTCCGCTGATCTGCCGGCCGGCCAAGTTTACGTTGTGCCATGGGGTATTCCTCCTTTGCCCAGGTCGGGCAGATTATTCGTCAGATTTGCGCAGGGACAGACCGAGTGCGGCTAATTTTTGCCCGACTTCTTCCAGGCTCTTTTTGCCAAGGTTGCGCACCTTCATCATGTCTTCCTGGCTCTTTTGTACCAGCTCGCCCACTGTGTTGATCCCCGCGCGCTTCAAGCAATTGAATGCCCGCACGGACAGATCCAGTTCATCAATGGTCATTTCCATGTTCTTTCCGGCGGAGCTTTCCTCCGGCTCCGGATTCAGCGGCTGTACCGGCTGATCCGTCAATTTGGTGAAGATAGACAACTGATCGGTGAGGATTTTAGCCGCCATACCGATTGCTTCATCGGGGTTGAGGCTGCCGTCTGTCCACACTTCAAGGATCAGCTTATCATAGTCAGTTGCCTGTCCAACACGGGTATCTTCTACCATGTAATTCATCTTACGGATAGGCGTATAGATGGAATCAATGGGAATGACGCCAATGGGCATAGGGGTCTGCTTGTTGCGCTCAGCCGGAACATAACCGCGGCCCTTATCCAAGGTCATCCAGATGTGCAGTTTGGCACCCTTGCTCAAGGTTGCAATGTGCAAATTGGGATTAACAATTTCCACTTCACTGTCAACACGGATATCCGCAGCTGTTACCTTGCCGGGACCTACAGCGCTAATTTCCAGCATTTTAGGTTGATCGGAAAAAAGTTTTACAGAAAGCTCCTTCAGGTTCAGGATAATTTCTGTAACATCTTCCTTGACGCCTGGTATGGTGGAAAACTCGTGCTGTACATCCTCAATGTTGATGCTGGTGACAGCAGCGCCGGGCAGGGAGCTAAGCAGCACGCGGCGCAGTGCATTGCCCAGAGTATGGCCGAAACCGCGCTCCAAGGGTTCTACAACAAAGCGACCGTAATGCTCGGATTCATTGTGTTCTGTGCGTTCAATACGCGGATTCTCGATTTCTGCAATCACAGCTTATTCTCCTCCAAATTCATCAATCTGTCCAGCAATAGCGGGAAAAGGTTAACGGGAGTAGAATTCAACAATCATGTTCTCCTGCAGGCTGAAGTCCACATCGTCGCGGGCAGGCAGCGCTGCAACTGTGGCTGTCAGCTCATCCGCGTTGAGGGAAAGCCATTTGGGAACAATGCGGTTGGAGCCTTCACGCACAGCCTTGAAATGATCCATTTCCTTGCTACGGGTGCGAACGGTAATTACATCGTCGCTCTTAACGGTATAGGAAGGTATATCAACCTTCTTGCCGTTTACCAGGAAGTGGCCGTGGTTAACCAGCTGACGGGCCTGTGCGCGGGAAGCAGCCAGACCTGCACGGTAAACAACATTATCAAGCCTGCGCTCCAAGAGCTGGAGCAGGTTTTCGCCGGTAACACCTTTCATGGTGGTGGCGCGGTTATAAGTACGTTTGAACTGCGTTTCCAGAACGCCATAAGCGCGGCGTGCCTTCTGCTTCTCGCGAAGCTGGGTGCCGTACTCGCTCATTTTACGTTGACGGGCCTGGCCATGCTGACCAGGAGGGGTGGGCCGTTTGCCTACCGCGCATTTCTGGGAGAAGCACTTTTCACCCTTCAGGAAGAGCTTGGTGCCCTCGCGACGGCATTGACGGCAAGCGGAGCTTGTATATCGTGCCATTTATGGACCTCCTTCTTACACTCTTCTACGTTTGGGCGGACGGCAACCATTATGGGGAATGGGTGTCACGTCTTTAATCATGGTAACTTCCAGACCTGCGGTCTGCAGCGAACGAATGGCTGCTTCACGGCCTGATCCGGGCCCCTTGACATACACGTCAACGGTACGCAGACCAAACTCTGTTGCGGCCTTGGCGGCAGTTTCGGCGGCCATCTGCGCCGCAAACGGCGTAGATTTCTTGTTGCCACGGAAACCCATGCCACCGGCGCTCGCCCAACTTAAAGCGTTGCCCACAGTGTCGGTGATGGTAACAATGGTATTGTTGAATGAAGAACGGATATGCACAACGCCGCGCTCAACGAGCTTTTTCTCACGGCGCTTGCGCGAAACCCTCTTCAGGTTAGCTTTTGCCATACGATTTTTCCTCCGTGCCTATCGGCTAATGATGTCAGCGGCCTTACTTGGTTGCCTTCTTGCTTCCGGCAACCTGTTTCTTGGGGCCTTTACGGGTACGCGCGTTTTGCTTGGTGTTCTGCCCTCTGACAGGCAGGGAGCGACGGTGGCGCACGCCACGGTAGCTGCCAATTTCTACCAAGCGCTTAATGTTGAGCGAAACTTCACGGCGCAGGTCACCCTCCACCTTGGTATGATGCTCAATATAATCACGCAGTTTGCTGATATCATTTTCGGAGAGGTCCTTCACGCGGATATCAGGGCTGATTTCGGTTTCAGCGAGGATTTTCTTGGAAATAGCCGGACCGATACCGAAGATATAGGTCAATCCGATCTCCACGCGCTTTTCTCTGGGCAGGTCAACACCCGCAATACGTGCCATGTGTAGGATACACCTCCAAAATGATGTGGTTTTTAAACCTGTTTCCGGGGTGGAAAGGCCCGGATATGTATGATAAAATCGTATGGTCCCGGCATTGCCGGGCAGCCGCCCATACGATTTATCGGCGATTATTAACCCTGCTTCTGCTTGTGCTTGGGATTCTCGCAAATAATCATCACATGACCTTTGCGCTTGATAATCTTGCACTTTTCGCAAATGGGTTTAACGGACGGACGAACTTTCATTGGGTCTACCTCCTAAATGGAATGTCTTGACAGAACAATTAGTTTTTGCTGCGCCACGTAATACGTCCCCTTGTCAAGTCGTAGGGGGAAAGCTCAATCGTGACTTTGTCTCCCGGGTAGATACGAATGAAATGCATGCGCATTTTCCCGGAGATATGGGCCATAATCCGATGGCCATTGGCCAGTTCAACACTGAACATGGCATTCGGTAATGCTTCTACGACCTTACCTTCAATTTCGATTACATCCTCTTTGGGCAAAATACAGCCTCCTTTGGCTCCGTCAGGACATGCCGCTTAAAATCACGGTCAGCGCCTTGTTGACATCACTGTTTTTTAATTGATTCTTATCAAACAATGAAACAATTTCGGGCAACTCGTAACCAAGTGGCATCAAGTGTTTACGCCGCTTTTTCTTCATGTGCGCGATTGGATGTGTTTTCCCATCGCAAATCATCACGAAATCAGCGTCCATCTCATATAATACCACAAAGAGCCTACCTTTGTCACGCCCTTTTTGTGATTTTACTACAATTCCTTTCCTAACGGATGGCTTCAAGTGCCTCCTCCTGCCCTTTGCATGTAATCATCCCAGTTAAAGTCGGGGTAAGAGAGAATTTCCGGCAATCCTTCGCCCACGGCGATAGTATGCTCATAGTGGGAACAGAGGGAATGATCATGGGTGACAAATGTCCACCCGTCGTCCAGCATATTGACTCGGTAGTCACCCATGGTAATCATAGGCTCTACCGCCAAGGTCATACCGGTTCTAAGCCGTGTGCCCCTTCCCGGCTCCCCATAGTTGGGGACATTGGGATCCTCATGGGTATTGCGCCCAATCCCGTGGCCTGTCAGCGCCCGTACTACCCCGTAGCCATGGATTTCCGCATGTTTCTGCACGGCTGCGCCTATATCGCCAAGACGGTTTCCACTAACGGCCTGCCGGACGCCTTCAAAGAAGCACTCTTCCGTGACGCGAATCAGTTTTTGCTTATCGGGAGTAATTTCACCTACAGGCACGGTAACGGCGCTGTCAGACTGCCAGCCGTCCAGGATAACGCCGCAGTCGATGCTGAGAATACTGCCTTCCTGCATAACAACCTTGTCGGAGGGAATACCGTGCACCACCTCATTGTTCAGCGATGTACAGATAGACGCAGGATACCCCTGGTATCCGAGGAAGGAAGGCACAGCATGGTTGCGGCGAATCAATTCCTCCGCATAGGCATCCAGCGCAGCGGTCGTCATACCTGGCTTAACCGCTTCCTGCAGTTTGCAAAGCACTTCATACAATAAGCAGCCTGCTTTGCGCATTTTTTCAATCTGCTTATAGTTCTTGATGAATATCATATTAAATATTCAGTATCCGATCCAGTTCGCGGCGGTTATCTTCCACAGAACCGGATGCGTCAAGCGTCTTCAACAATCCCTTTTGCTGATAGTAATCAATCAACGGAGCGGTCTGTTTGTCATACACTTCTAGCCGCCGCCGGATTGTTGCTTCACAGTCATCTGCCCTTTGGTGAAGTTTGCCGCCGCAGGTGGGGCAAATGCCCGAGTCGTCCAGCATGGACACATGGAAGGTACCATGACATTCTGCGCAAACACGGCGCCCTGAAAGCCTACTGACAATGATCTCATGGTCCAACCTCATGGAAACAACCATGCAGATATTGGCAATTTTTTCCAGCGCATGAGCCTGGGCAATAGTCCGGGGGAAGCCGTCCAAAATGTAGCCATTCCGGCAGTCTTCTTCCTTTAAACGCTCTTCAACCATGCTGATAATCACGCCGTCGGGCACCAATTCGCCTTTGTCCATATACGTCTGCGCTTCCAGTCCCAGCTTTGTTCCCTTAGCTCGATGGGCGCGCAACATGTCGCCGGTAGAAATTTGCGGTATGCCTGCTTTCTCAACGAGGTAAGAAGCCAGCGTACCTTTACCCACACCTGGAGGGCCTAAGAAAATCAAATTCAAATTCATCTTACACCTCAAAAGCCCACCCCGCCTTGCGGCGGGGTTGGGATTGTTCAGTACAAGTTTTACAGGAATCCCTTGTAGTTTCGCATGACCATCTGGGCTTCCAGCTGACGAACCGTTTCCATGGATACGCTGACAGCAATCAGCATGGAAGAGGCAGCATAGGGAATTTGCACACTCTGCCACACGTACAGCAGGGAGGGCACAGTCGCCAGTACGGCCAGGAATAATGCTGCAAACAGCGTTAAACGATGCGTTGTACGGGCCAGGAAGTCGGCTGTATTCTTGCCTGAGCGAATGCCAGGAATGGTGCCGCCTTGCTGGTTAATGTTCTTGGCAATGTCCTGGGGGTTGAAGCTGATGGATGAGTAGAAGTAGGTAAACGCCAGAATCAGCAGGGCTGTTGTAACCAGATACAGGGGGGACGTTTGATGCATATTGGCTTGCCACCACTTATAGGCACCCGAATTGGTACCGAACATTGCGATAATGGTACCCGGGAAAGCCATAAAGGAATAGGCAAAGATGAGGGGCAATACACCCACACTCATCACCTTGATAGGAATATGAGTGCTCTGTCCGCCATACATCTTGCGGCCAACCACGCGCTTGGCGTACTGCACGGGGATGCGGCGTTCGCCAAGGTCAATGAAGGTAACAACTGTAATGATTGCCAGGGTAAACAGGATCAGAATCAGGAACTGCACCACAGTGGTGTTGCCCTGCTGTACACCCAAGACTTGCAGGAAAGCTGTCAGGATACCATTGAACAGGTTGGAGATGATACCTGCAAAGATAAGCAGCGAGATGCCATTGCCTATCCCCTTCGCTGTGACCCTTTCGCCAATCCACATGGCAAGGGCGGTACCGCCGGCCATGGTTACACCAATGGACAAAAGTCCAAAGAAGTTGTTGTACTCAGCCTTTAGCACCTTGGTCTGCTGAGCAATGCCCATGGACGCGGACTGAAGACCAGCTACGATACCGATGGCCTGTACAGCGGCCAGCACAACGGTGGTGTAGCGGGTAATCTTGTTGATTTTTTCTTTCCCCTCTTCGCCGCCTTCTTTAGACAGCCGCTCCAGTGCCGGAATGGCGATGGTAAGCAACTGAATAATAATGCTGGCGTTAATGTAGGGGGTGATACCCATGGCCATGACGGTCATCTGCTGAAACGCGTTACCCGTCATCATGTTGACAAGGTTCAGCGCATCAAACTGTTGGGATACTTCCTGCACGACACTTGCATTGATACCGGGAACCGGAATCATGCTAACGAGCCGGTAAACAAGCAACATGAAGAAGGTATATAGAAGCTTCTTGCGAATTTCAGGCACCTTCCAGGCATTGCGTAAAGTATCCAACATGTTATACCTCCTCGGCCTTGCCGCCTGCAGCCTCGATCTTCTCCTTCGCGGAGGCAGTAAACTTGGTGGCCTGGACAGTCAGTTTCTTGGTCAGCTCACCGCCGCCGAGAATCTTCACGCCGTCGCCAACCTTTTTCACAAGGCCGACTTTCTTCAGGGCATCCACATCGACCACGTCGCCGCTTTCAAATCTATCTTCCAGGCTGGCCACGTTCACAGTAGCATAAACCTTGGAAAACACATTGACAAAGCCCATTTTGGGCAAACGGCGTGTTAAAGGCATCTGGCCGCCTTCAAATCCGGGGCCTTTTCCGCCGCCGGAGCGGGCCTTGG
>CAZCBC010000094.1:0-779 GCA_964496775.1 uncultured Oscillospiraceae bacterium
CCTTTGTTATCGAGAACGTCTCCCTGCCCCAGGAAGTGGAGCAGGCCATGGACCGCCGCACCAGCATGGGCGTGGTGGGAGATTTGGGCAAGTATACCCAGTTTCAGGCCGCTGAAGCCCTGCGGGATTCCGCCAACAACGAGGGCGGCATGGCAGGCATGGGCGCCGGCATGGCCGCCGCCATGGCCATGGGCAATGTGATGAGCAGCGCCATGAACCAGAGCCAGCAGCCCGCCGCCCCCGCGGCTCAGGCTTTAGTTGCCTGCACCAGCTGCGGCAAGGGCATACAGCCCGGCAGCAAGTTCTGCCCCGAGTGCGGCGCCAAACAGGGCGCTTCCTTCTGCGTAAGCTGCGGTCAGCCCCTGGACGCCGCCGCCAAGTTCTGCCCTGAGTGCGGTGCCAAGCAGGGCTAAACCAGCGTAAGACAATTGCAGCGCACCGCTCCCCTTGTGGGAACGGTGCCTTTTTCTTCGAAAGCATGTAAAGGAGTCTTCTATGGAAAACAATCAGATAAATCCCTGTCCCGGTTTTCCCATCTTGGAGTATGATGAGGACCATTCCCTGATTATGCCCAACACCCAGAACGAATTGCTGCGCGACTTAAACGGCATCGACACCTGCGTGATTACCTTTTTCCCCGGGCTGAAGGCCCACCCCACCAGCCAGCGGTTTGAAGATTTGTACTGCTTTTATTCCGGCGGTGCCCAGCTGATGCAGTATGTGTATGAAGACACCCTGGTAGTGGCCAACATGCCCGGCGGCGCCGCCCCGGCCGCCGC
>CAZCBC010000094.1:789-7277 GCA_964496775.1 uncultured Oscillospiraceae bacterium
GTAGTAGACTGACCGTGCAGCAAGACTGATCGGATGACGCCGCCCTGATGGAGGAGCTGATTTCCATCGGCATCAGCCGCTTTCTGTGCATTGGCAGCGCCGGGCTGATTGACAAAAATTTCGACATCAACAGTTTATTGGTGGTTACCGAGGCCATTAGGGACGAGGGCACCAGCTACCACTACCTGCCCGCCGGGGAAGCAACCTACACCACGCCCCTCCTGCGCGAACAGCTGAAGGACAGCCTGACCCGCCAGGGCGTCCGCTTTGCCGAAGGTAAGGTGTGGACCACCGACGCCTTCTACCGCGAAACCCCCGCCCGAGTTGCCCGCAGGCAGGCGGAAGGCGCCGTCGCCGTGGAAATGGAGTGCGCCGCCCTGTGTGCCGTGGCCCAGCGCCGGGGGGTGGAGTTTGCCCAGGCGCTGTTCTTCAGCGACAGCGTACACTCCGAGGTGTGGAGCGGCTTTGCCCGCAACTACCCCGAAATGCGCCTGAAAGCGCTGGACCTGCTGCTGGAAACCGGCATGGAACTGGCAGGCATGCTGTAAAAAGAGCGGCGCTACGGTACATAAGGCAAAATACACTGCGGCAAAACCATCACGATGGAGAGCAAGCCATGAATACACGCATCATCCGGGAAATCACCGACTTTTTGTTTATACAGGATGAGCTAAAGCCCAGCGACATCCTGTTTCTGCCGGGCAACAACTCGGTGGAGCTTCCGGAGGCGGGTGCTAAGGCCTACCACGCCGGTCTTGCGCCTTTGATTATGTGCAACGGGCGCTTCAGCGTAAAAACAGGCCGGTTCACCAAACCCAACCAGCGGGAAGAAATCTACCCCCCGCCCTACACCACCGAGGCGGAGTTCTTTAAGCAAGTCCTAACGTACCACGGCGTGCCGGAGGAAGCCATTATAACCGAGAGCTTTTCCGGCTACACCAAGCAAAATGGCGAGTTTGCCCGGGAAATCCTGCACAGCCTGGGCATCTACCCCAAGACCGCCCTGATTATCTGCCGCTCCGTCCACGCCCGGCGCTGCCTGCAGGCCTACCAGTTTCACTTTCCCGACACCACCTTTTTTGTGCGCGGGGTGGACTGCCACAACATGCCCTTTCAGGACAGCTGGTGGACCACCGAAGCAGGCGTCAGCGCAGTAATGAGCGAGCTGCGCAAGTGCGGCGAACAGTTCGAAAAGGAAATGGTGGGGTATGGGGGAAAGGTGGAAAGGTTAAAGAAGAGTAGGTAGCCTAAGGACGAAGCTAAAATTGTGGTTTCTAAAGGGCAAATATCATGTCGAGCTTTGCCTCATGAGACAATACTGCTTTAATATTTATTTAACCTTGAATCCCTCTGAAGTTGACCCATATAAGACGGTCATGTAATATACAAAGGGGGGTGAAAGAAGTATAAAATGATTTTAGATATTGTTATTGAAAGAACAGGCAAGTTCCTTGAGGAGATACCGCGCATTGAAAGAAAGCGCATTGGTCAATTCTTTACCTCACGTGAAACTGCAGAATATATGGCTAGTTTATTCCAAATCCCTGCATCTAATCATGTCGAAGTTCTTGATCCGGGCGCTGGGTCTGGTATTCTTTCAGCCGCCTTGGTCGAGCGTTTATTACTATATCCTCATATCAAGTCGATTGGTCTAACTTGTTACGAAAATGACGAAAAAATACTTGGTCTATTAAAAGAAAACCTTGATACAATTGTCAGCAAATCATCTAAAGAGTTCTCTTATAAAATAATAAATAAGAATTATATTGTTTCTCAAAAAGATGATTTTATGGGAACCATGTTTGAAAATATAAATAGCAAAAAGTATGATTTAATCATCGGCAACCCACCATATAAAAAAGTATCTAAAGATGCCCCGGAAGCGCGTGCGATGCCGACCATTTGCCATGGTGCCCCCAATTTATACTTTTTGTTTTCAGCAATGAGCCTGTTTAATCTAAAAAACTACGGGGAAATGGTGTATATCATTCCACGCTCATGGACTTCTGGTGCATATTTTAAAGCTTTTCGCAACTACTTTTTATCAGAAGGTAAGTTACTATCCATTCATTTGTTCGTTAGTCGGGATAAAGTATTTGATACTGAGAGCGTTTTACAGGAAACAATCATTGTCAAATTAAGAAAACAAAGAGAACCGATAGCGTTCATAGATATCACAACATCGTTTAGCAACCAGGACTTTTCAAATAAATCGCATATTCGCGTACCTTATTCAAAAATTGTAACTGAACCTGACAAATATGTATTTTTAGTAACTCAACAAGAAGAAATTGATACCTTAATGCTCATTCGTCAATTTGACGACACCTTGCCATCAATTGGTATGCGCATGAAAACAGGATTAACTGTCGATTTCCGCAATCGGGAACTACTGCGCGATGAACCAGAAGATAATACGGTTCCAATATTTTATTCTCAACACATCAAAGATGGGAGAGTGTACTTTCCCATTAACAAAGAAGCAGAATATATTTTAGATAAACAACCCGGACTGATTCAAAAAAACAAAAATTACCTATTTGTAAAACGCTTTACGTCAAAAGAAGAAAACAGAAGACTTCAATGTGGCATATATTTAGCTCGGGAATACTCAGGCTTTGAGCGAATCAGCACACAAAACAAAATTAATTTTATTGATTCTACCGACAATGATGAATTGAGTGAAGAAGTCGTTTTTGGCTTATACACCTTGTTAAATTCTTCATATTATGACAAGTATTACCGCATTCTCAACGGTTCAACACAAGTTAATTCTTCCGAAGTAAACAGTATGCCCGTTCCCCCGTTAAACAAAATAATAACGATGGGGAAAAAGTTAAAAAACAAAGCAGAATTAAGCAGTAAAGTATGTGATAACATTATTTTGGAGACAATTTCATGAAAAAGATACTTGAAGCGCAGAATATTTTAAAAGAAATCGGAATGCCAGTCGCTCAGCAATCAAATATTTGCGCATATACACTACTTGCGTTGTCGCAAATCACAGAGAAAATGAAGTGGGAATCCGCAACTTCACAATGGATGCGCATTCATGATATCCTTAACTACATTCGTGAACACTATCATATCAATTACGCTGAGAACAGCAGAGAAACTTTTAGAAAACAAGCCTTGCACCATTTCAGAAATGCTGCCCTTGTCGAAGATAACGGTAAGGCAACAAATTCACCCAACTACATGTACCGTCTCACAGAAGAAGCCTTAGCGCTGATTCAATCGTATAAAACAAAAAACTGGATTAATAACAAAACCCTCTTTAGAAAAAATCATACCTCCTTAATTGATTTGTACGCATCAAAGAAAAGAATGCGCAAGATGCCGCTGACAATTTCTGGAAAGCACTATACCTTATCACCAGGTAAGCATAATCAATTACAAAAAGCGATCTTAGAAGAATTTGTCCCAAGGTTTGCGCCAAACAGTCAGTGCATATATATGGGAGATACTGCAAAGAAAGACTTAATTAAAAACGACAGCCTGCTCAATTATTTAGGGTTTGATATTACCCAACATGAAAAAATGCCAGATGTGGTTCTTTATGATGAGAAAAATAATTGGTTGTATTTTATAGAGGCCGTTACTTCTGTTGGTCCTATGACACCAAATAGAATATTAGACATCAAAAAAATGACACAAAACGTGAAGGCCGGACTTATTTTCGTCACCGCCTTTCTGGACTTTTCTACATATAAAAGGTTTGCATCCTCTTTAGCTTGGGAAACAGAGGTATGGATTTCAGAATTACCTGAACACATGATTCATCTTAATGGAGATAAGTTTTTAGGGCCACGTTAATCAGTATTATATATCGGTTCCCACTTCAGATGTATCACACCTTAGTTCTGGGCATTCGTTCTTTATTCCTCCCCCGCGCAACTGGCGGCTTTGCCGCGGTTGCGCTGCGTTTTTTGGCGCTGCGGCGCAGGGCCTCCGGCGGGCAGGGGGTTCCCCCCTGCACCCGGAATCCGCCGCAAAGCGGCGGTTGCATACAAAACTCCTCCTATCAGCAATGCACCCCCTCTGTTGGTTATGGCAAACATTGGGGGTGCATCTGCAATTCATAGCGGAGAGTATTCCAATTGTTACATCTTCAAATCCCTGCGGTTAATGCCCAGCAAGCTGACAATAAAGCCAAATGAAATCAGCACAGCGGCAATGATGGGCAGCCTTTCAGGCACAGGGCCGTCCAGGGAAATCTTCATGGCCTGGTTCATCAGGCCCCAATCCTTAAAGCGGAAGGGCAGCCAGTCGGTTAGGTCCAGCAGCATATACAAAAGGTTCTGGGTGTTAACGCTCAGCATAATGCCCAGCGTCTGCGCCGCAGTCTTGTTCTGGGTGACAATCAGTATCATCAGCACCAGCATGTTCAGGGTAAAGCTGATCAGCATATGCTGGCCCATAAATGCCATGATTTTCGGCCAGTCTATGTCCATCGGGTTGCCCAGAATCA
Organism: uncultured Oscillospiraceae bacterium; assembly: GCA_964496775.1. Taxonomy (GTDB): domain Bacteria; phylum Bacillota; class Clostridia; order Christensenellales; family Aristaeellaceae; genus DTU024. Next base: position 5,261 of record CAZCBC010000094.1, read on the forward strand.
ACGTGCCGATGGCTGATACGCCCAGCACCACGGCTACCGTCAGCAGAATGCACAACACCATAACGATTATCTTGCTAAGCAGCCACTTGGTCTTTACCCCGGGCATCGCCAGCAGGTTTTTGAAGTAGCCCGTGGCATAGTCCTTGCTGGCGAACAGCGCTATCAGCATGGCCAGCAGCGTGTGGGCAAAGGAACCGGCAAAGGGCATAATAGAAAGGGTGCTGAAGCTCATCTGCCGGCGCATCTCCAGCTGCACCACCCGGGCATCGCTGGTGTCCAGAAACCGGACAGCCATGGCCATGCTGTCCATATCGGCGCCGCCCTCTATGCCCTCTTCCGCCATCTGCTTCTGCGCATAGTCCATCAGTTCCGACACGCTTTTTTCCGTCATATACCAGGTGCCAATGGCGGCGACCAGTATAATAACAGACAAAACCGCCAATACTGCGTACAGGCTGCGGGTTCTTAGCAGTCTGCGCACATCCATCCGCAAGATATTAAGCAATTTCCGCACCCCCCGTCAGTTTCATAAAGTACTCTTCCAGTGTCTGATGCTGCACATGGAACTCCTCCAGGTAGATGCCGCGGTCAAACAAAAGACGGCTGATGTCCCGGTGGCGGGCGGTGTTTTGTTTCAGCAGCAGGCTGCCGTCCGCTTGCAGGGCGCTGTCCTCCACAGGCATTTTTTCCCGGAGGGCGGCCAGCACCCGGTCCATCTCGGGGGAACGAATCAGGATGGAGGACAGGTTCTCCTCCTGCAGGGCTTCCCGGGTAAACTCGCTCAGCAGCATGCCGTCCTTGATGATGCCGTAGGTGGTGGCAAACTTGCCCAGCTCATCCAGTATATGGCTGGAAATCAAAATGGTGGTGCCCTTTTCCTTGTTAAGCCTTACCAGCATTTCGCGGATGCTGGCAATGCCCTGTGGGTCCATGCCGTTGATGGGCTCATCCAGCATCAGCACATCGGGGTCGCCCACCAGGGCCAGAGCGATGCCCAGGCGCTGCTTCATGCCCAGGGAGAATTGCTTGGCCTTTTTCTTGCCCGTGTCGGCCAGCTCCACAATTTCCAGCAGGGACTGTATCTGTTTTCCCCTCTGTTTAATGCCCAAGGCAATGCATTTATACTGCAGGTTTTCCCGGGCGCTGCAATCGGGGTACAGGTTGGGGCTTTCCACCAGGGCGCCAATCAGGTGCTTGCCCCGGGTTTTTGCTAGCGTATCCCCGGCAAAGTAGACGCTGCCCGACGTTTGGTGTATCTGGTTGTTGATAATTTTCATCAGCGTGGTTTTTCCCGCGCCGTTGCGGCCGATCAGGCCATAGATGTCCCCCTTGCGGATGTGGGCGTCCACATCCTTCAGGGCAAACCGGCTGCCGTATTTCTTGGACAGTTTCTCTGTCCGCAACAGGGTTTCCGACATGTTTTCCTCCAACTTTCGATTTGCGGATAAAATACCGCAGAGCAGAGTATATCACAACTTTGTGAAAATAAAGTTAAAATGGTGAGATTAACATATATGAACGGAATAAAATGAAACCACTCATTTCTATAAGTGGTTTTTAAAGGGTGATAAACTCTTTATTATTTAAATTTTTATTTATTTTTATGGTGCTATATTCCATTTTTCTAACATATTTAGTATGTTTTTATACTCTGTTCCCATTCCTTCTGATGGAGGATAGTTTTCCGGATACCGGCCTTTTCCAGCGCCGCCACAGTACTTTGCCGCCCAGAGTTTTGAAAATCGATATGGTGATTGCTGGCCAGGTTAACGCTTTCCACGCTGCCCAGCACACAGTCGCCGCCGAAGGTCAGTGTAATAACAGCATCGTATGCCTGCTCCGTCCCCACGGTGTAGGGAGAGGCGGAGCCAAGGGGGTTGGGGGCAGCGGGTGTTTCAAACAGTTCCATCTCCTCGGGTGCTGGTTGCTGTACAGGCTCCTCCTCCATAGACAAGGGGCTGCTGTTCCCATCCGGTTCGCTGGAGGGAGGCAGAGCGGTTTTTGTTGCGGGCAACGC
>CAZCBC010000094.1:7287-9582 GCA_964496775.1 uncultured Oscillospiraceae bacterium
GGGGGGGGGGGGGGGGGGGGGGGGGGGGGGGGGGGGGGGTGTTTTTGTTTAGCAGGCGCTGCGCCCGCTCGTTGGGGTCATCCAGTATCAGCACCTTGGTACCCCGCGGCAGGGTAGTCCATAGCCAGTACATGACACCACTATCCTGGGCAGGCACCCGCACACAGCCATGGGAGGCCTTTTGCCCCAGCAGGGGCAGTTGATCGGAATAGTCCGGAAAGCCGCCCTTCTTTTTGTACCCGACGCTGTGCAGCAGGTTGCCGCCGCTGAAGCGGATGGGGTATTCGTAGGTGTACCCCTCGCTGGAGAAGGCACCCCCCCGTTTTTCCAGCAGAAAGGCACCGGCGTGGGTTTCCCGGTAGAGTTCGCCCTTCTCCATCAGCCCGGTGCTGACGGGCACCTGCCACTGCAGCGCACCATCCTGATAGACGAACAGCATCTGGGTTTTCTTATCGACAACCAGGGCATAGGGCCCCACGGGGGACACCGTCTTCAGCTTGGAAAGGGGCACATACCCCTCAATATAGGCGCCGTCCTGGTGGCGGTATACACCAATGAGGGCATGCTCCCCCTCAATGGACAACACCCTGACCCCCTGGGTCTGGCCGTGCAGCTTGCCCAGCCGCTGTCCCTTGCCCCCCGGCCCTTCATAAACATGAAGATGCTGGAGGGCGCCGATGTCCGCCACGGTAAGGGGAGCGGAAAAAGCCTGCTGGAAGGCAGCTTCGCTGTCATTTTCGGGTAGCCAGTCGCCCGCCTTGGTTGGGGAAACAGGCACCACCGGGCGGCTGTCCCCATGGAGGGTAAATTTTACCGGGGGGAGGGGGTTGTTATTCTTTTCTGTGCTCAGGGTAAAGGAATATTCCCCCGGCGCTAAGGCACGGCCACTAATGCGGCCGTCCCAGACAAAAGACCGGGATTGGCCGGGGATAACCTGCAAACGCCAGGTATGAAGGGGTTGGTTCCCGGCATCCTGCAAGGTAATGAACACTTTATTGGCGGTGGCGACACAAAAATCGATGAGGTACTCCTCCCCCTGGTACATGTCCTGCCCGGCGCCCAGGGCGTACTGCGCAGCGGGGGCAGGCTTGCCGACGGACAGGGTTGTTTCCTCCCTCTGTATCTGACCTTGGCCCTCTAAAAAAGCCTCTAAGGTATACTTGCCTTGCCGCAGGGGCTCGCCATGCAGACCCAGGGCATTATAAAAAAACTGGTTTTCTCCTTCCTTTATTGGCACATCCTTCACAATCTGGGCATACACGCAATCCCCCCGCCTTACAGACAAAGTCAGGTTGCCTTCGTAGGGAGCGGTATAGGTAAGAACCTCCTCCTGATAGGGCCGAAGGGTTTTAGGCGCCTCTATGGCCGCCCAGACGGGCAGGGGCAATAAAAGCAAAATAAACAGCAGGATTCGCCGGGAAAAACGCATGATATCTCCTTATTCTTGTCCTTCGTTTTGATATAAACCGTGTTGCAGGATATAGTCCCGCACCCTTAGAGGAACCAAAAGGGAAATGTCCTCGCCCCTTGCCGCCATCTGGCGGATGCGGGTGGAGGAGATGTCGGGCCCCAGGGTATTCAGCAGCACGCTGCTTAGGTTAAACGCCTGCCGGTGACGTGCCATCACCTCAAGGATTTCTTCCCGGCTTTCGCCGGGGCGCAGCACCACCGCCATGTCGCACAGTTTAGCCACTTCCTCCGCCGTACGCCAGGAGGGGAACATCTTCAATGTGTCGGAGCCTACAATGTATATGGGTTTGCTGTCCCCATACAGCGCCCGGTAGGCCAGCAGGGTATCCACCGTGTAAGTCTTGCCCTGGCGTTTCAGCTCCATATCAGAGGCCTCAAAGCAGGCGTCCTCCAAGGCAGCCAATTTCACCATATCCAGACGGCGGAATCCCGGAATACGGGGGGTTTTATGGGGCGGGTCGCCATCGGGCAGCAGAATCACCTTGTCAAGATTCAGCTCATCCGCCGCCGCTTTTGCCATAACAAGGTGCCCCCGGTGGATGGGGTCGAAGGTACCGCCCAAAATCCCGATATGCATGCCCAGTCCCCCTTTTGCGTGATGAAATGATTATAGAGGAAGCAGGGAAGCGAGGCAAGGAAGATGTGTGAAGTGAAGGTTAATGTTTGCAGTATGGATTTCAATCCTAGCCATTTGAATGAGAAGACAAAACCTTAGAATTATTAAAATTTATTGCTGAACTGATATTATCATGATTCTAAAATTCACAAAACGGTGCTGTCAACTTAAGTTCGCAACTTTGTACTCCGCATACCATGTCATGCCGC
>CAZCBC010000095.1:0-9572 GCA_964496775.1 uncultured Oscillospiraceae bacterium
GCTTCAAAGGCAGGCACCGTAACCGTAACCAACGCCAACACCGCCGACACCCAGGTTGCCGTGATGGCGCAGAAAAAATGGGTGAATGGCAATTCAGCAGACTACCAAGCGCCCACCTTCAACCTGAAGCGCGGCACTGAAACGGTTACTGCGGATGTCACCCCTTATTTTGAAGGTTTTGACAGCAGTAGATGGTACTATGCCTGGACGGGCCTGCCCAAGTATGACCAGAACGGGTATGCCTACAACTATACTGTGGAAGAAGACGGCGTGGTAAGCGGCATCTACACAACCAACGGGCGGGAGTATTCCGTTACATCTGCCATCATGACCCCCGAAAACCAGCCGCTCTATACCCTGATTACCAACACCTATAAGGCGCCTACAGCCGACCAGGAAGCCACCAAGGTATGGGAAAACGGCGAAAACTATAATAACGGCGTGCGTCCCACCGTGTGGTTCCAGCTGTGGCGCAAGGTAGAGGGCGGCGCTGCTGCCCCTGTCCCCGGCGCGGAGGTGAAGGCGCTGCCCCATAACACCACCGCCGTCACCTGGGAAAACATGCCCACCACGGACAATGCCGCCCGGCTTTATACCTATACCGTGAAGGAAGTGCGCAATGCCGGTACCCTAGAAGCGCCCAACTGGGTGGACTATACCCCTGACAACTATACCAAAGCCGAATCAGGCATGACGGTGACAAACACTTTTGTCATTCCAACGGAGGGTGTGGCTACCGCCAAAAAGGTTTGGGTAAACGGGCCTTCCCAAACCGCCCCCGCCCCTGACCCTCTGGCGCAGGCTGGTGGGCAGCACGGCGGCGCCTGATGAGGTAACCGCCACGCCTGTGGTTGTCCCTGTGGGCTCTGCGAAGGAGTTCAATTATACCTGGAGCGGCCTGGAGCAAACGGACACGTCGGGCACCGCCTACGAGTTCTTCTTTACAGAGGATACAAGCATCCTGCCCCAGGGCTATGCTGCGGCTTACTCGGACTATATCACCGTGGTTGGCACCGAAACAAAGTTCGGCAAGTCGGGCGAAACGGTAACCAACACCTATACGCCGCCCACCGCGTCCATCACGCTGAAAAAGACTTTTATCAACCCTGACAATGTAACCCAGCCCGAAGTCAAGCTGACGCTGGAGCGCAAGATTGCGGCGGAGACAGAGTGGACAGCCCTTCCTATTACCCTGACCACCGATGAAACCGCTGCGGGTACAGCCCAAACGGTGCATATTACCGACATCAGCGGCAACCCCTATACCTACCGGGTTACCGAAGCCTTTACCAACCCCGCGCCCACCGACGCCAACTGGGTGGCAACCTTCTCCGACACGGTTACGCCTGCAGAGCATGACAACATAACCCTGACGGTGACCAATAGCCTGCGGCTGCAAGAATTCCGCAAGGGCAAGCTGACCATCAGCAAGGAAGCGCTGGTGAACAGCGGGGTGGATGCGGCGCTGTTAAATGAACCCGCCGGCCCGCAAATCAACTTTACTGTTACTGTGACAGACCCCTACGGCAACGCGCAGACCTACACCCTGACGCCCGGCGGTGCACCGGTTGTCCTGAATAATCTCTATTTCGGTCAGTACACTGTGGAGGAAACGGGAGAAACCCATGGCTATACCGCTACCTATCAGGACACGGACGGCACGACCGCTGGCGGCTCTACCGACGGCAAAGTTATATTAACTCCCGACGTTTTCACGGGCAGCGTTACGATTACCAACACCACCGCGCAAACCGCAACCCACACCGTGTATAAGGACTGGGTAAACGGCCCCGCTGCGGACCATCAAAGCGATAACATTACCCTGAAATTAAAGCAGTCCGGCAATGAGATAAACCTTACCCCGGCTGTCACCGACAATGTGGGTGGATACGACCATCAATTTGTCTACAGCGGCCTGCCCCGCTACAGCCCCCTGGGGCGCCTGTATACCTACACCGCCGAGGAAGTGGCCGCCGACGGCAAGATAACCGTTAACGGCAATACCTATGCGGTTGCCGGCCCCACCCTGCTGCCGGGCGGCGAGGAAGTGATTACCAACACCTATCAGGTGCCCACAGGGGATATTAAGGTAACCAAATTCTGGAGCGGCACCCCCGAAGACAAAAAAATACCCGTAACCGTGCAGCTGCAAAAGAAGGTGGGCACAAGCGATGCGGTCAACGACGGTGCCTCCGTCACCATTGATGGGCCTGCCTGGCGGCATACCTTCCCCGCAAAGCCCCTGACCGCCGACAACGGCGCCCCCATCACCTACAGCGTGGTAGAAACCCCCGCTCCTTATAACTTTATTGTCACCTATGGCGGCAATCAAACAGACGGGCTTACCGTTACCAACACCTGGCAGACGGTGAATGTACCGGTGACCAAGCAGTGGGTAGGCGGCCCGGCGATAGCCTACCAGCAACTTAGAGATACCAAGCTGACGCTGAAGAATGGCAATACTGTGGTAGCCACAGTTGCTTGGGCCGATATGGACAAGGATGCGACTGCCCCCTACCCCAACGAGAAGGGCACCTATACCTTTGCTGATTTGCCCAAGTATGATACCACAACCGGAGCAGAAATAGCCTACACCGTTGTGGAGGAAGACGCTGATGTGCCGGTCAGCTATACCAGGACATCCGAAGGCGACATGGCGCAGGGCTTTACCATTACCAATACCTTCAATGCCACTCAGGTACAGGCTACAAAGGTTTATAAGGATACCCCGCCGGCGAATCTCCAGCCCGGCCCTGCCGTAACCTTTGTGCTGAAGCAGAACGGCGAGCAGTTCAGCAGCGTTACCCTAAATGGCACAACAACAACAACTGCCTCCCCCGAACCCTACGAGAATAACTGGACCTATTTCTGGCCCAACCTGCCCAGCAAAGTACTAAAAAACAATGTTGTGGTAGATGCGGAATATACCGTAACCGAAGTGGTGCCCGGTCACTATCGCTGGCAGCTGAGTGGGAACGCCACAGATGGCTTTGTTATTACCAACACCTATCAGGCAGATACCGTTACCGCCAATAAGTACTGGGACAGCAATCTGCCCACCCGGCCCAGTGTGACATTTACCCTTTATCAACATGTATTGGGTGAAAATGGGGAAATTCTTGCGACGAACAATATGGGAACCGCCGTGCTGGATGGCGTTGCGAATGATGATCCTCCAAACGGTCAAGAGAACGAACCCACCGGGCCCAACCACTGGTCGTACACCGGAAAGAATTTACCCGCCACGGTAGAATATTTAGGCGTAACGCGCAACGTGAAGTACGTTGTAAGGGAAGAAAACCCCCCGGCAGGGTACGCCGTCGCCACCGATGTGGACGCGGTATCTTCCTCCAGCCTGGATGTAACCAACGTTGCCCAGACCAAGGCGTTTACCGCCGAAAAGGTGTATAAGGACGGCCATAAGCCGCCGGTAACATTCACCCTTTACCGCAAGACAGCGTCCATGACAGAAGCGGAGCCGGCGCCGGTGCCCGAAAACAATGCCTACGCTGTCGTCGTCACCCTGGACGGCACGCCGGTTGCCCCCGATGCCCACGGCAACGGGGAGCTGACCGCCTGGAAGTATACCTGGAACAACCTGCCCCGCTTCTCCCTCGATACCAATGAAGAGTACACCTACTCCGTACAGGAAACGCCCATTGCCAACTATACCGCCAGCTATGGCGAAACGGTCAACAACGCCCAGGTGGTTACCAATACCTATACCATTCCCCGGGGCGACATTACCTTTACCAAAACCTGGGACGGCGGCCCGCGGCCTGATATCCACATCACCCTGTACCGTACGCCGGAGGGGGGGACGGAGGAGGCCGCCGCCACAGTCACGCTGAATGGCGTTGCGGACGATATCCCCGGAGAACCCCACGAAACCACCGTCAATAAGGATGGCGAATGGACCTACATATGGCCTCAGAGGCAGCTGACCGACATCGATGGAAACTGGTATACCTACCGGTTTGTGGAAGCCGTGCTGAACGATTACACGCCTTCAACGCCCACCGCTGTAGCGCTCAAGGACGGGAATAATGTAATCACCGGCTGGGAAACGAGCATAACAAACACCTACGTAAGCCCCGAAACAAACGCTCTGACCGCCACCAAAGAGTGGGTAGGCGGCGCCCAAAGCGGGCATACCGCCCCTGCCCTGACGCTGTGGCGCAAAACCGCAGATATGGCGGCGCCGGAAGAGATTACCACGGCTTTGGACGCTGATTTTGTTGCTGCCCCCGCCACCGGCAGCACAGACACCGGCACCTGGACCTATACCTGGCAGAATGTGGACACAAACCGCCACACTGACGGCGCGCCCTACACCTTCTATGTAACCGAGGCCGGGGTGCCCAATACCTATACCCTTACCTTCTCCAACAAGGAAACCTTTGGCGGTACCGACTACGGCAAGCTGGTTGACAATGCCGTTACCCTCACCAATACTTACGCAAGCCCCACGGTAACGCTTACTTTAGAGAAGGAGTTTGTCAACACCGTACAGGCAGTACCCCAGCCCACCGTGGTGCTGGCGGTATACCGCAAGGCGGGCACCGTTACCAGGGAAGCGGCAGTGGATACCAATGGAAACCCCATCACCCTGACCACCTCTGTAAGCGATTCTGCCGACTTTACCGTGCCCGTTACCGATGGCGACGGCAATGCCTACACCTACTGGGTGGAGGAAACCTTCGATACTGTCGATGTGCGGAACAACAACTGGAAGGTAACGTACGCCCCCGCCGACATACAGGCGGCAGCGGGTACAGATATGGAGTTAGTGGTAACCAATACCCTGCTGCCTGTTGATGAGCGTACCGGTAAGCTGACCGTTAAAAAGGCGCCGCTGGTGAATACCGGCACCAACTGCGGCGGCGCTACCGAGCCCGGCTTCGGCCAACGGGTAACCTTCCCCTTCAAGGTGACAAACCCTTATGGCACGGAACTAACCATCAATATGCAACTTGCCCCCGGCGGCGACGCCTGGGAAGCCAGCGGGTTGCTGTACGGCGAATACACCGTGGTGGAAACGAACACCCAGGGCTTTACGGCAAGCTACAGCCCCGCCGGCGGCCAGGTAACGCTGACGCCTGCTGTGAACGAAGCCACGGTAACGATTACCAATACCTCCACCGATGTGACCAAAACATCCTACACAGTGACCAAAAAATGGGTGAACGGTGTTGCGGCGGATCATATCGCGGAACATGCGCCCCTCTACCTGTACCACGATGGAATGGGGGGCACCCGGGTAAAGCTGCCCGCCGCCAGCTTGCAGACGGAAACAGGCCAGCCGGGAGAGTTTATCTTCACCTGGAGCAACCTGGCCATGTACAGCCCCCAGGGATACAAGTATGTGTACGGCGCCGATGAGGAAACCGATGCCGACGGCAACATCACGGTGAATGAGCGGCGCAAGTACCATAAAACCATAAGCCAGGATGGCAAGACCATCACCAACAAGTATGTCGTGCCCACCACCGATGCGCTGTTTGGCAGCAAGCAGTGGGATTTGACGTTGGCAGGCATGACAGCGGCGAACTACCAGGATATTCACAAAGCCAAGGTGGATGTCTGGCTGCAGCTGTGGCGCACCAACGGGACGGTGGACGAGCCTGCCCCGGTGGGCACAACGGATGTGCCGCAACCTGTTAAGAAAATTACCGTGTCGGATACGGACAATACCTATATCTACTCCACCGATGCCTGGACCGATGTAGCCACCACGGACGAGCATGCCAACCCCTACTCCTTCCATGTGAAGGAAGTACGCAATGCCGGTACTGTTGAAGCACCCAACTGGGTTGACTACACCCCCGTCAACTTCGTCAAATCCTACGGCAACAATGGGCAGGATAAGATGACGGTGGTCAACAAGCTGGACCTGAAGGGCACGGCAACCCTGACCAAGGCGAAACTTGTCATCAAGGGCACAGGCAGCGGCAATTTTGCGCCCCAGGACGATCAGGCATATCCCAAGCGGGGCTTCAAGTTTAGCGGCACCGGCCCTTCTGGGTTTAGCAGAGAAGGCTACTTATACGCAGGCGTGCCCTTCCCGCTGGTCGGGCTGGCCTATGGTGATTACTACATTACGGAAGCAACCGAAGAGGGGTGGACGGCGGTATTTGAGCCTGATTGCGAAGGCATTACCTTAGGAACAGAGCATAAGAATATCACCATCACCAACACCATCGAGGGCCAGAACCTGAAGGTTACCAAGAACTGGGTGGGCGGCGCCCTGCAGGGCGGGCATCCTCAGCCGGTATTCAGCCTCTGGCAGATGACCAAAGACGGCCTTGTGGAGCTGACAGGCGCCGAAGCGGAATATGTAAAGACTGCGCCTGCCAATACCCCCGGAGGGGTAACCACCCAGTGGGTATGCACCTTCAAGAACATTGCCCGCTATGATGAGGATGGCCGTACCTTTACCTACTACATCTTTGAGGAAGCGGTGGACAACTACGCCCAGACCTTTAGTTCTCCCGCAAAAGTGGGTGGCATTACCTACGCCCAGCCCGGCTCAACCATTACCAATACCTATTCTTCGCCCAAGGCTGCCGTAACGGCAACCAAGGAATGGGATTTCTATTTGATGGACGCTGCCCTCTACCCGAACCTTGCAACCACCGCCAAGGCGGATGTCTGGTTCCAGCTGCAGCGCGGCACGGACGGCACGAACTTTAGCGATGTAACGGGCGCCCGCCTTAAGGTAGAAGCGGGCACAGCGTCTGTTACCTGGCCCGACATGCCCGAAACTGACGGAAATGGACAAACCTATATCTACGCCGTCCGGGAAGTGGATGAAAACGGCACTGACTACACGCCTGCGCACTTCGCCAAGTCCGGCGGGCAGGGCACGGCGGCATCCCCCCGCGATATTACCCTGACCAACCAGATGCAGCCGGATACCCTGACGTTAACCGTTAAAAAGCCCCTGCTGGATAACGCCACCATGAACGGCGGCCATGCGGCCAGCGCCAGCGGCCAAACGGGTACCCCCATTGCCTTTACCTTCAAGGTAACCGGCCCCTGGGGCTACAGCCAGACCTTTACCCTGACACCCGGCACGCAGCATGTGCTAAACGGCCTGTCGGCAGGGGAATACACCGTAACCGAAACCAACACCCAGAACTATGTGCCCCAATATGCCCCCACCCAGACGGTGGCGGTTGCGCAGGGCGCAGGCAACACCGTAACGGTTACCAACAACCATGCCTCCAGCAACAACCCCAATGCCGTGCAGGTGCGCGCTACAAAATACTGGCAGGGCGGTGCTCCCGCGGAGCATACGGCGGTGACGATGATTCTGTCCCGCTCGGTGAACGGCGTTGACTTTACGGATGTAACGGCTGCCACCTATAATGCAACGCCGACAACTGCCGGCAGCAGCCGCTACGAATATACCTGGCTGAACTTGCCCAGGCACAGCCCTGAGGGCTACCCCTACACCTACCGGGTGCGGGAAGACGGCACAGAGACCGAGGTGCCCAGTGGCAAGACCATCCTGAAGGTGGGTGATGTACCAGGGGAAGAAAGCATCTACGATGTAACCCAGGACGGCAACACCGTTACCAATGCCTTCCGTGTGCAGTATAAGGAACTGACAGGCTATAAAGAGTGGGATTTCACCGGTGCGGCTGGCCTGAATGTACACGCCGTGGACGTCTGGTTCCAGCTGTACCGCAAGAAGCCTGCCGGGCAGGAGGAAGTAATGCCCGCTGCCCCTGTAAAGATGGAGGCCAACGATACGGGCACCTCCTACACTTGGACGGCTGCGCAGCTGCTGCCCATTACCGATGAAAACGGCAATGTATACCACTACTATGTGAAGGAAATGGATGAAAACGGTGTGATAGGCGCGCCCCTCAACTTTACCGCCGACAGCACTGACGATCTGACCATTACCAACACCTTTAACGATGTAAATGACCGCAAAGGCAAACTGACGCTGCGCAAGGCGCGGATTGATAACTCCGCCTTGCCGGGCGGCAATGTGGTGGGCGATGTCAACGTTGTGGGAGACAACCCCCTAACGTTTGAATTCCTGCTGAAAGGTCCCAATGGGTATGAAAAAACCGTTACTCTCGGCGCGGGCCAGGAAATTACGCTGGATAAGCTGCTCTATGGCGAATACACCATTACCGAAACCGAGTCCCATGGCTATGTGCCTCAGTACATCCCCGCAGGGGGCAAGGTAAATGTATTGCCCGGCCAGCTGACGCCGCCGATAGTGGAAGTAAAAAACAACCATGCTGAGGATAATGACCCCAATACCGTATCGGTGCGGGCCTTCAAGCAGTGGGAAGGCTATGATATGGACAAGCCCGGTCCCCTTGTGCTGATGCGCGCGCCGGGTACCCCCAATCCCCCCACAATGCCTCTGCTGCCAGTTGGCGTACAGGCGGAGATTACCTATCTGGGCAACAACCGCTATCAGTACGACTGGAGCAACCTGCCCAGGCACAACCACTTTGGCAGTCCCTTCCACTACACCGTGACAGAGCCTACCTACGAGATTAACAACCAGAACTACTTAATGGCGGATGGACTTTACTTCCTTGCTACCTATACAACAGAAAACGACGAGATCACCGTTACCAACACCTTCCAGCGACCGACGAGCGCCGCGCTGAAACTGCCCCTTGTGCTGAAAGTGCTGGAAGGCGCCACCCTGGAGGAAGACCAGTTCACCTTCGCCCTGTCGGTAGCGGACACTAATTACAACAAGACCGCTCAAAACGACGCGGACGGCAAGGCAACGTTTGAGGACATTTCCTTTAACGCCCAGGGCGACTACACCATCACCATACGGGAAGTACATGGCGGCTCCCGCAACTACGTCTATGACAACACCGTCTATACCATTTTGGTGAAGGCGAGGACGGACAACAACAATGCGTTGAAGCTGAATACCACCTTCCTGAAGAACGGCGAGTCATATAACGGCGGAGACTTTGTCTTTACCAACCGCTGGGAGAAGGACCCCGATCCCGTTACCAGCGCACCCATAGAGGGCCGGGTAGAATTGATTGGCCGCGCGCTGAGGGATAAGGAGTTTGAGTTCCAGCTGCTCGACGGCGCCGGCAATGTGATTGGCACCGCGCGCAACGGCCCTGATGGCAGTTTCTCCTTTGGCACCCAGCGCTTCCGCCGCGAAGGCACCTATGTGTTCACCATTCGGCAGGTAAAGGGCGCCGAGGCGGGTATGCAATACGATATGGATCCCATCCGTGTGCGCATCACCGTACGGGAGGAGCGCTCCGACGGGACAGGGCGCATCCTGACAGCGCGCACCAGCTACACCAAGATGGGGGAAGGCGATGCCAACGACCTGCTGACCAACCGTATTCCCATACCGCCCACCGGCGACAAGGCCCTGGTATTGCCTGCCGTGCTGCTGGCGCTGTCCGTAGGCTGTCTGGCGCTGTGGATGCTCTCTAAAAAGAGAAAAGAAGAAACCGTATAACCAATAAAACAAACAACGGCCTCTCCGCTTTGGCGGGGAGGCTCAGACTGTCAAAGAACCCTGTCAAGCGGAAGCAAGGCAGGGTTCTTTGCTTTTT
>CAZCBC010000096.1:0-9524 GCA_964496775.1 uncultured Oscillospiraceae bacterium
CCAGGTCTGCAATAACCGATTCGATATCCGTTGTCTGCACATAGGGGATTCCCCTTTGCTTAAGGGGGAGCTTTACATAGCTGGGCACCTTCAATTCTTCCGGTGAAATCAGCACGAAGCGCACATTGTCGTACCTGGCCATAGCAGTAATCAGAGAGTGTACGGTACGGCCAAACTTCAAATCCCCGCATAGTCCTACGGTAAGCCCTTCGAAGGTTCCCTTTTCCCGGTGAATGGTAAGCAAGTCCGTTAATGTCGGGTGGGGTGGTTATGGCCACCATCACCGGCATTAATTACAGGGATGCTTGCGTTGGCAGCGGCTACCATGGGAGCACCCTCTTTAAAGTGACGCATGGCGATGATGTCTGCGTAACAGCAACTTCATATCCCGGCAGGCATTCACAAACACCACAAACAATTTTTTAGCGTTTCCCGATAGTCTCGCCGGAAGTTAGCAATGGTGTTATGATCGGGTTTACGGCGCCCTCGGAGGTAAACAACTCAATATTACATCCGGTTTCCCGCCCTAATTTGTGGGAAGTGCGAGTGCCATTCCGATACCCAGGCAGGTACAGTTTGATTAAATTCCCCAGTGCATATGACTGATACACCCTAGCGTCGGAATTGCTTTAATTAAAGCCCAGTTCCTCCAGACGCAGTACTTCCGCAAACACTTCATATAGTACACAGTACTGCCTTGACGCACTTCATCTGCTAGGTGTCCAAACTGTATTCCTATCTGATGGTTATTCTGACCCTCTATATAATCTCCATACAAAACTCTGATTTTCTTTGATTAATTTCACTTTTTACAGGCGATCCTATGTTCTTTTTAGATTATTCTCACGTGAGCTACTAGGGGTATTTTACGGTGGTCTGGTGTGTGAGGCCTAAGTTTTCGGACAGGCTGACAACAATAGTATTTGAAGAGTAAAGTCTTTAGACATTATTTTATTATACGGAAATATTCTGGTCGGATTATATGATATAATGGAAACGTTGTAAGCAGGGCTATTTTATCTAAGGGGGTATGAGTTCACATATTTACTGGTTTTACTCAAGAGATGTTGGATTTTATGCTGGATATCCGTTTTAACAATAATAAGACTTTTATGGCTGATAACAGGGATACCTATATTAAGGTAATGCGCACCCCTTATTATGATTTGATAGAAGCGCTGACACCAACAATGTTAAGTATCAATCCTTCTATGGAAGTTCGCCCCAGCAAATGCCTTTCCCGTATTTTTCGTGATACTCGCTTCTCCAAGGATAAATCCCCGTATCGGGATCATCATTGGATAGCTTTTCGTCATACCGGTATCCCGCGCGAAAGAGCACCCATGTACTGGATGGAGATACGTGTTGAACGCGTAAACTGGGGGCTTGGCTTCTGGGGAGAGAATAAGGACGCAATGGAATTGTTGCGGCGCAGCATGCTTGCTTCGCCGGAGGAGTTTATTGCATTCAATGCATTGCTGAAGAAAAACTATTTTGCTTTGGCGGGTGATAATTACAAACGTCTGAAGATACCCGAGGAGCTTGACGAGGCAGTTGTTCCCTGGTATATAAAAAAAGAATTGCTGATTGTAAAAGAAAAGATAGATCCAGCCATCATATTTTCCCCTGATTTCGCAGATGTTTTGGCCAAGGATTTTAAACAATTAGAAACCATTTATCATATAATGCAAGAAAGTTATGCGCTTTCGCTATGAGAGGGAGATTTCATGAGATATAAACACTTAAAAAGCGGTACAGATATTCGCGGAAAAGCCATAGGGCATGATGCCGTTTTAAATGAAGAGACCGCTGAACAAATAGGCTATGCCTTTGTCTCTTGGCTTCACACAAAGGGGGAAAGGAATATTAAGGTCGCTATTGGTCGCGACTCCCGATTAAGTGGTGAAAAACTACTGAACGCATGTTCAAAGGGGATGGCAAAAGCAGGGGCACATGTCTTCCGCTTCGGCCTTTGCACGACTCCCGCAATGTACCAGAGCCTGGAAGATGATGCTTTAAAATTGACATCGTCCATCATGGTGACTGCCAGTCATCACCCTTCGAACCGGAATGGATTTAAGTTTTTTACAAAGGAACAGGGAAGTATTTCCAGTCAAATGTTGTGCGAGATTCTCACCTTAATGGAAAACATTGAGGTGCCTGCGGATACAGAATCCCTTTCTAACATTGAGGATCTTCAGTATTTAGATGTATATTGTAATCATCTTACCAATATTGTGAAAGAGAAACTAAGTACCGATGTAACCTGCCCATTATTAGGGCTTCATGTTGTAGTGGATGCTGGAAATGGGGCCGGGGGTTTTTATGAAAAGCTCTTGAAAGAACTCGGTGCATGGACTGAAGGAAGCCAATTTCTTGTACCTGATGGCAGTTTTCCCAACCACATGCCTAACCCTGAGGACCCCTCCGCTATGGCGGCGATAAGTGAAGCGGTTAAAAGGGTAGGGGCTGATATTGGCGTTATCTTTGATGCTGACTGCGACCGTGCCGCCATCGTAGATGAAAATGGCAAGGAAATCAATCGTAATCGCTTAATCGCCCTTGTTTCCGCAATTCTTTTAGATAAAGAACCTGGCGTCACTATTGTAACGGATTCTGTCACTTCATCCGGCTTATCGAAATTCATCGGGAGTTGGGGTGGTATACACTACCGATACAAACGTGGTTACCGGAATGTAATTGATGAGGCTCTCCGGTTGAATCAATCAGGCGTGAACTGTCCCTTGGCTATAGAAACCAGCGGTCATGCCGCTTTTCGCGAGAACAGCTTTATCGATGACGGTATGTACCTAAGTACATTATTAATCTGTGAAGCATTTCGGAATAAGCAAGAGGGAAAATCCCTTTTCTCAATGATTGATGGCCTGGAAGAGCCGATGGAAACCCTGGAGCTCCGCTTAAGTATTTTAGCTGATGATTTCCATACAGCCGCCTCAAAGTCATAGAAAAAGTTATGGATCACGCTTCTTTTAATGATGATTGGACCATTGCACCCGACAATCGGGAGGGTATACGTATCAGCTTTAATCTGGATGGGGGAATGGACAATGCCTGGTTCCTTTTGCGTTTATCCGTCCATGATCCAGTGTTGCCTTTAAATATAGAAAGTGATATTCAAGGCGGAGTTTCTTATATTGTAAAACAGTTGTATGAATTACTGAAGGACACCCCGGATGTAAGCGTGCAGCCGTTAATAGATTATTATCACAATCAGAAATGAGAGGGATAAAAATGCAGACAAAAACAGTCAACACGATCAGAGTTCTATCTGCTGAGATGGTTCAACAAGCAAACAGCGGCCACCCAGGCGCGCCGATGGGCATGGCTCCTCTTGGGCACGCTTTATGGATACGGCATGCAAAGCATGACGCAACGCATCCTCTGTGGCAAAACAGGGACAGAATCGTGCTCTCAAGCGGCCATGCCAGCGCCATGCTATATACCATCCTTCATTTATGCGGCTATTCCTACACAATAGATGATTTAAAAAACTTTCGTCAATTAAATAGCATCACACCCGGACACCCTGATCATAACCCTTCAAGGGGTATAGAAGTTACAACCGGTCCTTTAGGTCAGGGGATAGCAAATGCAGTTGGAATGGCCATTGCAGAAACCATGTTGGCAGAGAAATTTAATCGTCCCGGTTATAATATTATTGATCATCGTACATATGCTGTCTGCGGTGATGGGTGTTTAATGGAAGGGATCAGTGGTGAGGCAAGTTCCCTTGCGGGTACATTAAAACTATCAAAACTTACAGTATTGTATGATGATAATCAGATTACTATTGAAGGCTCTACAAGCCTTGCATTTACGGAAGATGTAGGTAAGCGCTATGAAGCCTATGGTTGGCAGGTTATCCGCGTAAAAGACGGAAACGATACAGAGCAGGTTTTAGCTGCGCTCAAGCTTTCGGAGTCCAGCGACAGACCAACGCTGATTATCTGTCCTACAATCATCGGATACGGTTCCGAAGCCAAGCAGGGAACTGCAAGTGCCCATGGTGAGCCATTGGGAAAAGAAAACCTTGCTGCCGTTAAAAAGTCTTTTGGTTTACCGGATGACGCCTTTCATGTATCCAAGGATGTATACCAATATGTACAGGACTGCATGACAGAAAAGCAAAACACCTACAAACAGTGGGAAAACTTGTTTCAGGAGTATTCAAAAAAATATCCTGAGCTTGCAGAAGAATGGAATAAGTGGCATACAGAAAACTTAAAACCTGAAGATTTAATTACGCAGACTGAACTTTGGAAGTTTGAGGAAACGGCATCAGCTACCAGAGCCGATTCAGGTGTAATGATTAACCGACTTGCTCAGATGATTCCCAATCTGATTGGCGGCTCTGCAGATTTGGCGCCCTCAAATAAAACAACGATTCAAGGTGGTGGTTCCTATAGCGCTGATAATCGTAGCGGTAGAAACCTTCACTTTGGCGTGCGGGAACACGCCATGGGCGCTATATGCAACGGCATTGCAGCGCATGGCGGTTTGCGTGTGTTTTGTGGCACTTTCCTTGTTTTCAGTGATTATATGAAAAACGCTATCCGTTTATCGGCCTTAATGAAACTCCCTGTCACCTATGTGTTTACACACGATTCCATCGGAGTAGGGGAAGACGGAGAAACACACCAGCCTATTGAGCATCTTACAAGTTTGCGTTCAATTCCGGATGTATTGGTATACCGTCCGGCTGATGGGCATGAAACTGCGGCTGCCTGGATAGCAGCGATTACAAGCGGTCAGCCTGTTTGTATCGCCTTAACCCGGCAAAATGTACCTAATTATCAGGAAACATCATTGGACGCCTTACACGGTGGATATATCGTCAAGGACAGCAACAATGCTGATATACTCTTAATTGCCACCGGCAGTGAGTTACAATGCGCTGTGGAGGCTGAAAAGATTCTTCGCGACGAAGGCATTCACACAAAAGTCGTATCCATGCCATGTATGGAACTATTCCTTGAACAGCCGCTGGCATACCAAGAGAAAGTTTTGCCTTCATCAATCCTCAGACGCGTTTCTATCGAAGCCGCGTCTACTATGCCCTGGTATCGATTTGTAGGATTAAACGGCATTGTTATCGGACTGGATCACTTTGGCGCATCAGCTCCGGCCGAACAACTATTTCGTCTTTATGGTATTGATACACTGCACGTAGTTGAGGCGGCAAAATCATTACTTTAACAAATCGTACTGCAGCTTAACAGTAAATTTATAGATATAGATATTTTAGCGTCTTACATGCGCCGCCTTAAATAGGGCGGCGTTTTGTAGCATCAACTAACTTGCATACGGTTTTAAACAAATGTACCTGCACAGACTTTGGTTTGCTGTTAGATACTTAGGTATGTCCGTGCAGCTATGTTCCACAGTATGGAGCATTGAAAAAAGCCGCCCAAATGGCGGCAATCATACCTATTGTTAGTACGGCACTACTTTAATACACGCAGTACAGATACTACCTTACCTAACACTTCCACGGAAGGGGTATATATGGGGGCCATGCTGGAATTTTCAGGTTGTAACCGAAAGTGCCCGTTCTCTTTAAAGTAACGCTTCACAGTTGCGTCTCCCTGGAGAAGGGCCACAACAATATCACCATTGTTGGCCGTAGATTGGCGATGTACCACGATGGTATCACCGTGCATAATGCCTACATTGATCATACTATCACCGCGTACAGTCAATGCAAAATGCTCACCTTTGCCCAGCATAAAGGAGGGAATTTCGAGATAGTCATCATAATTTTCTTCTGCAAGTATAGGGGAGCCTGCTGCAACAGGCCCCAACAGCGGGACAGATATAAAACTATTTTCTTTTTCATCCTCAGTGAGGATTTCCATCGCTCTGGGTTTCATTGCGTCCCGCCGTAAAAGGCCTTTGCTTTCAAGGCGCTTAAGATGTCCATGTACAGTAGACGTGGACTTTAAACCAACAGCATCGCATATTTCCCGAACTGAAGGAGGATAGCCCTGTAAGGCAATCTGCTCTTTTATATAATTTAAGATGAACTGTTGTGTTTCACCGCGGGAACGCTTTTGTTTGCCTGCTTCTATTGACATTGCATTTCCTCCTGTTAGAACTGTCCTATTATAACACGCAAACAAACGTTTGCAAAGTATTATATATCAATCTGTTTGTTCTCCTTCTGCAGAGGGATTGATTTCAGGCAGGATAATTCGTTTCGCAGCTTCTCTTTTCCGTTGATCTGTCATCGCAGCATAATGTCTGCGTGTGGTATTGACATCTGAATGTCCAAGGGCATCCGCTACCAGATATATGTCTCCAGTTTCCTGATATAGGTTGGTACCAAATGTGCTTCTTAACTTGTGGGGACTGATTTTTTTCTTTAGCGGCGCCGCTACCAGCGCATATTTTTTTACCATATTTTCCACCGCGCGTATGGTCATACGTCGTTTCTGCAGCGAGAGAAATAAAGCGTTTTCATGCCCTGAAAGAGGGGAGACTTGTCTTCTTTCGTCCAAATAATCCTTCAAAACCCTCTTTACTTGATTGGAGTAATAGAGAATTGTCTGGTCTCCGCCTTTACGTACCACGGTAAAAGCATTCCTTTCCAAATCTAAATCACCTAAATCTAAGCCCACCAATTCGCTAACACGTATGCCTGTCCCCAGAAAAAGCATCAATATGGCCAAATCTCGTTTCCTCGTCGATTCTAAGTAAGCTTTTTGTTTGCCGGTTAATCCATTACCCGTCAGGACGGTATCAATCATCTCTTGAACCTCATTGTTTTCAAGATAGAGTATAGGTTTTTCCCGCTTTTTGGGGAGAGAAACAAGGGTGGCTACATTTGCGGGGATCATTTCATTTTTAAATAGAAAGTCGAATAAAGAACGAATAGAACAAAGTTTTCTCATAATACCAAGTTCATTATTTTGAATAAAGACGGGGGAGATGCCCGCATCATTAGGCATTTCATTTTTTGTATACTGAAGTAAGTATTCCTGAAAGCCTTCAATATCACGAGCTGTTATCTGTGCAATTTCCTCGATTGTCATCAATTCCGGCTTACTATTCGCAAAAGAATATCGTTCGGTGCAGAGATAATAAAAAAACAGACGCAAATCATATGCATATGCAAGCCGAGTTAAAGCGCTGGTGGTCTGGGATATTGAACGAAAGTAATCTGAGCACACGGGTGGAAGCTTCTTTAATAGTGTTTTGATTCGTTCATTATGCTTATGTGATTGCATCTTATGGTAAGTAAGGGGCTGTGCCAAAAGTAAGACCTCCTAAATATGTTGAATTAATTTTGATTATTTCGACATCAGACGGGAAATATATCAACTTTTAAGCCAATAATCGCTTAGAATCGATCCGCAGTTTTTTGCTATCAAGAGAAGTACAGTTATGTGAAATTTATATTAAGAAATAGAAAACAACGATGCACACAATATATAGTTTATTATCGTGCAATGACATTTTGATAGTACAAGGCTAAGTTGAATATCCAATACTTCCTTTCTCCAATTTTGTTTGTGATAACATCAAGGTTATGCTATCTATGATATTTTAACACACGGCACAAAATAAAACAATACTATTCGTAAAAGATGCCTTTTGCGAATAGTATTGGCGGTTATCCTATATACATTGAGGTTCTTTGTTTCTTAAAGGTTTTACTTACTCACTATTCCTCTGTGCCGATGATTCCGTATTCATTGCCACATATTTCTGTATTTCCGCCTTTGCCAGTTCATCGCAGCGGTTGTTCTCCTCATGGTCAGCGTGTCCCGGCACTTTATGGAAAGTAACAGATTCATGTCGCCGGATAGTTAACAGCAATAACTTCCATAAGTCCTGATTTTCAACAGGCTTCTTATCTGAAGTCTGCCATCCGTTCTTCTGCCAATTATCCAACCACTTCTTTTCAAAGGCATTTACTACATAGGTTGAGTCGGAATGAACATGAACGATGCAGCGTTCCTTCAAAGCGCCAAGACCGCTAATAACAGCAAACAGCTCCATACGGTTGTTGGTCGTCATGGACATGTTGCCGCTAATCTCTTTTTTATGTGGCCCAAACTGGAGGATGGCTGCCCATCCCCCAGGTCCCGGATTACCGGAACAAGCCCCATCGGTATAAATATGTACAGTCTTTGATTGCTTCACGTTTGTTTTGCTGCTCAAGCGTTGGTTACCAACTCAACAGTATCACGTGCAATAACGATTTCTTCGTCGGTTGGCACAATCAGCACTTTTACCTTGCTGTCTTCAGCGGAAATATCGGTTTCTTTTCCCCTGACCTTGTTCTTCTCCTCATCAATTTTCGCACCAAAGAATCCCATTGACTTCATAACGGCAGAGCGTAGTCTCGGGCTATTCTCTCCTATACCAGCTGTAAAGACAATTGCGTCTACTCCGCCCATGACGGCAGCATAGGCACCAATATACTTTTTAATGCCCATCTCAAGCATATCCAACGCATGCTGCGCATCCTGATTGCCATTGGCAGCCGCCTCTTCTACATCGCGCATATCACTGCTGACGCCGCTGATGCCCAGTAATCCGCTCTTTTTATTGAGAATTTCCAACATTTCATTGACGTCCAGATTCTCATTATTCATGATGAATTGCAACACTGCAGGGTCAAGATTTCCGCTCCGGGTTCCCATAAGTAACCCTTCAAGAGGCGTAAGACCCATGCTGGTATCCACACACTTGCCATGATCAACAGCCGTGATGGAAGAGCCATTCCCCAAGTGGCAGGTAATAATACGCAGTTCTTCCTTTGATTTCCCCAGTATTTCTGCAGCACGTTGGCTTACATAGCGATGGCTGGTACCATGGAAGCCATAACGGCGTACACGAAGCCGTTTATAATATTCCATGGGTACACCATAAAGATAAGCCTTAGGGGGCATTGTTTGATGGAAAGAGGTATCGAACACCGCCACCATGGGAGTATTTGGCATAACTTCCATGCACGCCTTAATCCCCATCAGGTTGGCGGGATTATGCAAAGGTCCTAGTGGGATGTTTTCTTTGATCGCTTCGATAACCGGCTCGTTGATAATCGCAGAAGCGGTGAACTTCTCTCCCCCATGCAGTACGCGATGCCCAACAGCACTTATTTCATCCATGCTTTCTACCACACCGTGCTGAGGATCTGTCAACGCTTTCAACATATATTCACTGGCAACAACATGATTTTTCATGGGTGCTTCAAATACAAACTTTTCCCCATTTGCTCGTTGCGTCAGCTTGCTTCCTTCAATGCCAATGCGCTCAATTAGGCCCTTTGCCTGCGTTGTTTCATTCTGCATATCAATTAATTGATACTTTAAAGAAGAAGAGCCCGCGTTTACAACCAATACTTTCATTTGTCAATCCCCCATATAATTATATTTGTTTATGATTATACAACAAGTTGCCAAAAAAGAAAAGAAGGCAGATGCTCTGCCTTCTCAGTTTGTGTAGGTTTGTCAAACATATTGGACAGTGTGTTTTTTGAGGAATTCGTTAGGAGA
>CAZCBC010000097.1:0-9469 GCA_964496775.1 uncultured Oscillospiraceae bacterium
CATCACAGGTCGAGATTGGATATTAAGGCTAAATTAAGTTGAGAATAGTATAAAACAAGCAGTATCTTTAAATGAAAGGACCGACTATGCGTCAAAGCGGCATTTTACTCCATCTGACCTCCCTCCCCTCCCCCGGCGGCATCGGCACGCTAGGCAAAGAAGCCTATGAATTTGTGGATTTTTTAGTAGAAGCGGGCATGAACATCTGGCAGGTGCTGCCCATCTCCCCCACCGGCTTTGGAGATTCCCCCTACCAGAGCGTATCTACCTTCGCGGGCAACCCCCTGTTGATTGACCTGCCCACCCTGATGGAAGAAGGGCTCATGCCCAAAGCTCCCCTGCAAGAGTTTGGTGAGCAGCCCGACTCTGTCAACTATGGCGAACTTGTCCAAGGCAAGACGCTGCTATTAAAGCAGGCCTTTGAATACTCCCGGGAAAAACTCGGCAAAGAATTAAATTCTTTTCGCCGCAAGCAGCCCTGGGTAAAAGACTACGCCCTTTTCAGCGCCATCAAGGAGCATTTCAACCTCATCAGCTGGATGGAATGGCCCGATGAAGACATCCGCATGCGCAAAAGAGCAGCGCTTAAACGTTATGGGGATATGCTGAAAGACGAGGTGGACTACTACACCTTTATCCAATACCTGTTCTTCAAGCAGTGGTATCAGTTAAAGACATACGCCAACCAAAAGGGCATTAAGCTCTTTGGCGACATGCCCATCTATACGGCGGAGGATTCCGCCGATGTATGGACAAACCCCAAGGTTTTCCAGCTGGATGCCCAGCACCGCCCAGTCAGGGTGGCGGGAGTTCCGCCGGACTATTTTTCCCGCGACGGCCAGCGCTGGGGCAATCCTCTGTATGACTGGAAACACCTGAAGGAAACCGGCTATGAATGGTGGCTTACGCGCCTTAAGGCCATGGGCGAAATCTACGACATGGTGCGGGTAGACCACTTCATCGGCTTTGCCAACTACTATTCCATCCCCGCCAAGGAGAAAACCGCCCGAAACGGCGTATGGAGATTAGGCCCCGGCAAGGCCTTCTTCAGGGTGGTAAAAAAAGAACTGCCCCACCTGCAGATTGTCGCCGAAGACCTTGGCGCTGTAAACGATCGGGTTATCAGCCTGCTGGACTTCTGCGGGTATCCCGGAATGAAGGTGCTGTCCTTCGCCTTTTCCGGAAACCCCGCCGACCCCCACCTGCCCCAGAACTACATCGAAAACTGCGTGGTGTATACCGGAACCCATGACAACTCCACCGTTTTGGGCTGGCTGGCCGGGGCTTCGGACAAGGACAAGCACATCGCCTACAAGATTCTGGGCATCACGGAAAAGGACAGCTTCGCCCAGGCCATGGTACGCACCGCCCTGCTAAGCCGCGCCGACACCTGCGTGCTGCCCATGCAGGACATTCTGGAACTGCCCGACACCGCCCGCATGAACATCCCCAGCACCGTCGGCGGCCTTAACTGGCGTTGGCGCATGCTGAAGGGCCAGGCCGACGCCAAGTTGGCCGGCAGACTGAAGAGCCTGAATATCCTCGCAGGGCGCGGGCTAACCGACGTGCCGGACAGCAAAAAATAAATACAGCCTAATCCCCCCGCACAATGCAGCGGGGGGATTTTTATGGCCTTCATCGTGCGTTTGCGTAAACATAAGGCCGTTTTCCCTATAAAAATCCGCCGTGTTTTACTTGCCATCCCCCTGAAGGTATGCTATACTCCTCTTGGTCTCAGAAAGTGTGGACATAGCGACGGAACATGGATGGCTTCCGGCGCTATTTTTTGTAAGGGTACAACGAAGGAGGGAATTGCTTGGTTTTTTCATCGCCTGTGTTTCTGTTTGTTTTTCTGCCTCTGGTACTGATTGTCTACTATAACCCCTTCTTTAAGGGCAGGGCGTTCAGGAACTATACTCTGCTGCTGTTCAGCCTGGCCTTCTACGCCTGGGGAGAGCCGATTTTTGTGTTTGTCATGCTACTGAGCATTTGCATCAACTGGTTTTTTGCACTGATTATGGACAAACAGGAAAATATTAAAAAACGGCGTTTTTGGTTGTTCTTTCCCATCGCGTTTGATGTAGGTCTCATCTTCATTTTCAAATATCTGGGTTTTGCCGCCCGGGTTATCGGTTCCCTGGTGGGTAGACCCGGTATTCAGCTGGATATCGCACTGCCCATTGGCATCTCCTTTTTCACCTTCCAGATTATGTCCTATGTGTTCGACGTATACCGCAAAACAGCTCCTGCGCAAAAAAACGTCTTAAACGTGGGACTGTATATCTCCCTCTTTCCTCAGTTGATTGCGGGCCCTATTGTGCGCTATGAGACCGTAGCCCACGAAATTCTCCACCGCAAAGAAAACGCCGAGGATTTTACCGAGGGCGTCACCCGCTTTATCTTCGGTCTGGGCAAGAAAGTGCTGCTGGCCAACTATATGGGGCTGATTGCCGACAATATCTTCAGTCTGACCGCCCGCCTGTCCATGGCTACCGCCTGGATGGGCACCATCGCCTACGCGCTGCAAATCTACTTTGACTTTTCCGGCTATTCCGACATGGCAATAGGTCTGGGGCGAATGTTTGGCTTCCACTTTCTGGAAAACTTTAATTTTCCCTACATTTCCCGTTCGGCCACAGAGTTCTGGCGCAGATGGCATATCTCCCTGGGCAGCTGGTTTCGCGACTATGTATATATTCCTATGGGCGGCAACCGCAAAGGCCGCGCCCGGTGGGTGCTGAACCTGTTTACCGTGTGGTTCCTGACAGGCTTATGGCATGGCGCGGGGTGGAGTTTTATTGCCTGGGGGCTGTTCTATTTTGTCATCCTGCTGTTTGAAAGAATCACCAAACTGCCGGAAAAACAGGGGCCCTTTGCCCACATATACGCACTGCTGGTTATCCTCATCGGATGGGTATTGTTTAGGGCAGAAACGCTGGGAAAGGCCATACAGCATCTCAAGTACATGGCGGGCATAGGCACTTCCCTGCTGGACACCAATTTCTGGTATTATCTGAGCAACGGACGGGGGATTCCCTTTGTCGCCATGCTATGCTGCCTGCCCATCACCCACTGGCTGAGGGACACTTGGCTGCCCCGACACAATCTGACACAAAGCCCGCTGGCAGCAACGCTTGCTGTGGGACGCTCCATCGCCATGGTGGCAATTTTCATCCTGTCCCTGTTGGTAAGCGTCAACTCCAGCTACAACCCCTTTATCTATTTTAACTTTTAAGAAAGGAGGACGTCCATGAGCCGTATCAATAAAATCCACGCCTTTCTAACCCGTTTGATGATGCTGATCCTCGTCATCTTTATGCTGCTGGTTGGCATACGCTTTGGAACCCGCGCCCTCCTGATAGACCGTTTGGGAATGGACAACGCTTTTACGCGCCTGGTCATGTGGGACAACCACCAGCTGGCAAAGCCCGGCCCCCTGCCCGACGCCACCCAGGCCACCCCTGAATGGTGGGAACGCTATCCCTTCACCGTGCATGCGGGCCAGGGTACCCGCTGGGCCAAGCAGTTAGAGTGGATGCATACCCTGCAGGAGCGTATCAAACAACAGTCTGCTAAGATCGCAACCATCGTGGAGCTTTATACCAACGAGCATTTGATGTTCCGCCAGGTGATGTCAGAGGGCGCCAACCACTACAATCGCCTCATAGGCTGGAACCTGGCGGGCTATTCCGAGTACAACAACGTCATCGACCTGCGGGGTGGTTACCTGACCACCTTCAACAGTTGGTTTGATGTAAGCGGAAATGTCTCCGCAGTTGCAGACTTCCAGGCTTCATTGCGTGAAAAAAATATTCCTCTGTTGTTTGTGCAGTTGCCCAACAAAATCAGCCGCCTCCAGGAGGGCTTCAATGGTTTTGTAGATTATTACAACGATAATGCCAACCGTCTGGTGACCGGCATGCGGGAAAAAGGCGTACCCGTTCTGGATCTGCGCGAGCAGGTGGAGGAGCAGGGGCTGAACCACGAGGCGCTGTTTTTTAACACCGACCACCACTGGCTGCCCCAGACAGGTCTGTGGGCCGCGGGAGAAATCGCTCAAAAGCTGAACAGCGACTACGGATATGCCATCGATTTATCGCTTTTCCAAAAGGAAAACTACAACTACACCGTATATGAGGATTTTTTCCTCGGTACGCTGGGCAAAAAGGTCACTTTGGCACGGGCCAAGCCCGATGACTTTACCACAATCCATCCCAAATTCGCCACACAGCTGCATCTGCAAATCCCTTCCTTTGGGCTGGATCTCACGGGAGATTTTGATATCATCTATGATAAATCTCCTCTCGAGGAAAAGGACTACTATCACACAGACCCTTACGGAGCTTATCTATATTCTACTATCGGAATGCCCGCCATCGTTAATCTTGACAACCTGCTAATGTCGTCTGAGGGTAAAAGGATTCTACTTTTGGGCGATTCCTTTAGCTATACTGTTGTTCCCTTCCTTGGGTTAGGGCTGGAAGGTATAGATTATCTTGATCTGCGGGTGTTTGACGGCAGTCTGCAAGGCTATCTGGAGGAAAACAAGTATGACATGGTAGTGCTGTGCTACTCTTCATTGTACAAGGTGGAATACGAATCCCATTCCAGCATGTATGACTTTAGATAGTTTGCCCATTTTCCTTTTTTTTGTATACCATTTCTCCCCCCGTATCGCTTTATTTACCATCGTCCGGCAGCATCAAATACCGGGCGATGGTTTTCGTAAAAAACAATGCCGTCCATAATATTTTGATTTTAACATTTTGTTTTGCTATACTTTTGAAGGCAGGATAAATATCAAAATAGAAAGTGAGCAATCGCCTTGACAGAAAATAAATCCTCAAAAAATCTGTGGAACACCACACAAAATGACTTGGCATTTTATATTCCGGCTTTTGTTGCGGCCATCCTTTTTCTGCTGAGGTTTTCCTTTTCTACCAGCCCTCTTACCTACTATGTATATGGTGATGATTCGGCCTTTTTTATGGAAGTAGGCATGGGCATGACAAAGGGGTTATTGCCATATCGGGACTTTTTTGATATGAAAGGTCCTTTCCTCTTTCTGATTCAATATCTTGGACAACTGCTCAGTTACGGAAGAAACGGAATCTTTATTCTTCAAATCATCAACCTTTTTATAACGATCATCCTAGCGGACAAATGTTTGAAAATGATCCTTCAACGTGCTCCTGTTGTTTTGAGACTTTTCCATATCAGCGTTATATTCTATATCCTTGCCATCACCTTTGAAGGGGGAAATTTTACCGAGGAATTTTCCCTTCCCTTCCTATATTTGTCTACATTACTTCTGCTAAAATACCTATACAGTAAACCCGTTAAAAACCATCCAGTAAAGTACGCCTTCTATTATGGCGTAATGTTCTGCCTGCTTGCGTTCATCCGCGTTACAAATGCCGTTCTAATTTGCGCTTGCGTCTTCACGGTTACAATCATACTGCTTATCCAAAAAAGGTACAAAAATTTGTTTCATAATACGCTGGGGTTCTTGCTGGGGCTTATTGCCGCTTCGCTTCCTTTTTTTGTTTTCTTTGCGTATCACGGCATCTTGAAAGATATGCTTTTTTCCGTTTTTGAGTTTGGCATTTTGTATTCAAAGCACGGCGCATCAAGGCCCTATCAAATGGCGGCAGCATTTCTGCTGCTCCTTCCACTTGGTTTATGGGCAGCCAAAGTTAGGGATTGGAAAATATGGCTCTTTGGAATGTCAGCCCTGCTCGGCACGGCTTTCATACTGAAGGTTGGGAATAACTATCTGCATTACTATCAGTTAATCGTTCCCATCGTAACTGTCGGCATAAGTTATTTGCTCTATGGCATAAAAACCGATAATCAACTACGCTTGTCAGTGGTCAGTTTTATCCTGGTTCTTGGAGTGTCCGTAGGCATAAATGCGAGAATCTTTGCACAAGCTGTCCTTGCAAACATCAAAAACGAAGACAATAACTACAATTATGCAATGCAACTGAAAGCATCAATTCCTGAGAACGAGCAGGATTCGGTATACGCATTTTTCCCCGCTTCCAGATGGTATGTTATGACCGGCATTATGCCATATAACAAATATTGCGATTGGCAAGAGAATTATATGGCGATGCTGCCTTCCATACGGGATGAAATTTATCATATGTTTCTTGAGAAACCACCGAAACACGTGGTCATCGCTCAGGATTTCCCCGTCGGGGACTCCTTTATTCAAAACACAATCAATTCATCGTATCAAAAAATAGTATCTAACGAGCATTACGCGTTATTCAGTTATCGCAATGATTTAAAAAACCGAATAACGCGATAGATTCACTCTGTCCACCCTTTCAGCAACGCTTCTGCCTCTTCCAGCGCGCCATAGGGGACATAGAAGGTATATTCCTCTAAAAAGGTGCCTGCCTGCATGACCATGGCAGCGCCTATTTTGCCCACCTTGGAATAGGGGATTTTCGCCTGCATAAGCAGGGGCTCCAGCATGGAGGCGCGTATCATATCCATCTTGCAAAGCAAAACGGGGTCATTGGGCTTCACATCCCGCAGTCTGCCGCCGCAGTTTTCACATACGGTTTCGCTTAACAGTTGGCAATCGGGACAGTAGCGCCCGCCTTCCATGTTGGCGCCTCCTTTGTCTATGCTATATTTTCCGAACGGAGCCGCCCTCCACAAACTGGGCGGGCAGCAGCACATGCTTGCCCTTTTGCCCGCGCATGGAAGCGGTCAGCAGTTCCACGGTAATCTCGGCGATCTCTCCCGCGGGCTGGCACAGGGTGGTCAGCGAGGGGATGCAGTAGGCCGCCTGCTCAATGCCGTCAAAGCCGATGAGGGAGATATCCTCCGGCACCTTGAGGCCATGGTCGTTCAATGCCTTCATGGCGCCCATGGCGATAATATCGGAAATGCAGAACACAGCGGTAAAATCCCGCCTGCGGCTCAAAATCCTGCTCATGGCCTCGTAGGACGCGGGCAAGGTAAAGTCACACTCCTCGTAGAGGCTTTCATCGTAGTCAATGCCATGGCGGCGCAGGCATTCCAACACGCCGTGCAACCTCTGCCCGGTGGAGTTGGACTTGGGCGCAAAAAAGCCCAGCAGTGCGATGCGCTGATGTCCCAAGCCAATCAGCCGGTTGGCCGCCTTTTGCCCCGCCTCGAAGTTGTTGACGCTGACGGAGGAAATATGGTCCCCCTTCAGAAACGCCGCCTCAATGGTGGCAAACACGCAGGGAATCTCCAGCTTCTCAATTTCTTTTTCATGGCCGCCGGGGTTGGAGCCCAGGTACACCACGCCCGTCAGCTTGCGCTCCCGGTACAGGGCGCGCACAGTGTCGAACTCGTCGGCCTTTTCATCGATAATCTCAATCAAAAAGCGGATGCCCGTTTTTCGTCCAATGGCCAGTATTCTTTCGGCCAGGTCGGTTAAAAACAGGTTGCGGCGGCCCTTTAAGACCACGGCGGCAAAATCCGTATGCCTTTGTTTTAAGTTGGCGGCGTTGGCGTTGCGCACATAGTGCAGCCGCTCCACCACGTCCATCACCCTTTGGCGGGTCGTCTCGTCCACATCGGGCCGGTTGTTCAGCACCCTGGACACGGTGGAGATGCTAACCTGCGCTTCCCGCGCCACATCTCGAATGGTAACGATCCTCATGTTTCTCCTTCATTTCTCTCAGAAGGGGTATATGCTATGGAACACTTCCCGGTAACGTTTCCAGAACAGTATATCCACGCTTTAGATGGCTGTCAAGCACGGAAATACAATGTTGTTTCCGCCGCTTTTATCAAATATGCGTTTCGCCTTGTAACGGGCGGTAATTTATGGTAAAATAATTCCCGTTATGACAGTTTAACGATCGTACAAAATATATGAATACGGGGGATTGAAACATGGCTGACTATTTGAGTAAGGACATTCGGAACATCGCCCTCATGGGGCATGGCAGCGAAGGCAAAACGACCTTGACAGAGGCAATGCTCTTCGCTGCGGGACACATCGACCGGCAGGGCAAAGTGGAAGACGGCGGCACCGTCACCGACTTTGACGCGG
Source organism: uncultured Oscillospiraceae bacterium (assembly GCA_964496775.1). Taxonomy (GTDB): domain Bacteria; phylum Bacillota; class Clostridia; order Christensenellales; family Aristaeellaceae; genus DTU024. The sequence continues at coordinate 8,048 of CAZCBC010000097.1, forward strand.
AAGAACACAAGCGCGGTATCTCGATCAGCGCCGCTGTTGCGCCCGTCGAGTACCGGGATACCAAGATAAATATTATTGATATCCCCGGATATTTTGATTTTATCGGCGAGATGATGGGCCCCCTGCGCGTGGCGCAGACCGCCTGCATCGTGGTCAACGGCGTCAGCGGTCTGTCCGTCGGTGCCGAAAAGGCCTGGGATTATGCTGTAAAAAACAACGTGGCCCGGATGTTTATCGTCAACCAGATGGACCGGGAAAATGCCAACTTTAAAAAAGTGCTGGATACCCTGCGGGAAAAATACGGCAACTCCGTCGTACCGCTGATCATTCCCATCGGCTACGGCCCGGAATTTAAGGGCGTTGTCAACGTGCTGGAAAACGTCGCCTTTGAAGGCGCGGGCAAAGCCATGAAGGAAGTGCCGGTGCCCGAAAATTTGGCAGGCGCCATTGAGGGCTATGTAGAAGAAATCACCGAGGCTGCCGCCGAAAACGACGATGCCCTGATTGAAAAATATTTCGAGGAAGGCGCTCTCAGCCACGACGAAATCGTCCAGGGCTTCTTAAAGGGCATGCAAGCCGGGACAATTGTGCCCGTCGTTGCAGTGTCCGCCACCACCAACATAGGCGTTGCCTCCATGATGCACGTCATGAAAAAATACCTTAACAGCCCGGAAAACACCGTGATGAAGGGCGTCAACCCCAAGGACGACAGCGAAGTAACCCGCGTCTGCAAAAATGACGAGCCCTTCTCCGCTTTTGTGTTTAAAACCATCGCTGACCCCTTTGTGGGCAAGCTGTCCCTGTTCCGCATCATGTCCGGCACCCTGACCCCCGCCACCCCGCTGTACAACCCCGGCAAAGAAAAAACCGAAAAAAGCGGCGGCTTGTTTATGCTGCGGGGCAAAAAGCAGGTTAACGTACAGCAGCTTAACGCGGGCGACATCGGCGCCTTAAGCAAGCTGCAAGTCACCAGCACAGGCGATACGCTGTGCGACCCCAACAACCCCGTTCTCTTCAGCCCCATCACCTACCCCACCCCCGGCTTCAGCAAGGCTGTGTTCGCCGGCAAACAGGGCGATGAAGACAAGGTGTTCTCCGGCCTCAACCGCCTGACGGAGGAAGACCCCTCCATCCAGGTAGCGAAGAACGTGGAAACCACAGAGACCATCCTGAGCGGCCAGGGAGAACTGCACCTGGACGTGATTACCAGTAAACTGCTGAGCAAATTCGGCGCCACCGCCGTGCTGCAGGATCCCCGCATTCCCTTCCGCGAGACCATCCGCAAAACTGTCTCCGCCCAGGGACGCCATAAAAAGCAGACCGGCGGCCACGGCCAGTTCGGCGACGTATGGATTGAGTTCTCCCCCATTGGCGACACCAACATCTAGTTCGAGTTTGTCGATGCCGTTGTCGGCGGCGTAG
>CAZCBC010000098.1:0-5705 GCA_964496775.1 uncultured Oscillospiraceae bacterium
GCCTTCTGGCGGATGTCCCAGGTGTGCTGTTCCTCCCGGGTATCCATGCCCGCCACCTGCACGCTGCCTTCGGTAGGCAAAAACAGGCCGTTGAGCAGCTTGGCCAGGGTGGATTTTCCCGAGCCGTTGTGCCCCAGCACGGCGACAAACTCGCCCTGGTTGACGGAAAAAGAGATGTTGTTCAGGGCAGGCTTGCCCCCTTCCTCATACCGGTAGGAAAGGTTTTCCACAACGAAATGGGTATCCCTCATTTTCCGTCCCCCCGGTTAAAGGCGCCCTTCATGTCAAAGCGGGCGTAAAATTCTTTTTGAAAATCCAGCAGCCTGTCCTCGGCAATAGCCTCTCGCACCTGTTCCATCAGGCGCAGAAGATAGCGCAGGTTGTGGATGCTGACCAGCCGGGCGCCGGTAATCTCCCCCACGTTGAGCAGGTGGCGGATGTAGGCGCGGCTGTGGTGGGTGCAGGCATAACAGTCGCACCCTTCTTCGATGGGACGAAAGTCTTCGGCATATTTGGCGTTGCGCACCACCAGACGGCCTTCGGGCACCAGGGCAGTGCCGTTGCGGGCCACGCGGGTAGCCAGCACGCAGTCGAACATGTCCACCTCGCGGAGAACACCTTCCAGCAGACAGTCTGCCGTGCCCACGCCCATTAAATACCGGGGCTTGTCCCAGGGCATCATGGGCATGATATGGTCCAGCACGTCGTACATAATGTCCTTGGGCTCGCCCACCGACAAGCCGCCGATGCCATAGCCGATAAAGTCCATCTCCGCCAGGGTTTCCACGCTCTTGGCACGTAAGTCCTTATAGAAAGCGCCCTGCACGATGCCAAACAGCGCCTGGTCTTCCCGTTGGTGGGCTGCCTGGCAGCGCTTGGCCCAGCGGTGGGTACGCTCCATGTTTTCCTTGGCGGTATCATAGTCGCAGGGATAGGGGGAGCATACGTCAAAGGCCATGGCAATATCGGCGCCCAAGTCCTGCTGAATCTCCATGGATTTTTCCGGCGTCATGTTGATGAGGCTGCCGTCCAGATGGTTGCGGAACAGCACGCCTTCCTCGCTGATTTTGTTTAAATCACCTAAAGAAAATACCTGAAACCCGCCGCTGTCCGTCAGGATGGGCTTGTCCCAGTCCATAAACTTGTGCAGCCCGCCCGCCTTTTTTATCAGATTTTCGCCGGGGCGCAGGTGCAGGTGGTAGGTGTTGGCCAGGAGGATTTTGGTGCCTATCTCGTGCATTTCCCTGCTGGTCATCGCCTTGACGGTGGCCAAAGTACCCACCGGCATATAGATGGGGGTGGGTATATCACCGTGGGGGGTATGCAAAACGCCCAGCCGGGCGCCGGATTGTTTGCAGGTTTTCAGTACTTCGTATGTAAAGGGCTTAGCCATGTGTTTCCTTTCAGTCTTCCAGGGGGATTTGCTCGGGAATGGGGGGCCAGATGCTCTGCAGGCCTTCAATCTCGCGCCTGAAGGGCAGCCACAGATTGGGCAGGGGCCGGGGATTATCCTCAGTGGCCTTGGGTTCGCTCAGGGGCGGCGGGGCAATAAACACCATCTGCTTGTCAGTAATAGGATGGGAAAAAGCCAGCCGCATGCCCCACAGGGCAATCTGCGCCCGGGGCTGCTTGCCGCCGTAGCGCTGGTCTCCCTTTAGGGGAAAGCCCGCTGTGGCCATCTGCACCCTGATTTGGTGGGCACGGCCGGTATCCAGGCGCGCCACCACCATGGCGTCCTCTTCGTGCTGGGCAATCTTGCGGGCGTGCAGCACCGCCTCCTTGCCCTTGCGCAAATAGGAAGGCACGCTTTTAACCATGTTGGTCTTTTCATCCTTGAACAAAAAATCCCGCAGGGTAAAGTTGGGCGGCGGGTTGCCGTTGACAATCATCACATATTCCCGCTCCAGACGGCGATCCCTCAGCTGTCTCGCCAGCCGTTCCGCCGCCTTGCTGGTGCGGGCAAACACCAACAGGCCGCCCACCGGCCTGTCTATCCGGTGCACCAGCCCCAAAAAGGCCCCCCCCGGCTTGTCGTATTTTTCCTTCACATACTGCTTTAAAAGCGACAGCATGTCCACATCCCCCGTCTGATCCCCCTGGGTCAGCAAATTCGGCTCCTTCAGGGCAACGATGATGTGGTTATCCTCATACAGAATAGGCGGGGTGGAGAACATAGGCATTCCTTTCTAAAAAGAGTCCATATTATATCAAAGTTTCATGCAAAAATGCGGTTACGGGCTTTTTCAATGCGCTGCCTCTCAAAGCGTCCATCGGGCACTCGCTCCGCACGGCAATACCCCGCCTGATTCAACAGGGAGGGCTACCTCCCGGGCGTCCACCTGGCCGCCGTACTGCTTGACGACGGTTTTATTCAGGATATTGCCCAGCACCGATGCCTGAAAACCCGTGGTGTAGCCGTTAATCAGGAAGAACAGGGGACTTGCGGACAGCAGGCCGCTGCACTCCTGAACCAGGTTGTACAATTCATTTTCCAGCTTCCACACTTCGCCCGTGGGGCCCCGGCCATAGCTGGGCGGGTCCATCAAAATGCCGTCATAGGTGTTGCCGCGGCGCTTTTCCCGCTGCACAAAGCGCAGGGCATCCTCCACAATGAAGCGGGTACTGGTTTCTGGCACCTTGCTTAAATCCCGGTTTTCCCGCGCCCACAGCGTCATGCCCTTGGCGGCGTCCACATGGGTTACATGGGCGCCCGCCTTGCAGCAGGCCACCGTCGCGCCGCCCGTATAGGCAAAAAGGTTCAGCACCCTGATGTTCTTTTTGCCGAAAATCAGCCCCCGCATCCAGTCCCAGTTGGCGGCCTGCTCGGGAAAAAGCCCCGTATGCTTAAAGCCCGTGGGGCGTACATAGAAGGCCATATCATCATAGCGGATCACCCACTTTTCGGGCAGGTTGCGCTCAAACTGCCAGGCGCCGCCCCCCGTATCGCTGCGGGTATAGCGGGCATCCGCCTTTTGCCAGAGGGCGGGGTTCTCCTTGGGCCAAATCACCTGAGGATCGGGCCGTGCCAGCAGGATATCGCCCCACCTTTCCAGCTTTTCACCGTCCCCAGTATCCAGCACCCGGTAATCCGACCATTGGTCCGCAATAAACATGGTTTTCCCCCTTCCCCGCAATAAGTGTAAAGTATACCACATAAGCAAAAGCGGGACAATCACGCAAAACAGGTCGTTCCACTTTTTACTTTTACTTTTTTGATGTCACCAAATAAATGGTATCAGGCGATGTTTCACTTTTTGCTTACGTTGCCGATAACCCACAATCATCTCAATCTTTAATACCTACATTGACAAGCGAACCGGCATCAAATATACTATAAGTGAGGCCATCCCCTACCGACCGCCAAGGCACCAGGTCCTTGGACGCCGGTAGGAGTGATAGAGCCTCTACTTTTCTATATAAGTATAAGACTACTGACCATTTGCTTCTTTTGGATAACCTCTGAAAACAACTTAACAACCGCGTTATCTTAACATATCCCAGATAGTTAAATAAGAAACACCACAAAAGGGCTATTGCCGAAAATTCAGTTTTACCCTTCCTGCCCGGCATCCCCCGCCCAGGACAGCGCCGCGCGCACGGCACGCTGCCAGCCGCCCAGGGCCTTATCTCTGTCTTCCTGAGACATCTGGGGAGTAAACCGGCTTTCCAGATGCCATGTCCGCCTGGAACTGCATTAGGAAATTATTGGCGCTGGCGCCGCCATCCACCTTGAGGCTGGTAGGCACCTGCCCCGCATCCTGTATCATGGCGGACAGCAAATCGTAACTCTGGTAGGCAATGGATTCCAGCGCCGCGCGCACAATGTGGGCGCGGGAGGTGCCCCTGGTCATGCCCACTAAGGTGCCCCTTGCGTACATGCTCCAGTGGGGCGCGCCCAGACCGGTAAAGGCAGGCACCAGGTAGGTGCCGCCGGTATCCTCTACGCTTCGGGCAATCTCTTCGCTCTGGGCGGCGGTTTCAATCATCTTCAGCTCGTCCCGGAGCCACTGGATGGTGGCGCCGCCCATGAATACCGAGCCCTCCAGCGCGTAGCGGGGCACGCCGTCCACGCGCCAGGCGATGGCGGTGATGAGGTTGCTGCCGGAGCGGACCGGCTTGAGACCGGTGTTCATCAGCAGGAAGCAGCCGGTGCCGTAGGTGTTTTTGACCATGCCGGAGGCAAAGCAGCCCTGCCCGAAAAGCGCGGCGTGCTGATCCCCCGCCAGCGCCGCCACCGGGATCTCGGCGCCCAGGATGTCCCTGCGCAGCGTGCCCACGATTTCGGAGGAATCCACCACCCGGGGCAGGAGCGCCCGCGGGATGTTCATGGCCCGGAGCAGGAGCGGGTCCCACTCCTGGTCGTAGATGTTGAAGAGCATGGTGCGGGCGGCGTTGGTGGCGTCGGTTACATGGGGATGCCCCTTCACCAGGTGCCAGGCAAGGTAGCTGTCCACCGTGCCAAAGCACAGTTCCCCCTTGGCGGCGCGTTCCCTGAGGTTTAAATGGTCCAGCAGCCATTGCAGCTTGGTGCCGGAAAAATAGGCGTCGGGCACCAGGCCGGTCTTTTCCCGGATGGTCTTATCGTGCCCTGCCGTCTTCAGCCTTTCCACATAGTCCGCCGTGCGGCGGCACTGCCAGACAATGGCATTGTGCACCGGCCGCCCGGTGGCCTTGTCCCATAGAATGGTGGTTTCCCGCTGGTTGGTGATGCCCACGGCGGCAATCTCCCCGGGGGAAACGCCCGCCTTGCGCACAGCGGCGCGCAGCGACTCCACCTGGGAAAAGAGGATGTCGTCGGGGTTATGCTCCACCCAGCCGGGATGGGGATAGTGCTGCTTAAACTCCATGGCGGACGCCGCCATCATGTCCCCCTCGGGGGTAAACACCACCGCCCGGGAGGATGTGGTGCCCTGATCCAGTGCCACTAAATAACGCTTGTTCATGGTGCCTCCTCTATGCCTGTTTCGTTTGTATGCGCGGGGTTCAGCATCCCGCCCCAATATACATCTGTCCATTCCCCCTGCGGGGTTTTCACATGCTGCTTGAACACGCCCTCAAGGCACATGCCCAGTTTTTTCATCAGCGGCAGGGACTTTTCCGCATCAAGTGTCTCGGCGCAGATTTTGTGCAGGTGAAGGGTATGAAAGCCATAGTCCACCATGGCGCGGGCCGCCTCATAGGCGTACCCTTTGCCTCGCTTGAAAAAACGCAGGCGGATAGCCTGCGCAATAGTCATTTTGCTTACTCGATACGGATGCCGTACATCAGCGGTTTGTCGGAGCTGGTGCCGATGACCAGCATGTCGTTGTATACGGCGGGGGAGCCTTCAATGTCGCCTTCCAGCTGCAATGTGTTGACCACTTCGCCCGTCAGGCCCTTCATCATGGTTAGCCGGCCCTTCTCGTCGCCCTGAATAATCCAGGCGTCGCCCTGGTCGTTATACACCGCTACGGGGGAGGAAATGGAGCCTGCCGTCAGCGGCGTTTTCCAGACCTCCTGCCCTGTCTGCTTGTCCAGCGCCACGATGACGCCGCCGCCCCCCTCCACCTTGTTGACGGTGAAGATAACCAAATTAGCAATGGACTTATCCCCCACCACGGGGCTGGCCTTCACGCCGGAGCGCTCGCCCTGGTCGAAGGTAACGCCCAGGGTATACTGCCAGTTTTCTTCGCCCGTCATGGCGTTCAGGCTGCGAATGGTGGCGG
>CAZCBC010000098.1:5715-8696 GCA_964496775.1 uncultured Oscillospiraceae bacterium
TTAAGCGGGTGAATACCGTGTTGCCCGTGTACAGGGACAGCGTGCCGTCTAAGTTAAAGTCCAGCGCCGGGGTGGCATCGGTATTGTCCCCCGTATCCACGACCCAAACGGTCGTCATGGTGTTGGTATCCACACAGCGCACAAAGCCCTGCTTGTCGGCCAGGAAGGCATAGCCCATGTACATGGCGGCGCTGGCCTCCATGCTGACGGAGGCATCGGCCTGTTTGCCCTTGCTCTTTAGGTAATGGATTTCCGGGCTGATGGCCAGGGACATGCTTTCCTGATTGGCGTAGTCAAACTTGGTGTTCAGCTTGGCGGTGTACAGCAGGCCGTTTTCGCCCGCCACCACCATGGTATCGCTGGAGCGGTCAAACAGCGGCGTGCCGTCAAAGGCGCCGTTGGTGCTGTACTGGCTTTGCTTCTCGGTGCGGCGGCCATTGATAAAGTACAACTGTTTCTGATCCAGCAGGTTATAAATGTACAGGCCGATAGCGCCCGTCTTGCCCGGCAGCTTGGAGATACCCTGGCCAAAGGCCATCAGCGGCTGCCCCTGGGGATCCACCGCCACGCTGCCCTTTAAGGGATAGCCCACGTCAATGGGGGCGCGGGAAGCAACGCCGTCGTCCAAGTCGAGGAAGTAAACCTTGCCGTCCTGTCCGCTGAAGATAACCTCTTTCAGGGGAGAAACGGCCTTCTTTTCATCGGTAATGTTCATGGCCAAGCGCAATTCCTTGGACCATTTGATAATGGCGGGCTGCCCCGTCCAGCCAACGCCATGAACGCGGCCGGAATCCGAGGTGCGCAGGCTGCCCAGTTCCGTCTGCCAGGCGATGGACATCTGCTGCAATTGCACATCCACGGTGCCAAAGGCTGCGTTGCGGCGGAAGGCGTCGCCCCTGAAGGTGAACACGCCCCCCTCGTAGGAGGTATACTGCGCCGGTACATTGATGGGATCCTGCCGCGCAAAATCCTTCTGTTTGCGGGCGGCAAGGTAGGTGGCGTCGGTATATTGAAGTTTTGCGGGCGCGGCCTTTTCGGAGGCTTCCGCCGTCAACACCGGCATGGGGGAAGCGGCAGGCTGGGCCGGTACGGCCTGAGCCACCGGCTCCACCTGGGCAGGCTCTGTCTGGGCGGCCACTTCCTCGCCGGGCCATTCTTCTGCTGTCTCAACAAAGTCGTCGGAAGCTTCCCCAACGTCTTCCACCTCGCCCATTTCTTTGGGGAATTCTTCGGGAATTTCCTCAGCAATTTCTTGCATCTGGGTTGGCTGAGGCTGCGCCGTGACCACCGTTACAGGCGGAATAAAGGGCGGCGCAGTATATACTGCCTGAGGGGCGTCGGTAGCCTGCACAGCGGCAACCTGCTGCACCTCTTGGGTGGGGTCAGGCTGCTCGGTGGCAGGAAACACCAGCCCCGCCGGCTGCCCCGTTACCGGGGGCTGCGTAATGGGCGGCTGGGTGGGAATGGGCGTGGGCGCAGGCGTAGGCTCTGTAATGCCCAGCATGATGGACTTGCTTTCCGTCAGCCATTTTTCATCCTTGAGCACATTGGCGAACACCGGCCCCTCAAAGGGTTCTTCAAACACAATGGTGGCCGTCCACACGGTGCGCTCCTCGTCCTTGGCGGCGGTTATGCAGCTTAAGACGTTGCCGCTCTCATCCTGCAAGCGCACGTCGTCTACGGGAATATCGGTGGTAAAGGTGAATACGGTGCGCACCCCCGTTACCCCGTAGGGCTCGGCGGTCTCAAACTTAATCAGCTTGGGCACTTCCTGCTTGTTGATGCCCAGCACCTTGTCAATGACCCCGGCGATAGGGGCACGGACGCTGCCCAGCACGCCTGTTGCGTCCTTGGGCACAAGGAAATACAGCGACGCTACCAGCGCCACCAGCAACAGGAAAATGGCGATTAACACCAGGGGCCAGCGGCGGGGGGCGTAGTCATCATACTCATACTCCTCAACCCGCTGGTCGAAGCGGGTGTTGGGGGGATAATGATCATAATCATACACCGTAGGCGCGTTGCGCTGGGGTGGGTAGTTTTCGCTCATGGGCAGGGGAACGCGGCCGGAATCCGGCTGATAGCCGGGACGCCGTGCATTCGATTGAATATTCTGTTCTTCGGGAGATTTATGTCTGTCCGCGCGCCTTCTGCGCGGCGGCCTTTCGCCCTTTGGCGGGTAGTTTGACAATTCGTTCGCCCCTTTCTCAGGTTCCTTTGGAAGCGTCAGAATGCTATCTTTTCTTCAATATACTGTTTGAGGTTATCGATGGAAACGCGCTGCTGCTCCATGGTGTCCCGGTCGCGCACGGTAACTGTATTATCTTCCAGGGTATCAAAGTCCACCGTGATGCACAGCGGCGTGCCAATCTCATCCTGGCGGCGGTAACGCTTACCGATGGAGCCCGACTCGTCATAGTCCACCATGAAATGCTTGGCAAGCTGCTGATACACTTCCGTCGCCTTGTCGCCCAGCTTGTTCTTCTGCAAGGGCAGCACGCAGGCCTTGTAGGGAGCCAGCGCCGGGTGCAGGTGCAGCACCACCCGGGTGTCGTTTTCCAGCTGTTCTTCCTCGTAGGCGTTGCACAGGAAGGCAAGCACCATGCGGTCGGCCCCTAAAGAAGGCTCCACCACGTAGGGAATGTAGCGCTCGTTGGTAATGGGATCAATATATTCCATGTTTTCGCCGCTATGGGTCTGGTGGGCGGTCAGGTCGAAGTCTGTCCGGTCGGCAATGCCCCACAGCTCGCCCCAGCCAAAGGGGAAGAGAAACTCAAAGTCCGTCGTGGCCTTGGAATAGTGGGACAGCTCTTCCGGTTTATGATCCCTCAGGCGCAGGTTTTCTTCTTTGATGCCCAGGGACAGCAGCCATTCGCGGCAGAAGGTGCGCCAGTAGTCGAACCACTCCAAATCTGTACCCGGCTGGCAGAAGAACTGCATCTCCATCTGCTCAAACTCCCGGGTGCGGAAGGTGCAGTTGC
>CAZCBC010000098.1:8798-9468 GCA_964496775.1 uncultured Oscillospiraceae bacterium
GCGGATGCCGGTAAAGTCCTTCTTGCCGCAGGTGGGGCAGGGAATCTCGTTGTCCCGGATGTATTCCTCCAGCTGTTCGTTGCTCCATCCGTCAGCCTGTATGGGTTTGCCCTGGGCTTTGGCCCAGTCCTCCGCCAGCTGGTCGGCACGGAAGCGCGCCTTGCAGGCTTTGCAGTCCATCAGCGGGTCGTTAAAGGTGCCCACATGACCGGAAGCCACCCAGACATTGCGGTTCATTAAAATAGCGGCGTCCAGCCCCACATTGGTGGAAGACTCCTGAACGAACTTCTTCCACCAGGCTTTTTTGACGTTGTTTTTGAACTCCACGCCCAGCGGGCCGTAATCCCACGTGTTGGCCAGGCCTCCATAAATTTCGCTGCCTGCGAAAATAAAGCCGCGCACCTTGCACAGCGCTACCAGTTTATCCATCGTTAAAGGTTGTGGCATGTTAAAGCCCTTTCCTACTATAACGAACATTTTATATGCATCCATTGGGGTTGTCAAGAAAGGAGCATACAGCGGTCAAAATCAAACGAAAATTCACGCGGAAGCGGGACAAAAACACACTGTTTTTGATTTGACTTTCCTCCCCCGCCATGCTATATTATGATACGCTGATTTTTCAGCCTTGCCAATATAGCTCAGTTGGTAGAGCAACGGTTTCGTAAAC
>CAZCBC010000099.1:0-9439 GCA_964496775.1 uncultured Oscillospiraceae bacterium
GGTCAATGAACTCAGCCTCCTGAGCGGCTGCGCCAAACCCGGGCGTCTCTGCAAAGTTATCATCGCCAACGGTCAGCGTCTTAATGGTGGCGCCGTCCTCCTCAAAGGACACGGTAACAGCCACAGGGCCCGCAAAGCCGTCCTTGGAGACTGTGATGGCACCTTCCACAGCGACAGGGGCTTCCGTGGGTTCAACAACAGGTTCGGTAGTGGCCTCTGCGTCCGGCTCACCCGAGGTTAGCAACTGTTTGTAAGCGGCGTTGACTGCGTCAATCACTGCATTACTGGTAACCGTTGCACCGCTGATGGCCTCAATATCCCCCAACTGCATTGGGGCCTTTTTGCCAACAAATTGCTCAGCAAAAGAAGGTTCCTGCGCCGCCGCCCCAAACCCGACAGTTTCAGCAAAAGCATCATCGCCAATAACAATCTTTTCGATAACAGCATCTGCATCAAAAGTAACTTCCACGGCTACCGGGCCGGCAAACCCATCCACAGATGCCTTCGCCGTCCCAGCCGTAAACTGGGGAGCAGGAGCAGCAAGTTGCTGCATCGCCTTGTTAACCGCATCAATTACCGCATTGCTGGTAACCGTCGCGCCGCTGATGGCCTCAATATCCCCCAACTGCATCGGGGCCTTTTTGCCAATAAACTGTTCGGCAAACGCAGGCTCCAGCGCCGCGGCGCCATATCCAACTGTTTCCGCAAACGCGTCGTCGCCAATAACAATCTTTTCGATGACGGCATCCGCATCAAAGGTAACTTCCACGGCCACAGGCCCGGCAAATCCGTCAGCCGATGCCTTGGCAGTACCGGCAGAAAAAGCGCCCGTCATTTCGCCAACGGGGTGCAGATACGCATCTACCTGCTTTGCAATATCGTTGACACCACGGGCAACCGCCTTGGTTGTGATGGTCGCAGCAGTAATCGCATCTACGGTGGTATTGTCCTTGGGTTCACCCTCAACCACTACCTTTACAGGCGATTGCTTACCTTTAAATTGCTCCATAAATGCGGCGTCTTTTGCCTTGGAACCAAGGCCAGCTGTTTCAGCAAAAGCAGACCCGCCAACATTGATGCCGGTAATGGTGCCATCGCTGAGGATTCCCGCAGTAATCTCAATAGGGCCGCCGTAGCCTTGCACTGTGATAGTACCAACGTAGCCTTCCTCGGCTTCGCCCTTTTTACCAACAAACAGGCCTGTCAAAGGAACGGATTCATCAAGTTCCACCGCTTCAAAGACTTCCGCGCTGGACAGCACAGCTTTCCTGGCATTTTCCGCATCAACAATGGCCTGGTTTTCGATAATTCCCTTTGTAATCATGTTGGTGCCCGCCAAACTGAATGCGGCTACCAACATGATGATACCAAGCACCAACCATGCAGGAATTTGTTTTTTCATCGTATCTATCTCCCTCCACCGTAATAATTGACTTTTCCTAACCGTTGAATCATGCCGGAATCAGGTTCCCTGCCCAGCATCTCTGCCGCGCACTTCATATTACCTGATACGATTGCATCCCGAACTGCAGTGCTGGAAATAATTTTGCCATCCTTCGTTTTTACAGGTGGTACTACAGATAAGTGAATCCCCCGCTGTTGGCACAGCATTTCCAGTTCCTTTACGCCAGTATCCGCATGAAAGCCAAAGCGATGATCAAAACCCGTGACAATATGGCTTATATCCATCTGCGTTAACAACACCTGATCTAAAAATTCCTCACCTGTCATCTCCATTAGGTTCTTGTCAAAATGGCTAACCGCTACCGTGTCCACGCCTGATGTTAATAATGAGGAGATTTTCTCCTCAAGCGTCGTCAGCTCCACAACTTGCTTGCCCGGCACAATAACGCTGATAGGATGGGCATCATATGTATGTACACAGACTTTTGCACTTGTTTGATTTCGCAGATGTATTGCCTTTTGAATCAGTGCCCGATGTCCCAGGTGTACTCCGTCAAAAAAACCCAGGCACACAATAAACGCCTGATTATCCTGAGGTTTCTGGCCTATCCACTGAATCAAACTGCTACCATCCATTCATAGATCAATCCATGTAATATTACGTTAATACACTAAAGGATGTTATCACGCAAAAACATTGATGTCAAGATTTGCGGGTTAGGAGATGGAAAAAATGCAGTCTTACACAATGACGGTGAATATGTCCTCTATAAACAATCCTCCGATGGTTATTTTACAACACATCGGAGGATTCATGGTGATACTTGTGCTTAAACCTTATTTAGCAGTCAGGAAATCCTTTTTAATCATAGGGAAATCCGTATAAACCACAGCGCTTTCGCCATCTGTTGTAATGATTTTGACTGCCCTTGCGTAGCCGCCTTTAAGTTCCACAGGCAACTGATAGACAACACCATCACTACCTGTCATCCGCTCATAGACAGCATCCATCTCCACTTCCAGGGAGCCTGCCAACGGACGACGGACGTTGACAAAGTACCAGGCATAGTTGCTTCCATCCGCTGAGGCGTAGGCAAGATTTTCCGGCTTTCCAAAAAGGTTGGTAAAAGTATAGATCCCTTTTCCCGACCCCTTGTTGAAGCCCTGAGGCAGCGAGGCCGCATCAATTTCAGCGCCCTTGTACAAAGCGAAGACCTTGGCATCCTTAACGTTATCGTCCGAAACTATCTTAAAATCATAAGGCTTTGTTGTATCGCTGCCATCAGACTTTGTGACGCTCAGCGCATAGAATCCGCGCGTCTTGCCCATGATGCGGCCATATACACGGAACTGTGTCTTGCCCTGGGTGTCGGTAAAAGCATAAATAGTAGGATCAAAACCATCAATTTTAATGGGAGTATAGTACTGTAGCACAGCGTTCTTGGGGGCCTGAGCAAACTCAAAATCAACATTCATCTTGGGGCCAAGAATAACAACCGCGCCCGCGCCACCCTGATTGGCCTCTGCAATTTTATCAATATCTTCCTTTTGAGGAGGATTAAGTTTTGCATATTGTTTTGCTTCCTTAAAGAATGTATCAACGTCACCCAACTCACCATTAATAGAAATCTGCGATTTATCATCTGTAAGAATAATCCAGGTTTTCCCGCGCTGCAGCTTTACTTCATTCCCCTGGGAATCGTAGAAAACCGTGCGGCTTTTCAGGGAACCACGCGTCCAAGCACCAGGGATATAACGGCCGCCCATGAAGATTTCCGCAGCGCCCTGGCCGACAACGTCAGGGAGCAGAGGATTCATGGAGCTATTGTTAAATGTTAAGCGCGTACGCTGAACTATAATGTTACTGTATTGAATCGGCACACCGGGCACCAACAAGTCTTCATAGGGGCCTTTTACAGTATGGCGTGTATAGGTATTGCTGGCAGCATCGTATGTAAAACAAGAACTCGTATCTACATTGCTTTTATGGATAATTCCAAACATGTTTGCCGGAACACCTAATGCAGGCATTTCGTCGGTAAACAAGAAAGGCCGCACAGGGAATGGATAATTCAGGGGAGAGATAACTTGATTATACAGTTTATCTACAAACACTGAGACATTATGTGGTGCCCGGTGATACTTAACGCGCGCAAAGTAATCACGGTATTTGTTGCCAATTCCATCAATTGCCAAGTTTTTAGCGTTTACACCGTAATCACGAAGGGCTACGCGTAAATCGCTTCCGGGAGCCTCCTGTTTGCCAAAGAAGAGAAAAGCCGCATCCCACTCTTCACGAAGGTCGGCATGCAAAACACGACCTGAACGGACAGGGCCCGCTTCCGCAGGATATTGGTCTGAGAACAAGGCAGTAAAGCGAGTCCACCCTTGGCCCTGGATAGGAGCCTCATACATAATATCAGCGGAGCCAATACCCCATTGCGGTAGTGCAGCCTTATTATTATCAATCTGCACCATCATGGGAACATAAACATCGTTTGCTTTTGGTAATCCGGTCGTAGGGCTTTCACCGGGAATAACAGGATTATTTCCAGTAGATAGAACAACACCTACGTTACGATTCATAACGACAGGAAGTACCTCGGCACTTGCAGTCATCACAGGCAACATCAGTACAAGAATCAGGAGAAATAGCAATGATTTTTTCATACTTACCTCTTTTCGTTAATGATAGACAGGTTGGGAATTCTTTTAGGCAGGGCTAAATGTCAGGGTGGGAGAGTCTGAATCGTAAGTAAGTGTAATATCCATATCATTTTGACACCAGGTTATGCTTCCCTTCTCGTCAATAATAAGAGGGTCAAAATACCGGATATATAGAGATACAAACACAGAATAGTAGAGTTGTTGATGATGAAAGGTATAAGTAATTGAATCCAGCGCATCATTTACAAAAGAACACGTAATCGTAGCGGGCGTTCGGAAAATCTGCTCATTTTCTAAAACAATCGCATCGCCATCATCGCGGCCGTTGAATATTTTTTGAACGTCCGCTTTGCTCATGCCCCAGGACGTGTCGCGCAACGCCTCACTGTTGGTATCGGCAACAAGCGCAGGGTCAAGTCCCTCAAAGCCATGGATGTACTGCGAACGCTGAGAGTACTCATCGCTGTACTCTTTGTTAATTCGTATCAGTTTCCACGCATCATCAACCTGTATGAAATGATACCGCTCATTATAGTACTCATACCAATCCTCTTCCTCGAAGAAAAACATCAACACACGGTAAGGATACTCCTTGCCTTCAATACGAACATAATAGTCCTGATATTGCGAAACCATATTTGAGATATCGACTGTTTCAAAACCAGGAATGCTGTTTAGCTGCTCGTATCCTTCCTTTCCATAGAGGCCATTTAAAATTCCGAGAGCCTTGATTTTTTCTTCTTCGGTCAGCTTATCCAACACATCAGCATACTCTTTCGCAGAGCCGGTATACTCAAAACTGATGATCGGCGCATAGCCTGGCATTTCGCCATTTACACAGGCAAACAAGGATTTCATCGCTTCTTCAAAAGTGGCGTTTTTTTCATTAATCAATTCGGGTTGATTGACATATAATCCGCGATAAGGCTCATCGTATGGTATGACACGGTAATAGGTAAAGCCATATATCTGAAAGTCTGCAAGATGATTGCCGATATGAATACTCATAAACTCCCCCACTTCAGGGTGAGTAAATGAGCCGGCGCCAACATTCTCAGCAAGGCCGGAAATATTCGTTAACAGAAGTATCATACATATTAATTTTGCCAGGCACCGTTTCATTTTCATAGGTTATCCTCCGATACAGCATACATATTTAGTCAAAGAGAAACGAGTGTACCGCTTTTATTTCCTCGTCCATATTATCGGCAACAATCACTTGATGAAGGCCTTTTCGCTTTCGAGAAAACGCCGTGGAAGGGGAGCGTAAATAAACAAACTCCTTAGCGCTGCTTTCCTGAACATTTTGCACCAACGAAACAATCTCACCCATTGTGATGTTCGTTTTGATATAAGGCATTACCTTATCGATTACATCAAGCGCCTCATCGATCGTCATTTCATGCAATTTATCCAGACCTGCTTTTACAACGCGCTGCTGTCTGTTATTGCGCTCCATGTTGGATTCAATACTATCAATCACGATATTTCTCGTACCCGCGAATGCCCGAATCTCAATTCCATTCAAGTGGTTGATGCCCTTTTTCACGTGAGTTAAGTCGCTTCTGTGCTTCAGGATGCTGTCAATAAAAATATTGACTTCTTCAACCTCTTCCTCCAGCACTTCGACATCAAGCCCGCCGATAACGTCCACAGCCTCAATCATGCCAAGGATATCAATTTGAGCGTACATCATGATGTTTAAGTCCAGCAGTTCATTGACCTCGTCCAGACACATTTCCGGGCCGCCAAAATACGTAGCTGTCGCTAACTTATTGTCACCATGCCCATCCGGCAAGGTGACAAGATAGTCCCGCTCGATGCTCAACAGTTTAACTGCGCCGGTTTTTTGATTGATGTTGAGAACATAGATCGCGTCCGCACGACTCATTTCTTCCTCACCGGAAACCTGATACCCTAAACTATCGGTTCCCAATAAGAGGATATTCGCCGCTTCGTCCTGCGCGGAAACAGACGTGATGACAGAAAAAAGCAGCACCACCGCTGCAAAACATAGAATCAACCGCTTCAGCATACACACACCTCACAAATTTACAGTATAAATTATAAATCTTTATATTGTTTTGTCAAGATGCGTCAAAAATGTTACAAATGGACTTAGTAGGTCATTTTAGGATAACGCTCCTGCACCAAATTCTTTACCAGACTTTAATCTTTCTGTTACCTTGTCATCTTGATTATTATCACACCTTTCGCTATGATGATGCAACTGAAACTCTGGAGGCTGTAAAATTGTCCCTGAAAAAAATTTCGCCCCTGCGGATTGAATTAAACTATATGGGAGTTCAATCCACCTTCTGGCTCAGCAACCTTGCGTACGCAGGGTTTACTGCCGTATTCCTTGCGGCAAAGGGGCTTTCCGATACGCAAATTGGTTTTACAAGTTCTTTGCTCTCTATGTTGTCCATTGCCTTTCAATTGTTTACATCTAATTTTTCCGACTTGCATCAGCACATCCCCATCAAACATGTCATGACAGCGCTGCTGCTTTTCGCCATGGTTTGCGGAACTTTGATTACGGCGGTACCTTTGTCTATCCCTTTACTGATTTTAGTATTTTCTCTGGGTGCCGGATTTCAAAACGCAAATGTCGGTCTGATGAACGCGCAAATCATGCAATATGCTAATGCCGGAATTCCGGTTAACTTCGGATGGCCGCGCGGGATAGGTTCCCTTATCTATGCCGTTGCCGCATATTTTCTGGGCATACAGTTGGAAATCCACTCCCCCTCTATCTTAATGCCTTTGTTCTTGATCATGGCAGCCATAACCATTGTTGTTGTGCTTTTCATGCCCAACGTACACGAAATAGGACACCGCAGAGCCTCGCTCTATGTGCAGGAAAAACACAGCGAGCGTACAACATACCGCCAGATGCTGAGCCAAAACCGCGTTCTTACGCTTTTTCTTCTTGCAAGCGTCATTTTGTACTTCGGGCAGGGGCCTGTGATGCTGTTTCTTGTGCGTGTAGTACAAGGCGCAGGCGGCGGCGGAAAAGAGCTTGGCATCAGCATGCTGCTTCAATCAGGCATCGAAATGCCCGCCATGCTGATGGCGCCATGGTTAATCAAAAAAATCAAGCCCCATTACTTACTACTGTTTTCCTTTGTTATGTATGTCATCAAGATGGTCATGCTTTATCTCGCCCAGTCCATGCCCGTTATCTATATCGCCATGGTGAGCAGCATCTTTTGTTATGGCTTATATGGCGTAGCATCCGCTTACTTTGTCAACAACATCGTAAAAAGCGGTGAAAAGGTGCGCGCGCAGGGATTGGTAGTTCTTTGCGGTAATCTTGGCGGCATTCTGGGCAATCTGCTGGGCGGCTATATTATGGATGTCGCCGGTCTGAAAACTTTGCTAAACATCAGTTGGATGATTGTCCTGGCTTCTGCCATCATCATGCTTGCCTGTGCTCATGCACAAAACAAGGTGGAAAGAGCAGCGGTAGGCTTGCCTCAAAATTAACAACTATGCTATAATTGTTTTCGTTGCAGTGATGAAGAGAGTATGCTGCGCAACCGTACCTCAGAGAGGCATGTCCATCGGCTGAAAGGCATGTTGGTATCGGAGCGGCAGAAGTTCACTTCGGAGCACCGCGGGGGAATCAGAGTAGTCCGCGGCGGGTGGGACCGATATATCCCGAAGAGAGGCGGCTATGCCGCAACTTGGGTGGTACCGCGATCATTCGTCCCATGCACTGCGTGGGCGTTTTTTTATGGAGGGAAGCATGCGAGAAAAACTGGACATCATGAAAAACAAAGCGCTCGCTGATATTGAAAATGTTCAATCATCCGGCGAGTTGCAACAGGTTCGTCAGAACTACTTGGGCAAAAAAGGGGAGTTAACCGGCATTCTGAAGGAATTGTCCAAGTTAGATCCCGATGAGCGCCGGGCTATAGGTGCTCTGGCCAATGAGATGAAGGATTTGCTGAACGATGCCTTGCAGCAGCGGGAAGAACAGTTGCTTAGCGAAGCATCCGTTATCGAGGGAAGCATTGACTTAACCTTGCCCGGGCTGCCCCTTCAGCAAGGCGGTCTTCATCCCATCACCCAGATGAGCTATGATTTGAACGACGCCTTTCTATCCTTGGGGTTTGAAGTCTTTGCAGAAGATGATATCACCAGCGAAAAATACGGCTTTGACAACCTAAACTTTCCCCCGGAGCATCCTGCCCGGGACAGCATGGACACCTACTGGCTGAAGGGCTCGGAAAACGAAAGCGGCGCAAAGCGCCTCTGCCTGCGTCCTCACTTGACAGGCGCCAGCGTGCGGTACCTGAAAAAGCATGGGGCGCCGGCGCGCTTTGTTTACCCCGGGCGCGTATACCGCAATGAAAACACCGATGCCCGGCATGAGCGCGCCTTTTTCCAATATGAAGCATTGATTGTCGAAAAAGACTTTTCCTTCGCCTCCGGTCAGCTGCTTATGAACACGATTTTAGAGAAAGTCTTTGGTCAGCATGTAGATGTCCGTATGCGCGCCGGCTTCTTCCCCTTTGTGGAACCTGGCTTTGAGATTGATATGAAATGCCTGGTATGCGGGGGTAAAGGCTGCAAGGTTTGCAAACATGTGGGTTGGATTGAGGTCATGCCAGGCGGCACACCTCATCCCAATGTGCTGAAAGCAGCGGGGCTTGACCCCAACATCTGGTCCGGTTTCTATATTAATATTGGCCTTGACCGCCTGGTCATGATGCGCTACGGCGTGGATGATGTGCGCCTTTTCCACAGCACGGACTTACGTTTCCTGAGTCAGTTCAAATAAGAGGGAGGGAATAGAAATGAAAGTATCGTTAAATTGGATTCGTCAATATGTAGACCTTCCCGAAAACCTGACCATGGAGCAACTATCCTATGATTTAACCATGCGCACGGTCGAGGTGGAAGGTACCGAAAACCCTGCGGACAGCGTGCGCGGCGTTGTGGCAGGCAGGATTTTGGAGATTCTCCCCCACCCCCAGGCGGACAAACTGCGCATCTGCATGGTGGATGTGGGCAAGGAAGAACCCAGCACCATCGTCTGCGGCGGCAGCAACCTTGAAAAAAACATGATGGTTGTTGTGGCTGTGCCCGGCGCCATGGTGCGCTGGCACGGCGAGGGTGAGCCAGTAGAAATCAAACCCGCGAAGCTGCGGGGTGTCCTGAGCGAAGGAATGATTTGCGCTTCCGGAGAATTGGACTTGGAAGACCTGTTCCCCGCGAAGGATGACCATGAAATCATGGACATTTCATCCTTTGACTGTCAGCCCGGTGACCAGATTGCCGATGTATTGCAGCTGGATGATGTCCTGCTGGAAATTGACAACAAGTCCATGACCAATCGCCCGGACCTCTGGGGGCACTA
>CAZCBC010000100.1:0-6880 GCA_964496775.1 uncultured Oscillospiraceae bacterium
GACCAACATCTGATATTTGGCCGCTAATTCAGCAATGGCCTTACGCCTTTGAAGTGACAGGGTGATACCGGTCGGGTTCTGGAAGGTTGGAATCGTATAGAGCATCTTGGGCTTGTGCTCTTTCATTAGCCTTTCCAGTTCTTCGATGATTAACCCGTTTTCGTCGCTGGGCACAGGGACGATATTAGCCTCGAAAATCCGCATGCACTGGATGTTTCCAAGAAATGTGGGGCTTTCAACTAATACGGTATCACCGGGGTTTAGATAAGCTTTGCATATTAAATCCATCGCCTGTGAAGAACCAGATACAGGAAGTATCTCTTCTGAAGAGGCAGAGACGGAAAACTCCTCCTGGACGTAGTGTACCAGGGTTTCAACAAGGGGGCGATAGCCTTCCGTGGGGCCATATTGAAGCAGCTTTTTGCCTTCCTTTTGGAAAAGTTCCTGGGCGATTTCTGCAAGGATTTCATCGGGCAATGCAAAGTTTCCAGGGTTACCTCCGGCAAAGGAGATCATGCCTGGCTTCGCCGTTAACTTGAGTAGTTCACGAATGGCACTGCCTGTAATGGGTTCCATGCGTTTGGAAAACTGCAATCTTGTATTTGTCATTGTCTTTCCTCCTTTTTGTTAAAAGCCTTCCTTCAGAAAACTGAAGGAAGGCGAAAACCGCGGTACCACTTCCATTTAACGCAAAAGCGTTCTTATCGGAATACTCCAACGCTATAAACGGCGCACCGTTGAACATCTACACAGCTATGCCTTCAATGTCAAGCTCGGGGAGGTATTTCGCCTTTGCCGCTGTTTCCTTGCACCAACCGAAAACTCTCTTCAAGCGGAGAAATGGGTACTTTTTCCCTTCATTGCAAGAAGATTATATGGGTTATGAAAAATTCTGTCAAGCAGTCAAAGATATCGAAGATGTGATATAATGCATGAAAAACTAAGTGAGGTGAGTGAATGATACAAGCAGTAATATTTGATTTAGACGGCGTACTGGTATCAACTGATGAATGTCATTATCAAGCATGGAAAAGGATGTCAGATGAAGAAAACATCCCCTTTGATAGAACAATAAACGAAAGGCTCAGGGGTGTCAGCCGCATGGAAAGCTTGGACATCATTCTGGAAAAGAGCAATAAAGATTATTCCAGCATAGAAAAAACAGAAATGGCCACAAGGAAAAACAACTATTATGTTCAACTCATCCAGTCCCTGACGAGCGATGATTTACTGCCTGGCGCGCTACATACGGTGAAAACGTTAAAGGCAAACGGGATTAAAATCGCTGTGGGTTCCTCCAGCAAAAATGCACCGACATTGCTTCAAAGACTGGGCATTGACGACATATTTGATGCTGTTGCGGATGGGAACGATATCAGCCGAAGCAAACCCGACCCGGAGGTGTTTTTGTTGGCGGCAAGCAGGATGAATATTCCGCAGGAAAACTGCCTGGTAGTGGAAGATGCGGATTCTGGAATTGAAGCAGCGAAGCGGGCTGGAATGAAAACCCTGGGCGTTGGCGCGGCAAAAAACAACCCGCAGGCTAATATTTCTGCGGGCAGTCTAAAGGATATTGATTTACTTGGGCTGATTCAGGAAGGGACACTGTAATTATTTTTTAATGGAGAATTTATTTTCCTTCCCTTGAATTAGTCTGCTAAGGTTGGCCCGGTGGCGCCACACACCTACCACCAGGAGCAAAGCAGTAAACGCTGCATCAGGCCAAAAGGGCCGGGTAAACATTGTCAGGATAGCTACAGTGCTTAGCAATACCAGACTGCCTACCGATACATAGCGAAGAATAAAGATAACAGCAATAGCTAACGCAAAGCCAATCAGCGCTTCAACCGGGAACAAAAAGAGCAAAATGCCGCAGGAACTTGCAATACCTTTCCCGCCTTTAAATTGATAGAAAACGGGCCAATTGTGTCCGATCACAGTGAACAGGCCAGCGAGGATGGCACCGTTTCGTCCCATCAGGAGGGAACCTAACAACACGGAAACCAGTCCCTTCAGCGAATCTCCAAGAAAGGTTATGGCGCCATGGCGTATACCCATAACCCGTGTTACATTGGTTGCTCCTGTGCTCTTGCTGCCTTCCTTGCGCAAATCAACACCTTCCCGACCAGATAAAATAAGGCCGGTTGAGAAACAACCCAACAAATACCCGATAACAGCACAGACGATATAACCAAGCATTATTGATTTTCCTTTCTTTCACGTAAATTAAAGACAATGGGGGTACCAGTGAAATCGAAGCTTTTCCGCATTTGATTTTCAAGGTATCTCTCGTATGCGAAATGCATCAATTCCTGATCGTTAACAAACAAAATGAAGGTCGGCGGGTATACGCCAAGTTGCGTGCTGTAATAGATGCGCAACCGCCTGCCTCCAGTCATGGGGGGCTGGAGGGAGATCTGTGCGTCTCCAATTACATCGTTTAGCAAACCTGTAGGAATACGTTTCCCGGCCTGGGCGTAAACCTTATCAATCTCCTCCCATACTTGATGGACACGTTGACCGGTAAGTGCTGAGATAAAGAGTACCGGGGCATAGGCGATAAAGTTTAAGCGGTCCAACACTTCTTTGCGGTACTTTTCCAATGTGCCCGTTTCTTTTTCCACATCATCCCATTTGTTTACGATAACAATGCATGCTTTGCCCTCATCTCGGGCAATTCCGGCGATTTTTGTATCCTGCTCCGTAACACCGTCATTGGCATCAATAACGAGCAGCACAACATGGCAACGACGGATGGCTGCGAAACTTCGGATGACGCTGTAGCGTTCAATGGTGCCGTCTTCCACCGCTCGCTTGCGGCGTATGCCTGCGGTATCAATTAAGTTATAGGCCGTCCCTTGTGGATGTACGAAATAAGTGTCTATGGCATCGCGCGTTGTTCCTGGAATGTCGCTGACCATCACCCTTTCTTGCCCCAGCAGTTTGTTAACGAGGGAACTTTTGCCCACATTGGGTCTTCCTACAATAGCGACCTGAATGGTTTGATCATTCTCTTCAGCTTCATTTTCCGCTTGCGGAGGAAGGTGAAGAACAATCTGGTCCAGCAAGTCGCCTAAACCCAACATATTGGTGCTGGAAATTCCAATAGGATTGCCCATGCCAAGGGCGTAATATTCATAGATATTTTCTTCCAACCCTTGATAGTCCAGTTTGTTAACAACAAGCAATACGGGCTTTTGCGCAGCGCGAAGATAGTTTGCGATTTCCTCGTCCTGGTGCGTCAACCCTGCACGGGCATCAGTGAAAAAGCAAATAACGTCCGCAGTGTCAATGGCGATTTGTGCCTGATAGCGCATTTGTGACAGCAGCACATCTTCACTCAACATATCGATACCACCGGTATCCACCAAGGTGAAGCGTCTGCCACACCACTCTACATCCGCGTACACCCGGTCTCTTGTTACCCCGGGAGTATCCTCGACAATGGAGATTCTTCTACCGGATATGACGTTAAAAAAGGTGGATTTCCCAACATTAGGCCGCCCGACAATGGCCACGATGGGTATGTTTTGTTTCATTCTAATCTCCTTTATGATGACCGCATAAAGCGTAATATAACTTTTCGCCATGATTGGGAACGACGGTGCATGGAATTCCCAGTTTTTGCCTGAAATCGGAAAAACTCATATCGTCCAGAAAAAGTGTTCCCTCATCGTTCAGCATGGTATCGGATATGAGCACCTCATCCGCTTGTATGTCTTGCAGTTGCTCAAGTAAATCCTGCGCTGTAATGAGCCCCGTTGCAGTAACAGTTTCGCCAAAGAAATGATTGATGATAGGCTCGACGGTTACTGTCACGCCATCAGGCGCGTATTCGTGCATCCAGCGCCGCATGTAGGGCGCAAGGGATGTACCGCAGGGAATACAAATTGTTCTTTGCTTTACAGGCGTTTGTACTTCTTCTGCTGCTGCCTTTAGTCCATCTTCGAACAAGCGCAGCATGCCAACACCATTTTCGATTTGGGGAAACTCATCGTAGTGTTCTGCGGGAGGAATTGGTGTCGAAGTTAGACTAAGAAACTCGTCGGCTGGGTATACAAAATGGTTGCCATACTCTTTTAAGGAGCGTTGCTGATACTGAACACATACGCGAATGATTTCTTGAGCTTGCTCCTTTGTATAACCGGACAGCTGCGGTAAATTCTTGCGAAATTTTGTTAAGCCTACAGGCACCAGTGCAACGCTCAACGCATGGGGGCGTAGCGTAAATAAATCCTCCAAAGTTTTTATCAGGATATCACCGTCATTTATTCCGGGGCAAAGAACAACTTGCGCATGGAAACGGAGGCCGTGGCTTGCAAGGGTGTGCAACCTGTCTAACAACTTGCCGGCGTGCGGGTTTTTCAACATTGTACAGCGCACATTTTCATCTGTTGCATGCACAGAAATATACAGAGGGCTGGCTTTTCTCTTTAGCAGGCGGTTAAACTCACGCTCGCCAACATTTGTCAGCGTGATGAAACTCCCCATCATGAGCGAATAGCGCCAATCATCATCTTTCACATACAATGAAGGGCGCATCCCCTCCGGCATTTGATCAACAAAACAAAAGACGCAATTGTTTGCGCACTCACGGGGCGGGGGGAAAGCCTCTGAGGTAAGGGTTATGCCAAGCGGCGCAGAAGTAGCCTTAATAATGTGTACTTCCCGGGTTGTCGCATCAGGCTTTAAAATTTGTAAGCAGACATGCTTTGTGGCAGTCAGCGCCTGAAAATCAATACAATCAAGCACTTGCTCGTGATTGATTGTTTCGATGATATCACCTTTGGAAATACCGTGGCGATTAGCCAGGCTGCCAGGCTCAACGGCATGAATAGTTACCATTCCATCCCTCCCACAAAAAGCATTATGGTTGAATTCTGAATTATTGTCAAGAAATCTCGTTTCAGCATTGACTTAAAAGGCTAAATGTGGTATATTACCGCTTGCGTCAGCGATTGGAGAGTTGGCTGAGTGGTCGAAGGCGCACGACTGGAAATCGTGTAGGCGTTAATAGCGTCTCCAGGGTTCAAATCCCTGACTCTCCGCCAGTAGGATCCGAAAGGGTCCTATTTTAATTTTAATGTATAATTTGGAAGCTTTTATTGACATTGTATAATTTGGTATTTATAATAGCAATGTCGACACACAGGAGGTTTAAAATGTCGGAATCAATTATGTTTACCCTGGAGTATGATAACACGCAAAGTACCCCCTTCAATGTTGAAGGCGGACACCAGCCAGACAGTCTCGCAGAGGAAAGCGGCGTGTGGATTGCGGCTGCTGGTTCCTCGATGTTGCCCATTGGAGTTCATGCTTTAAAAGAACAGAAGGCCTGGGTATGGCTGGTTACGCAAAATGGAGACTGCCATTTCCAAGCTAACGATATTCGCTTTCAGATGAAAACACGGGACTGTTGCATGATTCCTCCCAATACACAGGGTGCCGTCTTGACAGCGTCTCAGGAAACCCGCGTTATCTGGATGATTGTCTCTGGTCGCTTGGCTGAGAAGTTTATGCGCCAGATGGGTGCCATTTCTCATCGCCCCATGAAGCAGGGAGCCCTGCCGTCGCAAATGAAGTTAGCACGCCATATCGTTCAAGCGACTGTGCGCATTCAGGCGTCCCAGGAAGGCGCATCCGCGCAGTTGCAGCAGTTGCTTTGGGCGATGCTCGCGTCCCATAGTGGTCAGCCCGTTGCAATGGATGCTGTTCTTTCGCATGAAATCGCCAAAGTGGTAGATGCAATGAGAAAGAACCAGTACCAGGACAGCTTTTCTCTTAGCGACATGGCGAATATTAGCCGAATGCCCGTAGAAACTTTCAGGAAGCGTTTTGTAGCGGAAGTGGGCATGCCGCCGCAAAGCTATCAGTTATTTTGCAAAATGGAACGGGCAAAAACACTGTTAAAGGAAGGGTATACCGTTAAACAGACGGGATCAGAAGTGGGGATGAATGATCCTTACCATTTCTCAAAAACCTTTAAAAACATTGTCGGTATGAGTCCCTCCATGTACTGCAAGACCACTCAGGAATAGTATGCTTTCAGAGAAAGAAGTGCTTGCGCTGCACCCTCTTCAACTTGCCTATGTCGGTGACGCGGTTTATACGCTGCTGGTAAGGGTGCATCTGATAGCCGACAACAAGAAATTAAAAAGCACGCACACGAAGGCCACATCTATGGTATGTGCCGCCTCTCAGGCGAAGTATCTTATGGGGCTTTTGCCGTTTCTGCAGGAAGAAGAGCTTGATGTTGTGCGCAAGGGCAGAAATGCACAAACAAAGCATGCATTGCCTAAGTCCGCAACACCAAAGGAATACACATATGCTA
Source organism: uncultured Oscillospiraceae bacterium (assembly GCA_964496775.1). Classification (GTDB taxonomy): domain Bacteria; phylum Bacillota; class Clostridia; order Christensenellales; family Aristaeellaceae; genus DTU024. The sequence continues at coordinate 6,332 of CAZCBC010000100.1, forward strand.
CTGCCCTGGAAACGTTGATTGGATATCTATTTTTGCTGAACAAGGATGACCGGCTGCATGAATTATTTCAAATAATAGCGCAAATAAATACGGAGGATGCCCATGCCTGAGGTAAAACTGAATGTAAAACTGCTTTCATGCTCAATGAAGAAGGAAGAGATTGCTGCTATGGCGGCAAAGCTTTGTTATTCAAAAGCCGGAATCGAGCAACTTGAAGAAAGAATTTCCGCCAATGACCAGGAGGCATTTTTGCATGGAATTTTGTCTTCCGGTCACCTTTCTGTTATAGAACATATATCTTTTACATTTGGCGTGGAAGGCGTCAGCCGCGTTTTGTTGGCCCAACTGACTCGGCATCGCCTGGCGTCATACAGCGTGCAAAGTCAGCGCTATGTTTCTTACGAGCAAGGTTTTAACTACATTTTACCACCACGCATTGCTGCGTTAGGTGAAGATGCAGTTAATGAATACAAGGGGCAAATGCAGCAAATACACTCCTGGTATACACAATGGCAGCAAAAACTCGAAAAAGGGGAACAGGGCAATGAG
>CAZCBC010000100.1:6890-8227 GCA_964496775.1 uncultured Oscillospiraceae bacterium
TTTGTATTGCCTGGTGCCTGCGAAACAAAACTGGTATTTACAATGAATGCCAGGGAATTGTTACACTTTTTTAGTCTCCGTTGCTGTAATCGCGCTCAGTGGGAAATTCGACACTTAGCGGACGCCATGCTGACTCTTTGCAAGGAGCAGTCTCCCGTTTTATTTGCTAACGCAGGCCCCGGATGTTTGCGTGGAGCTTGTCCCGAAGGAAGCAAAACCTGTGGGAAACAAATCGAAGTCCGTAAAAAGTATAAAAAGGAAAGATAACAATGGCATACAATAATAAATTTGACTCAAAGAACAAGCGCAAAGGAAACAATCGTACCCCCGAGAGAAATGTGGAATACCGTTATGCTAAAACGAACCGCTATTCCGAAAATCCAAGCGGCAGAACAAACAATAAATCAGAACGTCCAGCTCAGAGCAACGCAAGATACAGCAAGCCCGAACGCCCTGCTCAGGGGAATACAAGGTACACCAGGGCGGAACAAGCGGACACTGTTGAGCAGTATCCCTTTCGTAAAATCGGCGAACGTAAAGAACAACGAGCACAGGATTTCCGTCCTTCCTTTGGAAGAAAAGCGCCTATGCAAAGGCAGCCAGAACAGCGCATGCTGGTTTCGCCACAGTCTGCGGAGAGGGATGAAACACTTCTCTTTGGAAGGAACCCAATTCGGGAAGCGTTGAAATCAGGCCGTGATATTGAAAAACTCATGGTTGTTGATGCTGACATGTCCGGTTCTGCGCGGGAGATACTCTCCATGGCAAGAAAGGCCGGCATCCGCGTTCAAGTGGTAGAAAAAAGCCATTTAGACAACCTTGCAAGAAACCATCAAGGCATGGTGGCTTTCGCCTCGGCATATCAGTATGCTACGCTGGACGACATCCTGCAAAGCGCAAAGGACAAAGGGGAAAAGCCGTTCATTATTATTCTTGACCAGATTACTGATCCGCATAACTTAGGCGCAATCATTAGATCTGCGGCCTGTACTGGTGCGCATGGCGTAATTATTCCAAGGCATAGAGCAGTTTGAAAGTAATTTCATCAAAAAGGGCAGGATTATCACCAGGTAGATTTTACCCCTGGGATTGGTCTGGTCATTGGCAGCGAAGGGGAAGGGGTTAGCAAACTAGTACAAAGCCAGTGTGACGGAATCGTCTCTATCCCTATGGTAGGTGAGATCGGATCAATGAATGCCTCGATAGCCGCAGGCATACTGATGCACGCGGTATTCTGCGCGCGCAAGATGTGAGATGACGAGCATACATTTGTACAAAGAAGTAAAAAGCCCTGAGGAATATTTTTCCTCACTTTCCGATGAGGAAATTGTTCTTCA
>CAZCBC010000100.1:8237-9086 GCA_964496775.1 uncultured Oscillospiraceae bacterium
GCGATTGTGATGCGCAAAGCTTCATATTGAACAAATACAAAAGGATCGTCCGCTTGAAGGCGCGCAGTTATTTTCTCATTGGTGCAGACCATGAGGATTTGGTTCAGGAAGGTATGATTGGCCTATACAAGGCAATCAGAGACTATAAGCCCGAAAGACAAGCATCCTTTTACATGTTTTCTGAACTATGCATTAAGCGGCAGATGATTTCTGCTATCAAAGCGGCTACCAGGCAGAAGCATATTCCGCTAAACAGTTATGTCTCTCTGAATAAACCGCTGTACGATGACGATAGCGACAGAACACTATTAGACATTATTCAGGTTCACGTCAGCGACCCCGAGGAGCTGTTTATTAACCAGGAGGAGTTGCGCAGCATTGAGAATCACATCAGGCAAACATTATCACCTTTGGAAAGAAATGTGCTGCGGCACTTCCTGCAGGGGAAAAGTTATGCCGAAATATCCATTATATTGCAAAAACAAGTGAAGGCAATTGATAATGCGTTACAGCGTATCAAGAAAAAGATGACAAAATACTTGGATGAAATAAAAAACAAGTAAATCCCGATAGTCATGTGCAAGAAAAACCGTGAGTTAATAACATATGGGAACCTCTAAAAACCAGCGTTTTCGGAATCAGTAAATAGTTTTCATAGTTTTTTTAAAGACGATCCCCTTGATCTCCTACCAAAGTAACGGATATTGCTTAGTATTTCCTTTAAAATCAACTCTTTTCCTGGATTTGGGCATGGTTATCCTGCGGTGGGCATTCCACGACTCAAAATTACGTATCTGCACAGGTTGTAGATCAGGTTGGTCAGCCCTATGTTGAACTTCGCACGAGCAA
>CAZCBC010000101.1:0-9005 GCA_964496775.1 uncultured Oscillospiraceae bacterium
GAATCTGGATGGCGCCTCCATTTTTACGCACCTTTTAGGTGCTTTTTATTTTTATACGCTCCATCCTGTGTTATAATAGCCTGGAAACTGGAGGTGATTATCCTGCAAAAGGAAACCTATGAACTAGTCGCAATGTTTATGCGTTATTGGTTTGTTTTTTTGATTGTAATGATCACCTTCAGAGCCACCATGTGGTTAATAAACGAACGGCGCGCGTATCGAAAAACACTGCGCTCTCTTCCTGATGCCGGATTGATTGGTGAACTTGTAGACATGAATACCGGAAGCAGTTATTCTCTGCCCCGGGAGGGAATCATCAGCAGCAGCCACTCTGCGGATATCTATCTTAAACACCTGAAACGAAAAAAAGTACTGTTTCGTTTAGTGGAAGGCAGGGGTATTCATATACATGCAGTGCGCAAACGCCATGGCATCCTCCTGGATGGTGAAGAGGTGAGTGGAGACTGTTACGCGCTTCATGGCTCCCAGCTGGAACTTGGTTCCTATCAACTTCGTTTTCGTTTGTTTGCCGGGCTCAATATACCCATAAAACGAAGCGGGCAGTTAGATGAAAATATTCAGCTTGATTTATATTCTGCAGAGGCGTGGCAAGATGTATATGCAGGAATGAGTGCGGATGACGCCTGGTCATATGCGATATCTCCCGATGAATATACATGGCAATCGACGGAGCAAGATGGGCATGTAACCCCCCTGTCAGCGCCGTTGATACCACCTGAGGGGGCAGGAATGTTACATCCTTATCCACAAGACAGGAGTACAAATAATGCTGAAAACTAAACGGCCACCCGGCAAGCGCATGATAGGGTCCATTGCGCTCTTTGTGGGCAGTGGTTTCTTTTTGCTTGCTTTAAGAGATATGAGTGTGCAAAGCTTAATCATGGCTTTATCCGTCCCGCTTATTTTCCTTGCATCTTCGATTATCATCCCAAAGTTTTTTCGTGCAGATAGTCTGTTGTTATCACTGGTCAACCTGCTTTGCTCTCTGGGGGTTATCGTGCTCTACCGCATGAGTCCGGATAAAGGCATCAATCAGGCCATCAACTATGGGGCAGGCATATTGGCCATGGTCCTATGCATGCTGGCAATTCGCCACCTTGGAAGGTTTAAAATATTAATTGTGCTGGCCGCGGTCGGCGGGCTGCTGCTGATGGCTTTGCCCATTGTTATCGGCAAAGAAATTAGCGGGGCAAAGGCGTGGATTATTCTTGCCGGCATCAATTTTCAACCCAGTGAAATCGTCAAGGTGATATTAATTGCGGTAAACGCATATCTATTATCAAAGCACAAGGTACTGATGTCTATCGTATTTACAGGGTTATGTCTCGTCCTTTTACTGCTGCAGAAAGACTTGGGAACGGCGCTTTTATATTTTGTTGTGTCTTTGCTGATGATGTACGCAGCGACAGGCAGTTTTCTTTTGCTGACATCGGGCTTTGGCGGTTTTATGGTGGGCGGCGTGATTGGCTACACGTGGCTGAAGAGTATGGGATTTGCTCATTTGGATAGGCGATTGACTGCCTGGATAAACCCATGGGGAAACTATAAAAATGAAGGCTTTCAAACGGTACAGTCCCTGTTAGCCATAGTAAATGGAGGGCTTTTCGGATTAGGGCTGGGAGCGGGCAATGCATCCAAAATTCCGGCCAAAGACACTGACTCCATCTTTCCGTTTATCGTAAACGAGTTTGGTATTATTTTCGGCATTTGCATCATCTTGATATATATCATCATCTTTATCCGGGGAATAGGGATCAGTTCCCGCTGCAACCATCGATTCCATAGCCTTGCCGCATTGGGGTGTTCCTTGTTTATCGCTTTTCAAACTTTTGTCATTATTGGTGGTAACATTAACCTCATCCCCATTACCGGCGTTACACTGCCCTTTATCAGCTATGGCGGAACGTCCCTTTTATCCAGCTTAAGTTTGATTGGTATATTGCAGGGCATTGAAAGCATCAATGAGGACCATATTGCCCAGGATGCCCACATTGCCACCATAGGGGATGAGCTATTATGAAACGGCTTCGTTATCATATCAAGGTAGTCGCCATTGGAATGGTCGTTTTATTGTTCAGCTTGATTGCCTTTGGCGCTTATAGCGTGCTGACACAGGGCAACCGCTGGTTTTCTTCCAGCGCCAATACCTACTTGCGGGAAATGAAGTCAAGCGCCATACCCGGCAATATTATGGACCGCAATGGGACGGTGCTGGCAACTACCGACGCCCAAGGGAAGCGCGTCTACCACCAGGATCCCGCCATACGTAGCGCAGTTGTCCACGTGGTAGGGGACAGGTTGAATAATGTTGGATACGGTGTGGAATCCTTTATGTCAAATTACCTGTATGGTTTCAACGTATCCTACTTTCAGCGCCTTGCACATGCCTTGAAAGGGGAAAAGTTGCATGGTAACAACCTCGTATTGTCCATAGACAGCAATTTATCCAGATACATTGCCTCTATTTTCCCCAAGGACAAAAAAGGCGCGGTTGTTGTCATGAACTACCGTAGCGGGGAGGTGCTTTCCTCACAAAGTTTCCCTTCCTTTGACCCGGACAACATTACAGACGCCGTCAAATCAGACCCCATGCAACCATTTTGGAATAACGCAACCCGCTGGATAAGTGCCCCGGGATCCACTTTTAAGATTGTTACGTTAGCATCGGCACTTAAAAATATTTCCGGCGCCGCAACCAAAGATTATTATTGTACAGGTGAACTTGCTTTTACTGATAGCGTGATGCGGGATGCCGGCAACGCTGTACACAAGAAACTTTCTCTCAGTCGTGCTTTCTCAGTTAGCTGCAATATCACTTTCGCGACACTGGCGCAGGAACTGGGAGATATAACGCTTTCAAAAACAGCTAAGGAATTTGGAATAGGTGATTATTTCTTGTTCCAGGATTTTGTTGTGGAAAACTCTGTTTATCCACAGCATAATCGCACTGAAAAAGAAATCGCCTGGACTGGTGTTGGCCAGAGCGCACTACAGATTACCCCTTTACATATGTGTATGATTGCATCCTCCATCGCGAATGATGGAGTAATGATGGAGCCTAAACTGCTGTTAAGGGCTACTTCTATCAACAATGAGATAAAAGCACAGTTTACACCCAAGCAATACCTGCATCCCCTTAGCCGCGCGGATGCAGACCTGATAGCGGACTATATGAACCAGGTTGTAACCACCGGAACAGGTACCAGAGCAAATATCATAGGGCATCGTATTTGTGGAAAGACGGGCACTGCAGAGGTAGACAGTCAAGAGGAAAGCAACGCTTGGTTTGTTGGCTTTATCGATGAGCCGAAGTACCCCTATGCGGTTTGCGTGGTTGTCATGGAGGCCGGGGGAGGAGGCGCTGTCGCGGCCCCCATCGCAGGCAAGATTTTCAGTGCAATCACAGGCGCTCCTCTCGTTTCCACTAAATAAAATAGGCAGCTTCTTTAGCTGCCCGAGGTATTTACAAACTGCCGCTTCTTCCGCCGTATGAACGACCGCTGCCACTGCTGAAACTGCGTCCACCGCCTCCACTCCCGGAGGATTTGTTTTCAATCTTTGTCCGACTTTCTGTCTGATAGAGGAAAATATCGTTGCTTTGCCTTAAGTTGAGGCTGTTTTTCACAGCATATAACGAGGCGTTAGCTTTGCTCTTTGCTCTTTTCATGTTGCTTAAAAAAGATGCCACCACAAACCCTGCAACGATGACCGCTCCAATCACCACATAGATCATGTTGCTTCCGGCAATTTCCAGCGGTGTACGAGGAGTTAAAGACTTCCTGATGTACTTTAGATAATCATGCATTGCAGGCGCATAGTCCCTGCTTGGCAGGTAGGGCGCAAGGAGGTCATATAATTGATCATCCCCGCGACTAGTTAAAAGCTGCTTCATTTTGCCATAGGCGGCTTCCCCATAACTGCCTCGCGGGCCAATATCAAAACAGAAAGCGAAGCTGACATAGTGATGGAAGTCTTCATAGGGGCGGACTGATTCGTAGAAATTAGCAGCATAGTAGTCTGCCGCCATGCCTTTTGAGTTGTTGGTGGTTACAATCATGGTGTCAACACCAAACTCATCATAGATGGCTGACATCTCCTTTTCGAGGCTGCTGATTTCAGCGGCTGTAAATGTACCGGCGTTATCATACACATGCCGAAGCTCCTGTGCCTGCACAGGCAGTATCAAAGTAAGCAGAAGCACAATAAATATCATTAAAATAGAAAGTCGTTTCATTTGAGCACCCCCATCAAAGCGAGCACAAGCAGAACAAGAAAACCAGTAGCTGTAATGCCGCCTGTTATCCCCAAAAACCAGGTAAGCAATTTCGCCATGGAAAAGGGGATATCGCAGGTTAACTCGCCTGTTTGGCCATTGATAGCAAAGGTATATGTTTTGTTCTCCTTTTTAGTGGTAATATGCCACAGAGGATAGAGAGCAGGCACGCTTTTGCCATCAGGAATACGTACATTAATGGAGCGCGGAATAACCGAAGTATAGCCAACTACCGTTTGGCGCAGGGCAATCTCAGTACTTGTTTGAATGCGCTGGTCTGCACGGCGCTTAGACTCCTCAATGGATACATCGGCGCGGTTGGCCTGTGCCCCTGAAAGGGTTTGCGGAACAAAATCGACCGCTCCATCTAAGTTATATGGTTCAACGGACTCGGTAATTGCATTGTCTATTTTACTGCTGGCATCGACGGGCAGATTGCGGAAGTTTAGCGTCCCTGCCCGATGAACAACATAATGACGTGTTCGTGTTACACGGTATTGCCCTTGGCGGAAACTATGAACCTTGGTGGCATTATAGGTAATCTGTGCGTCTGCCTGGCAGGAGAAAAGCCAATAAGGCACATAAAGCTGGCGTATTTCATCGATTGTATTGTTTCTTTTGAATAAGTTGGGAATGAGTTTTTTCCCTTTAAAGTAGTTATGAAACTTGGCCGTGGCTTGTTCTTTGGAAATTGTGAACGGGATAATCAGGGAAGGCCTTGTCTCCTCACCGAATTGCGTTGGAATAATGGAAGGGCTGCCGCAAAAGGCGCAGTTTGTTGCAACCGTCGTTTCGTCTGTAATTAACTCTGCGCCGCAAGAGGAGCAGGAAAAGGAACGAGTGCGGGATACCTCTTCGTGGGTATAAGGTTTATCATCCACCTGCCAATTGGTAGTTTCCGGGCTTTGGGCATTTTGCTGTTCAATGGAGTTGATCTGCTGAACTGTTTCCACCTCAAACGTGTTGCCACAGCTTTGGCAGGCCAATTCCTGAACATGCCCATCATATATTAAAGGACTTCCACAAGAAGGGCATTTATATGTCACCGTTGCCATGCGATTCTCCTTTCCTTGGATTAACTTGTATTGGTCATTGTTCCCGCTTATCATACATGAAATGTGCCTGATTGTAAATTCACTTCATGGCAGTTTTGTCAAACCATAAATGTATTGCCAATGAAAGGAAAGTATGCTATGATATAAAGGTCAAAGAAGGTAAGTTGATTCTCAGCTTGGAAAGAAGGTGGAAGCGTGCGTTTAAGCGATACAATTGAGCGTTTTATCAAAGAGATGATGTCGCAGGACCAGCTGGAGGTAGAACTGCAGCGAAATGAACTGGCAGAATACTTCAGTTGTTCGCCATCACAAATTAATTATGTGCTTTCAACGCGTTTTACGCCGGACCACGGTTATGTTATCGAGAGCCGACGCGGCGGGGGAGGGTTTATTCGCATTACACGTCTGCAAAGGAAAAACGGCGAATATCTGGATTATCTATTGACGGAACGCATCGGTGATGAGATTGATGTAAAATCAGCACAGATACTGTCTCAGCAACTGGCTGAAAGCAGAATCATCACGCCGCATGATGCCAGCTTGATCAATGCAGCACTTAGCCCGCAGGCCTTTTCCATTCCCATTCCCATCCGTTTAAAAGACGCTTTGCGCGCCAGCGTACTGAAACACATGTTGTTAAGTATCGCCATGCGCAACGGAAAGGAGGAGCATCCATGATTTGTGAAATTTGCCACAAAAACGAAGCGAACATTGTCTTCCAGGTGCTCAATAATGGCCGTTTAAATACCAGAACAATCTGCACCGAATGCGCTATGAAGATGCAAAAGGATTTTTTCAAGACACTCCATGCCTTGGGCATTCAACAATCGCTTGTAAAAAAAGAAGAAGGGAAGCAGACTTCTGTGGATGTTCCTGATCGTTTTTGTATAAATTGCAGTCAGCCCCTTACAAAAGTGGATGAAAACAATACCCTTGGCTGTCCCGCGTGTTATCAGGCAATGAAAGGCGAAATTATTCAATTACTAAGTACAGATGTTAACAATGGCTCTGATGAGAACTCTCAAAAACAACCGGAAGGCTCAGACTTGGAGCTTATGTCGCATCAACTGAGGGAAGCCATTGTCTCGGAAGATTACGAGCAGGCGGCAGCTTTACGCGATAAAATCAGGCAATTGGCTAATAGCGGAGAAAACCCGCATGAGTAACCTGTTTCTATCCACATCAATTTCGCTGCGCCGTAATTTTGCGGATATGCCTTTTCCGGGGAAAATGTCCATGCCTCAGAAGGAAGCAAGCCTCGCCAGAGTAACGCAAGCGATTGAAGAGGATGACAGGCCTCCCGAATTGGATGGTGCCTTTCCTTGCAAAGTACCCGCAATGTTTCATGTTTTTCAGGAAAATCCTGGAGTTGGTACTTTGTTGCATCTTAAAGATAAAACAGGGAATGTCTCTATCTTGGTTAATGGTCAGGATGGTGTCATGCTGAGCATCACGTCAAGCGGAGAAATTGATGCGGAAATAGTAGAGTTACTATATCAGGCAGAAAATAGAATCTTCTCGCAAAATCCTGCTGCATGGGATGAGCAAATAGAGTACCTGACAGCGAGACCCCTTTTTGCTGGAACCGGCATTCAAATCCATTACATCCTGCATCTCCCGATTATGACTACGCTGAAGCAAATCAGCCATGCGGCAACAGATATTGAGCAAAACAAAGCTTGCTCCTTAGTGCCAATCAATCAAGCGGACGAAAAGAATCCTTCCTGTCTGTATGTTGTCAGCAACAAGAGAACGAATTACAGCATTGATGACATACAGAAACGCGTTCGTGAGGCTGCAGAAATGTTATCTGCCAGAGAAAAATTGCTGGGTGAAAAAATGTTCAGCAACGCTGAATCCATCCTTATCGATCAGGCATTCCGAGCTTACGGTATTCTGAAATACGCCCGCAGAATAAATGAAAGGGAGTTTTTAACCCTTTGGTCTCACCTGCGTATGGGAGCAGAAAATCGTGTTTTGGATGTACCCCTAACCTTAATTGACCGTCTGCTTTTGGATGCATTGCCGGATGAGTCTGAAAGCGGGAAAAGAAATATAAGTAATTATCTGCGTGCCGAGAGAATCAGAAGGCGCATGGAGGAAAAATAAAATGTCGTTATACGGAAAATTTAACGCAAAAGCGCAACGCGTGCTGGAAAGCGCACAGCAAACGGCAATGGGTATGAAACATAAATACCTAGGAACTGAGCACTTGTTGCTTGGCCTATTAAAAGAGGCTAGGAACGATATATCCAATTTACCCGACCATATCACCGAAAGCAATGTTCGGGAGGCTGTCATGCAGTTGTATGTAGCAGAACAGGAACAGCCCACCTCGCTGAACTTAACGCCAAAAATGAAAAACTTGATGGAAAACGCAGTCATCTATATGAACAAGCATAAAATGGCGGCTATCACAACGCCTCTTTTATGGTATATGCTGCTTCAGGAACAAAGCAGTGTTGCGGTTCGTATCCTGTCTGTATATGGTTGTGATGTAGATTTGTTGCGGGACAGCGCTGTTGCGTCCATGCAGCGTGAAAAAAGCAACCCATCAGATAGCGATGAGGAGCAGTCTTTGCTTGCCAAGTACGGAAGAGATTTGACCCGCATGGCAGAAGAAAATGCTCTGGACCCTGTCATTGGCCGTCACAAGGAAGCATCCCGTATCGTACAGATACTTTCCCGCAGGACAAAAAACAACCCTGTTTTAGTGGGAGAACCCGGTGTTGGGAAAAGCGCCGTTGTTGAAGGTCTTGCTCAAATGATTGTTAATGGAACGGTTCCTGAAACGCTGAAAGGGAAGAAAATTATTTCCCTGGACGTCGGCAGCATTGTTGCCGGTACAAAATACCGCGGCGAGTTTGAGGAACGCATGAAAGGCATTTTAGATGAGGTGCGCAGCAGGGATGATGTGGTGCTGTTTATCGATGAAATTCAAATGATTGTCGGTGCCGGAAGAGCTGAAGGAAGCATCGATGCGGCAGGCATTCTAAAGCCTGCACTATCCAGAGGCGAACTGCAGTGTATTGGAGCGACGACTTTAAACGATTACCGCAAGAGTATCGAAAAAGACAGTGCGCTATCGCGACGCTTTCAACCCGTTATGGTGGAGGAGCCTTCCCTGGAGGAGAGCATTGACATTCTGAAGGGGTTACGCCCTAAGTATGAAGAGCATCATCACGTGGTTATTTCTGACGAAGCAATTGCTGCGGCCGTTCAACTGTCAGCCCGATATATTAATGACCGGTATTTGCCGGACAAGGCGGTAGATCTCATTGATGAAGCGGCTTCCGGCAGGCGTATCCACGCCCTGAACGTTCCGGATAAAATTCTGCAGGTTGAAAACAGACTGCAAGAGTTGCTGAGCGAAAAGCGCCGTGCCATTGAAGAGCAGGACTATGAAAAAGCGGCTTCTCTGCGGGATGCGGAACGTGAATGCCGCCAGCAGGTGTACGACGCAAAATCAGCCTGGCGCAAAGACAGGGAAGAGAATAAGACCATTATCACCCAGGAGGATGTGGCCAGGGTGGTTTCCAGCTGGACGGGCGTGCCCGTACATCAAATGACCACCGCAGAGGGTGAAAGATTGATGCGTCTTGAAGAAGAATTGCATCGCCGTGTTATTGGGCAAAAAGAAGCAGTTTCCGCTGTCA
>CAZCBC010000102.1:0-730 GCA_964496775.1 uncultured Oscillospiraceae bacterium
ACGCTGTCGGCTGCCGTTAGGGCATTCAGGGTAAGCAAACCTAAAGAAGGCGGGCAGTCCACCATGATGGTGTGGTACTTGTCCTTAAGCGGCGCCAAAGCGTCCTTTAAGCGAAACTCGCGGCTGGGAACGTTGACCAGCTCCACCTCGGCGGCGGCCAGGCGGATATCGGCGGGCAGCACCGACAGCCCCGGCATCTGGGTGGTGCGCACGGCCTCCTGAGCATTCAGGCCGGTAACCAGCACCTCGTAAACTGTCTGGCTTTCTGCCCGGTAGCCAATGCCGCTGGTGGCGTTGCCCTGGGGGTCCATATCGCACAGCAAGACGCCGGACAACTGCTCCGCCATGCAGGCGGACAGGTTGACGGCAGTGGTGGTTTTACCCACGCCCCCCTTTTGGTTGGCTATGGCAATGATTTTTCCCATGGAACCCCTTCTTTCATTGGCGGTCAATCCAGGCGCGGAAGCGGAAAGGCTCGTGGCAGGAGGTAATCACCCTGCGCACCGTGGCCCATTCTTCCTCTGTTTGGAACATGGCGTAATCCAGGTACAAAGCCCTGAGGGCGGACAGGCTGCCGTGGCGGACGGAATAATCCCGTATCATGATAAAATAGGGCATTTCCCGCGGCAAATGGTGGAACAGAAGATACAGTACATCATCCACCATCAGGGAAAAATCGCTGACCCGCAGCCTGACGTACAAATCGTCATCCATTTGCAGAAGCATTTTG
>CAZCBC010000102.1:749-8803 GCA_964496775.1 uncultured Oscillospiraceae bacterium
CCACCTCGTCCCTTAAGGTAAAGGCGTTCAAGCGGGCCGTAACGCGCTCAAGGAGCTGCGCGTGATGGGATAAGAAGTTTCCGCCCAGCCAGGGGCGCAGGGCATCGGAAGTCTGAGCAAACGCAATCATACAGCTTTCCCCCTTATGCCCTTCCCTTGATAAACGCAAATATCATATCATCAAAGCAGGCAATTGTCCACCAGGCAGGAGGGGCATCAGCATACCAAAATGGATGAAATATTGCGCTTTTACCCTTCAAAACATTGGGTAAAATGATGATAGAAGCAGCCCAAGAAGCGGCGCCTGTGCCGCGCAGGCTTTCTTCCCCCTTGCTTTGCGCCATGATTATTCTTAACAAACACAAGAAATAAAAAACCATGCAAGAAAGCCGGGACTTGCTGCGTTCTATAGATGAAACCCACTGAAATGAGGAGATACCATGAAAAAACTTTTATCCCTGTTGCTTTTATCCGCCCTGTTGCTGGGCATGGTGCCCATAACCGGCCTGGCTGCCACAGACAGCCTGAAGGTTGAGATTATTAAAGAGTTAACCTTCCCCGACCCCCTGGGCGAAGCGGATGCCTTTACCCTGCTTAACCAAAGCCCCCACGCAGTCAATGTGATGATTGAGGTGTATGACCAGGCGGCTAAGGTAAACGTGCAGACCATCCATGTTAGCCTGAACCCCGGCGATGCGCCGCTGCCCATCAAGGCCAGGGTATACAAGAACCTGCCCAGAAAAGGCAGCATCAACCTGTACCGCTATACCATTACCACCCAGGGCGGCTTCAAGCACCAGCTCTTTGTGGCCCAGAAGTTGGTAGACTTTACCCCTCAGGGGCTGCCCATCTACAACCAGTACCACAATGTAAACCTGCGCAACAACACGGCTTCCTCCTTCGGCCCCCAGTTTCGGGAAGTAACGCCGGGCATGACGGATTTATGGTACATGTTTACGCCCCTTGATTTAACCAGGCAGGGCAGGCAAACCTATGAGCTGGTCGCCAGCAATATGTATGTAATCGGCGAAGTGTATGTGGATGTCTATGGCGACACCGTTACCATCACCTACCACAACTATTACGACGGCGAGGGCGGCGAAACCAAGGTGCGCCAGGAATTCCTGGGGCTGTACGGCTCCTATGCCGATGTGGTGCTGCCCAACGACGTACCTGTTAAGTCCTACGTCAATCCGCCCAGCCGCTTTGCCTTCGGCATGCCCTTCAGCATTCAGTATGATTTGGGCGGCGACACCAATGTGCTGATGCTGGTGCGCAACGTGGTGGACTACTGGCGCTATCCCCTGCCCGTTGATACGGAGTTTGCCCGTTTCTGGGCCAATTCCCCCAACAACAAGGCGTTAAGGGAAAACATGCTGCGCTTTATGGACCCCATCTTCCCCGTCATGATAAACGAGGAAGGCAAGTAATCAACACAATACCTCCCTTCTTTTCGGGCAACCTGGTCATCAGGTTGCCCATTTTTTACATTTTTGTTACATACTTGTCATCAAATAGTGTATAATAAGCTTGTCCTATAATGGACGCCAAAGGAGGATTCTAACAATGGAAAACCACATTGATATTGATATAGAGAAAAAAATTGAAGCCGCCAACGTGCATGAGCAAGGGTTGGAAGTGATTCAGGACATCGTGCACCAGGAAATCTGGGAAACGCTGCCCGAAGAAAAAAAAGACATCGTGCAGGAAATCGCCCAGGAGGTGGCCGAAGAAAAGGGCGTGCCCCTGGCCAACCCCTTCGCCTGGGAGGAGCAGCCCGACAACCATGTGATGATACAGTACTTTGAGTGGTATCTGCCCGATGACGGCAAGCACTACCAAAGGTTGATTGATGATATCCCCCACTTAAAGAAGCTGGGCGTGGGCGGGGTGTGGATGCCGCCTGCCTGCAAGGCTACCATGTCCAGCGATGTGGGCTACGGCGTCTACGACCTGTACGACCTGGGCGAGTTTAACCAGAAGGGCACCGTACGCACCAAGTACGGCACCAAGAAACAGTACCTGGCCGCCATTAAGGCGCTGCAGAAAAACGGCCTGCAGGCCTATGCGGACGTGGTGCTAAACCATAAAGCCGGGGCGGATGAAACGGAAACCTTTAAGGTGGTCATGGTGGACGATGCGGATCGGGAAAAGCAGCTGAGCGAACCCTTTGAAATTGACGGCTGTACCAAGTTTACCTTTCCCGGCCGCAAGGGCAAGTATTCCACCTTCCGCTGGAACTACGAGCACTTTACCGCCGTCAACCTTGACAGCAAAACGGGCAAAACAGCCGTCTACAAGATTCTGGGCGAAAACAAGGGGTTTTCCTCCAATGTGGACAAGGAAAAGGGCAACTACGACTACCTGATGTTTTCCGATGTCGATTACCGCAACAAAGACGTCATTGACGAAACCTTCGCCTGGTGCAAATGGTTCATCAAGGAAACGGGCATTGATGGCATGCGCATGGACGCCATCAAGCACATCGACTCCAAGTTTATGGGCGCCTTTATCCGCCACGCGCGGCTTTGCAGCGATACACCCATGTACTTTGTCGGCGAATACTGGCACAACGACGTGGAAGCGCTGAACAACTACATCGAGCGCACCCGGGATATGACGGCGCTGTTCGACGTGCCGCTGCATTTCCGCTTTAAGGAAGCTGCCGACAAGGGGCGGGACTATGACCTGCGTACCATATTTGACAATACCATGGTGCGGGAGGACCCCCTCAACACGGCCACCTTTGTGGACAACCACGACTCCCAGCCCGGCCAGGCGCTGGAAAGCTGGGTGCAGGACTGGTTCAAACCCCTGGCCTATGCCCTGATTTTGCTGCGCCACGATGGCTATCCCTGCCTGTTCTACGGCGATTACTACGGCATCGGCGGCGAGCATCCCATCCCCGGCAAGAAGGACATGCTGGACAGGCTGCTGACCGCCCGCAAGTACAACGCCTACGGCGAAGAAGTAGACTACTTTGACGAATACAACAGCATCGGCTGGGTGCGCAAGGGGGATAAACGCCACCCAAACAGCGGCCTGGCTGTGGTGATGAGCAATGGCGGCGACGCCGTCAAATACATGTCCCTGGGCGAAGAGCACAAAAACACCACCTGGTACGACACCACCGGCACCATCATGGGCATGATTACCCTGGACGATTCAGGCAGCGCCCACTTCCCCTGCAAGGGCGGCAAAGTCAGCGTGTATGTGAAGCATATTTAGATAAGGATACGCGAACCTTCACAAGTTTATCAAAGTTGGAAAAACTATGCTTAAATTGGGGATTCTATGCCCTTTCACCATTTTGATAAATCAACAATCGCTCATTCTTTTGGTTTTTTCCCTAATCCTAATACAATAGCAACTCCTTGATTTTGACCAAGGAGTTGCTATTGTTTGGCATGGAGCAAGTTCATTCACAATGCGTAAACAGGCTATTGCAATTATGCTGATTCATAATCCCGTATTTGTTTGAAAATTTCTTCGGCTATCAGATTGATATTTTTCTTGCCTGCCACAATATCCTCCAAATCATGAGTTAAAATGGAGATATAGTACTTACCATTCGGCGTTTTCAATATGCCCGTGTCATGAAGTGTTGAGGCGAGATTGCCCGTTTTGTGTGCGAAGGCATAATCTAAAGGCAAATACTGACCGGCATGATTCGTAAGAATTTGATTAGCCAGCATCTGCAACATTTCTTCACGTAGTTCTTCGCGGATATCTTTATGATTTTCAATATTCTTCAGTATTTGAATCTGCTCTCCCGCCGTTGTGTAGTTATCTAAGCCTCTTTTGCGAGCTTCTCCGTCCATCATATGTCTTTCAAGCTTTGACTCAGTAAAGCCATATTTCCGTATTTCTGAATTGATATAATCCATGCCCGCAAGATCAATCATCAGGTTTGTAGCAATGTTGTCGCTCAAGACGATCATTAAATTGGCAATATCCGGAATCGTCAGCTTTACGTTTGGCGTTTTTAACTGCTGTAATATTCCACACCCGCCTACTTTCGGCGTATCCGTGATTGGTATCAGTGTATCTCTGCTTAATATACCATCATTAATTTTTTTGTAGACCGCCCATAGAATAAACAGTTTTATCGTGCTCGCAGACGGGAAAACCAAATCAGGATTATGGTTTAAAAGCAAAGTTCCGTCATCTTTTTCGACTACAATACCATGTCTGCCCGGAATGCTATGCGCTATCTCTAAAATTTTTTGAGTACTGAACATCATTATCCCTCCTATACTCCGGCAAAGCTGTAAACAAGTCCTCTAACGAACACATACAGAATAGTAAAGATCGTAATCATCATTCCATTTTTTAACATCGGTTTTAGGCTGCTCGATCTGGCTAATCCCATCTGCCCAACCATATCGCCTGTGGGATAAGCAAAAGATGTAATCTGTGAGCCTACCAAGAGTACTAATGCCCACAACCCCATTGGGATGTTCATATTGGCAACGAATACGGCAAACATATCGTTCATCACCTTAGCCTGGGCTACTGCGGCACCGGAAACACCAAACACACCAATTAAGGTTGACAATAGCAAAAATCCGACGGTTCCGACCTGAGCCATAATTGGGTTCATCAAATCCGCTATGGCTGTAAAGGCGCCTGAAGCAGTGATATAACCCATGAACGGACTGTATAATACAAACATGAAGAACATCTTATACATCCTGGAGCCGCCTGTGATTAATGCACTCACAATTTCACCCGGTTTCATGCCGCCAACCAAACCTGTTGCAAATGAAACAACCAGCATAACAGTCAAAACATAAGCGGCGCCGCCTTTAAAGATGATTCCAAAGGCAATCATAGCAACCATTGCGATTAAAAAAACCACCGTTGCTTTTTTTGCCTTTTGAGAAATGTTGACTTCTTTCGTATCCGCCATATCAGCAGCCGTATACGCCTCTGAGCCCTCTGTTTTCTTTTGTGTTCTTTTCGCATTAATAAATGTAATAATCCACAATACAATTGAAATGGGAATACCCGCCTGCACCAGGAATTCTCCATAAGAAATACCAGTTAATGCCATATAGGTAACAACAGGCGGCGTAAATGGCCCTAAATAAAGTCCGGTTGCGCCAGCCCCGTGCAGTAAAACAGATAGTGTACTTGGCGTAATGCCCAGGCTTGCTACAATCGGGATGATAATTGGAGCGATGATGGCATTAGCACCCGCCAAAGTCCCCAGCAATGCTACCAATAAGCAAGAGGTAAACATCACTGCGATGACCAAGGATTTTCTTGACTTCAGACCCGAACGAGTAATGATTGTGGTGACGATGGTATCAGCTACGTGGGTTTGTCTTAAAACCTCCCCAAGCCCTGCTCCCATCATGATGATAAATCCAACCAAAGCCATGAACGAGCCGAGCGCGGAGTACAAAGTCGCCCCGAATTCAATCGGCCCCTGCCCGGTCATCAAAGCACCAATGACTGTACAGAGCAACACAACAAAGGCGATATCTTTACCTTTGAAGGCTAAGACAATGTACACGATAAGCGGAATTAACCCTAGAATTGCCGGTAATCCAAAAATCATTTTCAAGTCCTCCTTTTTTGTTATTATGTAACAATAAACAACAAAGCAGTTAGGTGTATATACTCAGCAAAACTTTCGAAACAGTATTAATTTATAACTAATCCCTACCGTATAAATGTATTTTTATTATATTGTTATAATACCATTGTGTCAAGTCCATGATTTCACAAAAATGTTCAATGCAATTTTCACTTCTGCTCAAATGATAACGGCCTGGGAGTTGGTCTTTCTACCTGCGTAGAGGCTCAACCCCCACCTACTCTTTCGAATCAGGCTTCACCTGGGACACGCGTCGGTAGTATCGCTGCAGATTGTTGGCGTAGCCGGTATAGTGTATTGTTTCGCGGTAGAAGCCAATAATTGCCTTGCAAATATCATGTCCCCGCTCGTCTCCCCGCTGAACAGCCAGAACACCTTCCAAAAAACGAAAGGCAATATTGAAACCAAGGTCTGCCAAATCCTGTGTCACATGGGGACTGGTTCTAAAGGCGGTAATGATCTCTGCCACATAATCAATCTGTCCATGGCGAAGGAGTATTTGCGCCACCTGAAAGCTGAATTCCAAAGCGTAGTCCCGTAAACTGCGGCTTTTTACCTTTTTTTCCAACGCCATTAAACCCATGGTGCGGATATGGGCATCCGACAGGGTGTCCACAGTATACTTTGCCACAAAGAACTCGTATTTCGACCAGGTTTCACAGCGCTGCAGATAGGCGAAAAGCCGATCCGTTTCCAAAGGGAAATCCGTGTGAAAAGCGCTGTTATACAATGCTTTGCATATGATACAAAAGTGAAAATACCGGATTTCTCCCGTCTTGCGATATTGGGTATCAAAATCCTCCATCATGGTATCCAACGCTATCGTGTCCCCGGTGAGGACGATTTTATCAAAGGTTCTATCCAATTTATCCAGCATATAATCCAGGGAATGCACTTCCATCTCCGTCATGAACTCTTCAAAGCTGATGTGGATGCGCTCCAGCAGATAGTAAAAATTGCTAAGGCGGATATCTGCCTCCCCTTTTTCAAAGCGCCGCAAAAACTGAACGGATACGATTCCGTCCGCCACTTCATTGGCCTTGAACCCCTTGCGTATTCTAATCTCCTTGAACAGTTTGCCGAAATTAGGCGAATCCATGTGCATCTCCCCTTTTATGCCATTATACAAAACGAAAAGGAAACGCTCAAGAAGTTAGTGAAACTTTAGTTTCTTTTTTCTTTGCGTTCAATATGCCTTGCCTGCATTTGCGACGGCAGGCTCAAACATAGATTCTTTTCTGATCTTACTGTCATCTTGGTCTGTTATCCTGTAAATATCTTCATGACGAGAGGAGAATGACAATGGAAAAGCAAAACAAAATCATGGATACTGTAGTGAAAGCAGGATACAAGCCGAAGGCAGACCGTGCTATTCTTGTCAAGTACCAGGGGGAAAACCTGTCCGAAGAAATCATTAACTTCTTTGTGGGCTCCTTCTATGTACTGCAAATCTGTGAAGAAGAAATTCTGCTGCTGCCCCTGAGCAACTGGGACATTGGAGCCAAGAAAGAGGTGGAATATCGCGCCCTTCCTAAAAAAGAGATCACCAGCGTGACAGTGGAAGAACATCTGCTGAACTACCATATCAACATCCATACATCGGATAAAACCTTCGCTTTCACCACCCAGCAAAAGGAGCTCAGCGGCTTGCGTTTCAGCGGCCTGCTCTCCCTCGCCACCGAAAGCGGTTTCAGCACGCGTAACTGGCACAGCGACAATTTAGACGCTACCCTGGCGGAGCTGAAAAGCCTGGGGCAATAATGCCAAAAATGCAGCGGCACGGTTTCACAACCGCGCCGCTTTCTTTTGCACATTCATATAGTAGTTCGTACGAACAGCTTAACCGATGAGATAACCCTGTTTATCCCAACACCGTCATATTTTTACCACGCTGAGGGTGGCTTCCTTGCCGTTGATGTCCCAGGTCTGGGCATAGGCTCCCTCCGGGGCGTCGCCAAAGGCAAAGGTCTCAGCCAGCACTACGGAGTTAATCATATCCTGATGGGCGGCAATGGCTGCGGTCAGCTCGTCATCAGCTTTGCATGTCACGCGGATGCGGTCCACCACGTCGAAACCGGCGTCCTTGCGCATGGTTTGCAAAGCCTTCCTGAATCAATTCCGCCGTCAGCACGGTGTCCAGAGCGACGGTAATGTCCCGCTCCTCCTGGGCGACGAGGCCGGGCTTTTGCACCGTTTCAATCAGCACATCATCGCGGCTGAGCTCCACGTCCATCTCCCCTACCTTCAGGGTGATGCTTTCGCCCCTGTCAAAGGCGGCTACGGCCTGGATGCCGTCGGTTTCAGCCAGGGCCTTGGAAATCTGGCCCAGCTGCTTGCCGTACCGGGGGCCCAGCACGCGCAGCTGCGGCTTTAAGAGGTAGCCGTTAAACTGGGCAGGGTCGTCGGTAAACACGACTTCCTTCCCGTTCAGCTCGTCCTTGGCCAATTC
>CAZCBC010000103.1:0-2503 GCA_964496775.1 uncultured Oscillospiraceae bacterium
AAACAAACATCCACGACGCACTGATGGGCGCCATTGCCGACGCAGGCCGTAAGAACGGCGCCGTGCTGTGGCCGCTGCGCATTGCCCTGTCGGGCCTTAACTCCACCCCCGGCGGCGCGGTGGAAATCGCCTACCTGCTGGGCAGGGAAGAAACCTTGAAGCGGGTGGACGCCGCCATCGCAAAGCTGCAAGCCTAAGGATGGGATTCCAAAGGGATTTCATCCCTTTGGTGGGTCTGGGCAACGCCCAGAAAGCCCGCCAAAAAACCCAAGCAAAACAGCGAAGCGAATTTTGCGGTGAAAGGTACAAGTAAATAGGAAGCGCACACCATATGAGCGCGAAGTTTAACGGGGAAGATGCTTTTTGAAAAAAGCACCTTCCCCGTACCCCATCCGGAAAAACTTTAATATTAATTTATGTAAATCACATTATTTTATAGTAATTGTTTCGCTTTTGACTTTTGTTGTTAATTCGTCCCCACTTACTGCTTTTTTTGTTCCCCATATTTCAAACTTAAGCTTAACACCTTTTTCTAAGTCTATCTCATCATCATAAGTAAATAGTGTTTCCATTTTTTTATCTGATACAGGAACTTCAAATTCCTTGTAATCTTTATAATCCAAATCCACAAATTGTAGCAGAGATTTATTATCTCCTGCTAATACCTTTATATGATAAGCTTCAATACCTGCTACAGCATCCCAATTTAGTCTAACTTGATTACTCGCAACTTGTGTAAGGACAAGGTTTGGAGCCAAATCCCAACTATTTTTAATCGTAACGTTTGCTTCTAATGAAGGAGAACCATTTCTATTATTATAGCGTGGAACAATCGTATAACAATATTGCCCATCTACTAAATCATTTATTATTACTTGTTTTTCCTTTGTTGTAGCTACCACAGTTTCATTTGTTTTCACTCCCAACACTTTTCCTACAAGAACGACATTATACTCACACTGTATTCCATTGCCCGGATTATGGTCCCATTTTATAACTGCTTGTCCTTCGCCATTTTGCAAAGCTTGACTAATAATAGGAGCAACACTCCATGCTTCTACAGGTATAAACTCTAATCCCTTTCCTGCTCTGGATTCTTGAACAACATATGTGATTTTTTCACCATTTAGTAAACTTTTTGTGTACTTTCGAAGTTGAATTGCAAAAGTGTATTTCTTTCCTAACTCAATCTGTACATTGCTTTTTTCGATTAAATAATTCGGATCAAGCCGTACAAGAACATTAGGACCATCCTTGGTAATATATTCATTTTGCCCTACATCATTAGGAAAGAAACGAATATAACCAATGTTTCCCCCTTCATTTATAGAGATTAAGTACTCATCTGAACTGTACTTGTCCAAAAAGGAAAGAAGTACTACACTGTCTGAACTCATCTTTGCCAAAGGAGCAGGCATTGTAATTCCATTTAACACGCTCGGTAAATAATCAAATGAAAGCGGCTCGGATGCAGTTCCAGTTACAGTTTCGGATAATGTAAAGCCAAAGTTGAGATTAGCAACCCCCATATTTATATCACTCCCTTCCTGTTTTCGGACTGGAATAATTTTCACTGTATGGGCTCCTTTTTTTACGTCAATCAGTGCGCTGGTAACATTCACTGATGCAACCTTTTTCCCATCCATATATACTTGATATAAAGATGCTGTTCCTACCCACTCTAAATAAATCTTACCTGGCTCTTGCTCATAAGCTTCAGTAATAATAGGCGGCGTATTCCAGCTTTCGCTGCTCTCAGCATACGAGAAATTGAAAAGCACAAGCGCAAGAATAAGTCCAAGCCAAAGTGATCTGTTTAACACCTTTTTAGAACTCATCATAATTACCTCTCTCAATAAAGACAATAAACAAGTCAAAACGATTTCCTATTAAATAACAGCATAATATTACCAGACAGTATTGTAGACTGCAAACAAAATTCTTCCAAAACAAAAGCATCATTTCATCTGAATTTCTATTTCTCTGAACACGCGACAACTTCCCCTGTTCTATTGTATAATGTAGGTAACAACCATAGCCCTAAGCCAAAGGAGGGAGAATATGAGCATGAAGCGGATGAAACGATTGTTTGCCAGCCTGTGCCTTTTGGCGCTGCTGTTCAGCTTGTCGCCTGTGCAGGCCGCCTATGCCACGCTGCGCCCCGGCATGAAGGGAGACAGCGTCCTGAGCATGCAGAAAAAACTGAACGACCTGGGCTACAGCCTGAAAACCGACGGCAGCTACGGCCCCGCCACCACCAGGATGGTGCGGGCGTTCCAGGTTATCAACGGCCTGAAGGCCGACGGCATCGCCGGAAACAAAACATTAAGCCGCCTGTACTCGGGCAGCGCCCTGCACTATGTAAACGACCCCACCCTGTATGACACCAGCGCCAAGGTAGCCACCCAGCGTAATCGCATCTTGTACCTGCGCTCCACCCCCTCCAACAGAAACAAGGATAACATCATCGCCATGATGCCCCCGGGCGCCAAGGTGGACATTC